>NZ_CAMYFI010000025.1 GCF_947255005.1 uncultured Tessaracoccus sp. | reverse complement strand
CCGAAGGGCAGAAGATCGCGGTCGTACTCGCGGCGGAGCTCGTCGGCGACCCCCAGGTGGTGCTCCTCGACGAGCCCACCCGCGGTCTCGACTACGCCGCCAAGGGCGTGCTCAGCAGCACCATCGCGCGCATGGCAGCCGAGGGCCGTTCTATCCTCATCGCTACCCACGACGTCGAGATGGCCGCCCGCACCTGCGGGCGCGTCGTGGTGATGGCGGAGGGCGAGCTCGTCTCCGACGGCCCCGCCCGCGACGTGCTCGCCTCCAGCCAGCTCCTTGCCACACAGGTGTCCAAGGTGGCGAGCCCGGTGCCGTTACTGACCGTCGAGGAGTTCCATGAAGCCGCGCGTTGACGACCGTCTCGACATCCCTGCACCGCTCGTTGGTGTCCATCTCGGGTGGACCTCGTGGCTGCTCATTGGAGTCATCAGCGTGTTCGGCTTCTTCGCCCTGGCCTGGCCGTTCGTCGTACCTGCGGTGGGGGTTGGCACCCAGCATTCGCAAGACGCTCCCTTCATCTTGGCCGCGCTGTTGCCCCTCATGCTCGCGTTGGTGCTCGCGCAGGTGAATGAAGGCGGCCTCGACACCCGGGCGCTGGCGATGCTCGGCGTGCTCTCGGCCATCTCCGCTGTGATGCGGCCAGTGCTTGGCGCTGGTACAGCCGGCGTCGAGAGCATTTTCTTCATCCTCATCCTCGCGGGACGGGCGTTCGGCCCAGGCTTTGGGTTCTTGCTCGGCAATACCGCGATGTTCGCTTCGGCCTTGCTCACCGCCGGTGTTGGCCCCTGGCTTCCGTTCCAGATGATGGGCGCGAGCATCTGCGGCCTGGCTGCCGGGCTGCTGCCCCGTCGCGTGCACGGCAAGGCCGAGATTGCCATGCTCATCGGGCTCGGTGTGGTGAACGCGTACGTGTACGGCATGATGATGAACCTCTGGTTCTGGCCGTTCATCACAGGCACGTCGATCGAAGGCATCGCCGCAGGCGCTCTCGACTACGTGCCAGGTGCGCCACTCGTCGACAATCTTCGCTCGTTCTTGTGGTTCACGCTGCTCACCTCGACGGCCGGCTTCGACACCGGCAGGGCTCTTGCGACGGGTATTGCCCTGGCTGTGCTGGGGCGGCCGCTGCTGGTGGTGCTGCGGCGAGCCGCGGGCATGGCGCGCATTCAAACTACGGCCCACCCCAGTGGTGCCCAGGCCGGCGTGGCCTGAGCTCGCGCGGTCACCGTCGGGCGAGAGGAAGCGCCCAACCACCCTGTTCTCCTTCCTCGATCCAGCCGCCTTCCGCCAGCTCGTGCAGACCCGAGAGGCACGCTGCCAACGGCAGCCCCGTGCGCCGAGACAAGGTGGACGGAAGCATCTCTTCGCCCACGACGAACACTTCACGCAGCATTCGCAGGTCGGGACGCAGGCGATCAAGTGCTACGTCTTCACCGCGGGCTCGAGAATCCGGCACGCTACCCACCGGGCTGACGAGCTCCCGCACGTCGCGCGAATCGGTAACCAACACCGCCCCACCGTCGCGGATGAGCCGGTGCGGCGTCTGGGAGAGCGTCGAAGTGACCGGCCCTGGAACGCCCATGACCACTCGACCGAGCTCATTGGCCCACGCCGCCGTATTCTTCGCGCCCGAGCGGAGCGCGGCTTCTACTACCACCGTGCCAGCGGTGATGGCGGCGATGATGCGGTTCCTGGCCAGGAATGCGGGGCGCATTGGCCTACTGCCAGGAGGCATCTCTGATACCACGGCGCCCTTGCGCGCGATCATCGCCGCCAAGGACGCGTTCGACGCCGGGTACGGCTGGTCGACACCGCTCGCCACCACACCGATCGTCATACCTCCAACCGAGAGCGCTCCTCGGTGAGCTGCGGCGTCGATGCCGAATGCGAGCCCGGAAACAATGGCAACACCTTCTGCAGCCAGATCTGCGGCGAGTTCGAGTGCCACGTTTTGGCCGTACTGCGACGCCGCTCTCGAGCCTACAAGCGCCACGCCGGGAGGGCTCGCGTCGAGTGGAGCCCCTCGAACCCACAGGCCGAACGGCTGTCCGCCTTGGTCGCCCACCTGGGCATTCGTGAGGCTTCCGAGGTTGGCCGGCCATTCATCGTCACCTGGAATGATGAAGCGCGCGCCACACCGTTCAGTAGCCGCTTGCACAGCCTCAAGATCGACGGTGCGTGCACGCGACGCCCACGCTGAGGCTTCGCGCTGATTTCGCAGTGCCTGCCACACCCACTGCGCACCTTCCTCCTCTACCAGCGCGGCGAGCTTTAGGGATGCGAGGGAGCCGAGGGCACACAGGCCCATCCTGGCTTGTCGTTCGTCCATCTCAGGCCGCCTTTGCTGATTCTCCGAGGCGCAGCTGCATGGCAGCGCCGAGATCGGTGGTAGTGACAACGTCGTTGCCAGCGAGATCAGCGAGTGTCCAGGCGACGCGGAGCACCTTGTCGACCCCACGAGCGCTGAGCGTGCCTCGGGCGAGCGCTCGGTTGATGAGCGCCGTATCCGGCAGCGGAAGCTCCTTGCGCAGGAAGGAGCCTGACACCTGGCTGTTGGTAGCCCACGGGGTATCTCGGAGCCGGTGCCGTTGGCGCTGTCTGGCCTCCAGCACCCGCTCGAGCACGACGGCGCTCGTCTCGGACGGTGGTTGGTTGATCTCCATGAACCGGCTCACCGCTGGCATTCGATGCAGGATGTCGACTCTGTCGAGGATAGGGCCGCTCAGTCTGTCTTGGTACTGCCGAACCCGAAACGGCGGACACGAGCATTCTTTGCCCACGACACCGGCATACCCACATGGGCATGGATTCGCTGCCAGCACCAGCTGGAAGCGCGCCGGGAACCGCACCTGATGCATGGCCCGACCGATGCTGACGTACCCGTTCTCAAGCGGTACGCGCAGTGACTCCATCGTTTTCTGCCCGAACTCTGGCCCCTCGTCCAAGAAGAGCACGCCGAGGTGGGCGAGGCTCACCGCACCCGGGCGAATCTCTCTGCCACCACCACCCACGAGGCTCTGCCGACTCGCGGTGTGATGCGGATCTTGGTACGGCGGGCGGGTGATCAGCCCCTCCGTGAGACGCTCTCCCGCTAAGGAATGCAACGCCGACACTTCAATGGCCTCATCTGGCGTGAGCGGTGGAAGGATCGACGTCAGCCGCGACGCGAGCATCGTCTTGCCTACCCCTGGCGGGCCGTGCAGGAACAGGTGATGACGACCAGCCGCGGCTACCTCAAGCGCAAATTTCCCGTCCTCATGGCCGTGTACGTCGGAGAGGTCGGGGACCAGCGCGCGGTCGTTCGACGACGACACGACTGGCGGGGTGGGGTGCATCGTCGGATGGCCGGCCAGCACGCCAAGCACCTCCCCGAGATGATCCACGCCCCACACCGTGATACCTGGGACCAACTGGGCCTCAGAGAGCTGCGCGGCGGGAACGATGGCCTTAGCAAAGCCCCGCTTCGACGCTGCGAGCAGCAGAGGGATGATGCCGCGCACGGGCCGAACCCGCCCATCCAGCCCCAGTTCGCCGAACATCACCGTGGTCGCGAGCAACTCGGTGCGGACCTCATTCTTCGAGTCGACGGCCATCACCGCCACGGCGATAGCCACGTCGAAGTGCGTGCCATGCTTGGGCACGGACCCTGGCGAGAGGTTCACGGTGAGCATGCCGTCGGGCCATTTCTTGCCGGTGGCCCGCACCCCGTGTTTGACGCGTTCTTTTGCCTCGTTGAGGGACGCATCTGGCAGCCCGACGAACACCGTCTTGGGGATGTTCATTGTAGTGGCGGCCTCGATTTCCACTTTCGTGCCTTCCAGCCCCTGCAAGGCGATGCACCACGCTGTCGTGTTCATGCAGCCACCCCTCGAACATGCGTGATCTCGGGAGCCTTGCCACCCAGCAATACCCCGATGGCATCCACTCGGATCTTGGAACCACGCGCTTCATGCGCGTCAAGCCACATGTACGCCAGCTGATAGAGCCGTCGAGCTTTCGTCGGCGTCACCGCCTCAATTGGGGCGCCAAACCCGCTACCAGAGCGAGTTTTCACCTCGATAAACACCACGACGTGTTCGGATGGCTCCCACGCCACGATGTCGAGTTCTCCATGCTCGCAACGCCAGTTGCGTGCGAGCACCTGGAAACCCTTCGACTGCAAATACTGCGTCGCGACTCCCTCACCAAATGAGCCGAGAGCCCGCGACGCCTTTCCCAAACGGACCATACGTCACCTCCACCTAAGTGATAGGCAACTCGGTACCCCTCACGCCCGTTTTCCACAGGGTGAATTTGCCGGAAAGGGGAAAAGTTACGGCTTCGGTACTTCTAGGTCGGAGTGAGCGATCTCTTCTATCGACACATCGCGGAAGGTGAGAACCTTGGCCGACTTCACAAATCGTGCTGGCCGGTACATGTCCCACACCCAGGCATCCCCCATCGACACCTCGTAGTACACGTCGCCGCCCTCGGTCCGGACCTTCAAGTCGACGGCGTTGCAGAGGTAGAAACGCCGCTCTGTCTCGACCGCGTAGGTGAAGATTCCTACGACGTCTTTGTACTCGCGGTACAGGTCTAATTCGAGCTTCGACTCGTACTCATCAAGGTCCTCGGAGTTCATGGTTCCTCACTGTACTGGGGTCGCAGCGCGGGTGCTATGGGCGGTACGGACATTGGCGAAGCACCAACGGTGAACTCGCGTCGGCCCATACTCAAGGAGCGCTGCCTGATGCCGCGCGGTGTTGTAGCCCTTGTGAATCTCGAATCCGTATTCAGGAAATTCCTGCGCGAGATCGACCATGATGCGATCTCTCGTCACCTTCGCCACCACCGACGCGGCACTCACGCAAGCGGACACCTTGTCGCCTTTCCACATCGCTAGTCCCGGCACGTCCAACCCGTCGACTGGGAACCCGTCGGTCAACACGAATCCCGGGCGCACGTCAAGCTTGCTCACGGCCCTGCGCAGCGCTTGAATGTCGGCTTCATGCATGCCCAACGCATCGCATTGTTCCGGGCTCACCTCCGCCACCGCGACGGCGAGGGAGCATCGTCGGATCTCATGCAGGAGGCGTTCGCGTCTGGCGGGGGTGAGCGCCTTCGAGTCGTCGAGGTCAGGGATGGGTTTGGCTGGGTCGAGTATCACAGCCGCCGCCACCAGGGGCCCGGCGCTCGCCCCACGGCCCGCCTCGTCGACTCCAGCCACCGGGCCAAGCCCGCTGCGGAGCAGCGCCCGCTCGTAGGCGTAGTTGCCCCGCCCGAGCCGGACCATCAGCAGCCCGGTTCGACGTGGTTTAGCACAGGCTTGTCGGGTGCGGGTTGGGCAGGCTCAGGGACGCTCGCGAACGTTTCGGGAACGACGAATGTGGAGAGTCGATCGAGTGGCGCGACGATGGCGACGGCGGAACCGACCACCTTGTCAACCGGAATAAACGCTGCCATGCCTTGGGGCTCGCCTTGCTTCACGTTGGCGAGGCGGCAGCGTGAATCACCCGATGCGTTGCGGTGGTCTCCCATCACGAAAATGTGGCCGGCGGGCACCACGATGTCGAAGGGCACCGTGGCGGGTTCTACCTGAATGCCGTGCTCTGCGAAGAGGTAGGGGGTTTCGTCGAGGGCATGCCCGTTGACCTCGATCTTGCCGTCATCATTCAGCCGCACATGATCGCCCGGCATCCCGATGACCCTTTTGATCAGGTGCTCCGTCCCGCTCGTAGGGGCAAGCCCGACGAACTCCATCCCACGCTGCAACGGGCCAGGATCTGCCGTTTGCGTGATGCCGAGCCAGTGGTCAGGATCTTCAAAGACGACGACGTCGCCACGCTGGAATCCGCCGAGCTTGCTGACAAACACGCGGTCACCGACATCGATGGTGTTCTGCATGGAACCGGATGGGATGACGAACATTTGCCCGATGAAGGTTCGCAGTAGCGCAGCGATGACGATGGCACCAGCCAGGATGATGATGCCTTCGGTGGCCCACCCGAGCACACGCCTCCCGAAGGTTGGACGCCCGGTAGGGGCGTCGACGTCCTCGGTTGTTTCGGCGCTCGGCTGCTCATTCACTCCGCAAACTCTACCCGGAAAAGCAAAGGCCACCGGGACAACACCCGGCGGCCTTGCAAAGGTATGGGAAGCCTTGATTCGTTCAGGCGCGCTTTTCCTTGATCTTGGCTGCCTTGCCGCGAAGCCCGCGGAGGTAGTACAGCTTGGCGCGACGCACGTCGCCCCGACGCTCGACCTCGATCTTGTCGATGATGGGGCTGTGCAGCGGGAAAGTACGCTCAACGCCGACACCGAAGCTCACCTTGCGGACGGTGAACGCTTCCTGAATGCCGCCGGCGTTCTTGGCGATAACAGTGCCCGCGAATACCTGGACACGGGAGCGGTTGCCTTCCACAACTTTCACGTGAACCTTCACGGAGTCGCCGGCGCGGAACTCGGGGATGTCGTCGCGCAGCGACTGCTTGTCGAGCTCCTTGATGATGGGGTTGGTCATGTTCGTTCCTCGTCAGTGCCGCAGGTCACCGCGGTAGTCGTTCGTCGCAACGTGCTGGACGGTCCCCCTACGGCAGGAGCCACCACGCCACCAGACGCCTGCTGGCGCCAAGGAGCAATCTTGCCAGATCGTCGTCGCAACCGGAAATCGAACCCGCTCACCGCCGCGTCCCTCGCTCCAGGCAGACGTAACCTGTGCGGCTCTGTCCCGGCACAGGTGTCACCTGCCTAGCGGCGACGAGGCACCGTCGGAAGGCAGGTGACACTTGATCCGCTCAGTTGCCGCACAGGTTGCACATGCTTGGCGCGCATGCGAAAGGTGCGGCAGGCTGAACCAGCCTGCCGCACCTTCTGGGTCGGTTTGCCTACTTGCCGTCGCCCTTGAACATCGCCTTCATGAGGTCGCGGTTCAGGCGGGAGATCGACTCCAGCGGGATGCCCTTCGGGCAGACCGCGGCGCACTCACCAATGTTGGTGCAGTTGCCGAAGCCTTCCTCGTCGTGCTGGGCAACCATGGACTTCACGCGACGGTAGCGCTCCGGCTGGCCCTGCGGGAGCAGCGCCAGGTGGGAGATCTTCGCCGAGGTGAAGAGCATGGCCGAGCTGTTCGGGCAGGCCGCCACACAGGCGCCACAGCCGATGCAGGTTGCATTGTCGAACGCGGTGTCTGCCTCGCGCTTCGGCGCCGGAGTGGAGTGCGCGTCGGGAGCGGAGCCGGTGTTCGACGACACGTAGCCGCCGGCAGCGATGATGCGGTCCAGCGAGGTGCGGTCGACGACGAGGTCCTTGATGACCGGGAACGGCCCGGCCTGCCAAGGCTCGATGTCGATGGTGGCACCGTCGGAGAAGGAGCGCATATGGAGCTGGCAGGTGGTGGTCACCTCGGGACCGTGAGCTACGCCGTTGATGACCAGGGAGCACATGCCACAGATGCCCTCGCGGCAATCGTGGTCGAACGCAACAGGCTCTTCGTTCTTCTCCGTCAGCTGCTCATTGAGCATGTCGAGCATCTCGAGGAAGGACATGTCCTCGGACACGCCGTCGAGGTGGTACTCCACCATGCTGCCCTGAGCATTCTTGGAGGCCTGACGCCAAATACGTAGCTTCAGTTTCACTTGTAACTCCGTTGCTTCAGTTCGATTGCGTTGTAGACGAGATCCTCACGGTGGAGCACCGGCTTAGCGCCCTCGCCGGTCCACTCCCAGGCCGCGACGTAGAGGTACTCGTCGTCGTGACGCAGCGCCTCTCCTTCTTCGGTCTGGCTCTCGGCGCGGAAGTGTCCACCGCAGGACTCACGACGGTGGAGCGCGTCAATGCACATTAGTTCGCCCAGCTCCATGAAGTCGGCCACGCGGCCGGCGTTCTCGAGGGCCTGGTTGAAGTCTTCAGCCTTGCCGGTGACGCGCACGTCGCGCCAGAATTCCTCGCGCAGCTCACGAATCATGCCGATGGCCTTCTTCAGGCCTTCCTCGGTGCGTTCCATGCCGCAGTATTCCCACATGATGTGACCGAGTTCCTTGTGGAACGACTCGACGGAGCGGTTGCCCTGGATGGACATGAGCTTGTCGATGCGCGCCTGCGCGGAATCGCGAGCTTCTACGACAGCCGGGTGGTCGGCGCTTAGCTTCTCGAATGGCGCATCCGCAAGGTAGTCATTGATGGTGTTCGGGAGGACGAAGTAGCCGTCGGCTAGGCCCTGCATCAGCGCCGAAGCACCGAGGCGGTTGGCGCCGTGGTCGGAGAAGTTCGCCTCGCCGCACACGAACATGCCGGGGATGGTTGACTGGAGGTCGTAGTCCACCCAGAGGCCGCCCATGGTGTAGTGCACCGCCGGGTAGATACGCATCGGAACCTCGTAGGGGTTCTCATCGGTGATCCGCTGGTACATGTCGAAGAGGTTGCCGTACTTGGCTTCGACGGCCTTCTTGCCCAGGCGATTGATGGCGTCGGAGAAGTCCAGGTACACACCGCGACGCACCGAGCGCTCCGTGCCGTCGGGCGCCTTCTCGACGATGGCTGGGCCAACGCCGCGACCCTCGTCACACATGTTCTTCGCCTGACGCGATGCGATATCGCGCGGCACCAGGTTGCCGAAGGACGGGTAGATGCGCTCCAGGTAGTAGTCGCGATCTTCCTCAGGGATCTGACGCGGATCCTTGCTGCAATCTTCAGCCTTCTTGGGCACCCAGATGCGGCCGTCGTTACGCAGCGACTCCGACATGAGGGTGAGCTTCGACTGCGACGTACCGTGCTGCGGGATGCAGGTGGGGTGAATCTGGGTGTAGCAGGGGTTGCCGAAGTAGGCGCCCTTGCGGTGCGCACGCCAAGCGGCGGTCGCATTGCAGCCCATCGCGTTCGTCGAGAGGAAGAAGACGTTACCGTAGCCACCCGTGGCGAGCACCACGGCGTCGGCGGTCCACGTCTCCACCTTGCCGGTGACCATGTCGCGGGTGACGACGCCGCGCGCCCGGCCGTCAACGGTGATGAGCTCCACCATCTCGTGGCGGGCATACATCTTGACGGTGCCGGCCGCCACCTGTCGCTCGAGCTGCTGGTAGGCGCCGATCAGCAGCTGCTGACCAGTTTGGCCACGAGCGTAGAAAGTGCGCTGCACCTGCACACCACCGAACGAGCGCGTGTCGAGGAGGCCGCCGTACTCACGCGCGAACGGCACACCTTGCGCGACGCACTGATCGATGATGTTCGCAGACACCTCGGCGAGGCGGTAGACGTTCGTCTCGCGGGCGCGGTAGTCGCCGCCCTTGACGGTGTCGTAAAAGAGACGGAACACCGAGTCGTTATCGTTGCGGTAGTTCTTCGCAGCGTTGATACCGCCCTGTGCGGCGATGGAGTGGGCCCGTCGTGGCGAATCCTGGTAGCAGAAGTTCAGCACGTTGTAGCCGGCCTCACCGAGCGTCGCCGCCGCCGCACCACCGGCCAGGCCGGTGCCAACAATGATGACGGACAGCTTGCGGCGGTTCGCCGGGTTCACGAGACGAGCCTGGAACTGGCGCGTCGACCAGACCTTGTCGATCTCGACCTTGGGGGCCTTCTCGTCGACGATGTTCTCGCCCACGGTGTAGTAGTTCGTTGCGACGTCAGTCATTGCCAATCACGCACCAATCAGTCCGAAGGCCACGGCCAGCGGCATGGCCATGAAGCCGATGTAGAGAAGCACCGCGACGAAGATCGCCAGGCCGTTCAGGATGGAACGCGAGCGGGGCGACAGGTTGAGGCCCAGCGTCGCGAACGCGCTCCAGAAGCCGTGGCGCACGTGCATGCACACCAGGAGCATCCAGAACGCGTACATGGCGACGAACCACACCTGCTGGAAGGCGTGCACCACCATGACGTGCGGTGCGTCGATGGGACCGCCGTGGAACGTCGTCGGGATAATCGTGAACTGCAGCAGGTGGACGATGAGGCCCACCAGAACGATCACGCCGCCCCAGCGCATGGTGCGAGCCGAGTAGGTCTGCGCAATCCGCGTGGTGTGCTGGTAGCCGCGGCCAGACGCCTTCGAGGAGATGCTCCACAGGGAGAACGCGCTCATGAAATGGAGCACGATCACGAGCACCATCACGGCACGGAAGATCCAGATGAACGTGCCATTCGGAAGAATGGGGTACATCATGTCCTCAACGCCATCGGCGCCCTTCAGCCAGTGTGCGTAGTGGTCGAAGGCGTCCGTGCTCAGGAACATCTTCAAGTTGCCATACATGTGCATGAGCAGGAAGCCGATCATGATCAAGCCCGTCACCGCCATGGTGAACTTCTTGACCACAGTCGAGCGAGCTGCCCGCTGATGAATAGTCATTGTTGTCGTCACGAACCGTACTGTAGCTAAGTTCCAGCCCGTTCGTGCGCCCGGGGTCGGTATTGCGCCAAGTTTGTTATTTGGCCTGCGACTAGGCAATTTTCGCTATTTATAGCTTGCGTAATACCAGGTGTCGGCGAAAGGGCAGGTCAGCCGTCAGTCGCCCATGAGATCAGGGCGACGCTGCCTCGTGCGAGCCCTAGATTGCTCCCGGCGCCACTGCGCAATGAGCCCGTGATTGCCGGAAAGGAGCACGTCGGGCACCTCCCGCCCGCGCCAACTCGGTGGTTTCGTGTAATTCGGGTACTCCAGCAGTCGACCGTTGTCGTCGGAGTGGCTCTCCTCGCGCAGCGACTCCGGGTTGCCGATCACACCAGGGATGAGCCGCACGATGGCCTCCGTCATAGCGAGAACAGCCACCTCTCCCCCGTTGAGCACGTAATCGCCGAGGCTCAACTCGCGCGTGTCGTAGTGCGCGTGGCAGTGATCGATCACACGCTGGTCGATGCCCTCGTATCGTCCACAGGCGAACACCAGGTGTGGTTGGGACGCGAGGTCGTAGGCCTCGCTTTGCGTGAAGCGCGCTCCAGCCGGTGTTGGAATCACGACGGTGGGTTCCGCCGGCGATGATGCCTCGACGTGGTCGAGCGCTTCGCCCCATGGTTCCGGTTTCATCACCATGCCCGCACCACCGCCGTACGGAGTGTCGTCGGTGGTGTGATGGCGATCGTACGTCCACTGCCGCAAATCATGCACGCCCAGTTCGATCAGCCCCGATTGGATCGCTTTACCCACCAGACTCAAATGTAGGGGCGCAAAGTAGTCGGGAAAGGTGGTGACAACGTCGATTTTCACTCGGCGTCCTCCAAGAGCCCACCGATGTCAGCAAGCTGCACGAAGCCCTCCTCCAGGTTCACGGTAGGCACCAGCGCCTCCACGAAGGGAACCAGGCGTTCGTCGCCGTCGACATCAACCACCAAGAGATCCTGCGCGGGCATGTGCTGCACCCCCACGATCACTCCCGACGGGGCCCCTGCGGCCGAGTGCACCTTCAGGCCGATGAGCTGCCGGTCGAAGTACTCGTTAGCGCCGCTGGGCTGCTCGTCGCTCGGCACGTCGACCAAGAGCTGACGCCCGGTGAGCTGCTCGACGGCGGTGCGATCTGCCACGCCCCTGAACGCAACAAGGAGGCGACCGCCGTGCTCGCGCACGGAGGCCACCTCCAGTTGGGTGCCATCGTCGAGCCTCAGCCGTGCCCCTGTGGTGAAGCGGCGCTTCGGCTCATCGGTGGTCACGTCGATGAAGACGTCGCCACGGATCCCGTGTGCACGTCCGATCTTGCCGACGATGACCTCGACGTTCATCAGTGGCGGCGGGGACGGTCGGTGTCGACGAAGTCGATCCGCACCTGCTCCTGTCCAGCCAATGCGCCGATCACGGTACGCAGCGCCTGCGCAGTGCGCCCCTGGCGACCGATTACCTTGCCCACATCGTCGGGGTGGACACGAACCTCAAGCAGCCGCCCACGGCGGAGGTCCTTATCACGCACGGAGACATCGTCGGGATTCGCGACGATGCCTGCGACGAGGTGCTCGAGAGCGTCGGCTAGCACGATCAGGCCTCAGCCTTGTCGTCGCCTTCGGCGGAGTCTTCAGCCGCAGATTCCTCAGCTTCGTCTGCCTTGGCGGCTTCGTCGGCCTCGGTAGCTTCGTCGGCGGCCTTCTGCTCAGCCTCCTCGGCAGCCTTCTTTTCAGCTTCCGCGGCAGCCTTCTTCTCCTGCGCCTTGGTGATGGCAGGGGCTGTGACGTCGGAATCCTCGGCGAGGGCCTTCGCGAACTCGGCCTCGCGATCACGACGCTCTGGCTGCGGGTCAATGCCCGACGGCGACTTGTCGCCCGTGAACTTCTGCCAATCGCCCGTGCGCTTCATGATGGCGACAACAGCCTCGGTGGGCTGTGCGCCGACGGAAAGCCAGTACTGCGCGCGCTCCGAGTCGAGCTTGATGACAGACGGGTCGTTCTTGGGGTGGTACAGGCCGATTTCCTCGATAGCCTGCCCGTCACGCTTCTTGCGCTCGTCAATGACGATGATGCGGTAGTGGGGCGAGCGGATCTTGCCCATGCGCTTCAGACGAATTTTGGTTGCCACGTTGGTGGATACTCCTATTGTTGTGCAGTTTGGGGCGGCGAGAGCACGTGTGGGGCACGAGTTCCCGCAAACCGGGGGCCTTCCGACTGGAAGAGAGAGGGCTCCAGACAAAAAGGTGCATCGTTCATTGTGCCAGAGTGCCGCACGTACGCCTAATGACGCGCTTCCCTTGCGCTTGTAGGCTCCGCAGTATGGCTCCGCTAGACCTATCCGACGACGAGTTCGACGCTATCGTCGACGATGCCTTCGACGCCATCCCAGATGCGCTGCTGGAACACGTCGACAACCTCGTGTTCGTCGTCGAAGACGAGCCCGAGGATGGCTCCGAAACGCTGGGCGTGTACGAGGGACATGCGCTCACCGAGCGGGACACCAACTATTTCGGGCAGCTCCCCGACCGCATCGTGCTGTTCAAGGGACCGCTGACGAGGATGTGCAGCAGCCTCGACGAGCTTGCCGACGAAGTGGCCATCACGCTGGTGCACGAGCTCGGCCATTATCACGGCATCGAGGAAGACCGCCTCCATGAGCTTGGCTGGGGATGATGCCCCAGCCAAGCTCCGCACGTCGTTAGCCGCACGCGGCAGTAGGTGCCCCGTGGTAGGCCAGGATGGCGTGGCGGCTGCAGATGGCTTGGCTCAGCTGCGGCACGACGCCCGACCCTTGTTCCACCGCGAGAGCCTGCCCGTAGGCGCGTTTCACGCCGAGGAAGCCCTGCAGGAATCCGATATCTTCTGCAACCATCTCAACCTTCGTCTTCGTCGGGTCGAGCCCGGCCTGCTCGGCGGCATAGCGGAAGAACTCGTCGCGGCCCTTCACGCCGTTGATGAGCTTGTACTTGATGGCCTGATCGCCGCTAAACAAGCCGGCGCCCATCTCGTCGCGGATCACCTTCTCATCCATGCCGCGGCCCTCGACCATGCGCTGCACGAACTTGTCATAGGAGGCGTTGATCCCGGCCATCCACTTGGCTTTCTCTTCGTCGTTCATGCCCGTAAACGGGTCACCAAAGGCCTTGCCCTTACCGGCGCTCAAGTACTCCTGTTCGATCTTTTCAGCTGTCACGCCCGCTTCGAATAGGGTGCTGCCCAGTGCGGTGACGTTGGTGTAGCGCTGGAACGGCCCAGAAATCACACCGATCGAACCCACCAGTGAGCCCTCGTCGGCCCAGATTTCGTCGGCGGACGACGACGAGTAGACACCACCAGAGGCCGAGATGCTGGAGACGTGCGCCATGACCTTCTTGCCGGTGCGCTCCTGGTAGTCGCTCACAGCGTCGGCAATCGCTGCGGAACCTGGAATGGATCCGCCCGGGGTGTTCATGAGCAGGATCAGGCCGGACGCATCGTCCTCATCGATGGAACGAATCATGTCGGCAACCTCGTAGCCGTAGGTGCCGGCGCTGAGCACCGAACCGTCGCTGGCATCGGCCAGGATGGGGCCGGAGATCGAGATGGCGCGCAGACGCCCTTCAGCCTCGCTGTCGCCCCACACCGTCTTCAGGGTGGTGGCAGAGTCTCCCTCAATGTCTTTCAACGACATCGCGAGCATGCCGAGGAACAATAGGCCCGACAGAATCGAGCTCACGGTGATCACCACACCCAGCCCGAGCGCGAAGCCCATGCCGGATCCGAAGCCCCGGCTGAACCCGCCAGGCTGCTTCTGAGGCTTCGGGGCATACCCGGGGCGAGGCTGCGACGCGGGAATCGCGCTGGCTTGCCAGGTGCCTGGTTGGTGGTTGGCACTGGGTGCAGACTGCGGGCCCTGGGCGGACGGACCAGGGCCCGGTTGGTTCTTCGGATCTTGATGAGGAGGGGGAAGATCAGACATGGTTGGCGAGTACCTTTCCTCGGAGCACACGATGAAGCGGGGAACGCAGCGTTTGCAGCGCTCGACGCGGATTCTCACTGTAGACCACAAAATCAGCGCTGGCCCCCTCGACGAGAGCATCGACGCCCAGCCATTCCCGTGCCCGCCAGCTCGCAGCGCCGAGCGCAAACTCGGTGCCGCCCACCTGGGCGAGCTCCTCGATCTCGTCGATGACACGGCCATGCTTGATCACGGTGCCCGCGTCGGTGCCGGTGTAGATGGGCACGCCCGCATCGTAGGCTTTCCCGATGGTGTCGTAGCGCCTGGCGTGCAGGTCGCGCATGTGTGCGCTGTAGGTGGGGAACTTGGCTTCACCCTGCGCCGCATAGTCGGTGAAGCGCGCGAGGTTGATCATCGTCGGCACCAACGCGACGCCGCGCTCCGCCATCAGGGTGATGTGGTCGTCGTCGAGCCCCGTGCCGTGCTCGATGCAGTCAGCACCGGCGTCGATGATCTCCGCGACGGATTGTTCCGCAAAACAGTGCGACGTCACCTTCGCGCCCTCTTCATGGGCGGCGGCGATGGCCTCGCGCACCACGTCGGCGGGGAAACTGGGCGCGAGGTCGCCCACGGAGCGGTCAATCCAGTCGCCCACGAATTTCACCCAGCCGTCGCCGCTGCGCGCCTCGTGGCGAATCTGTTCGACGAATTGCTCCGGCTCGACTTCCTCCGCAAGGTTGCGGATGTATCGACGGGAGCGGGCGACGTGGCGCCCGGAGCGAATGATGCGGGGCAGCGTCGGGTCTTGTTGTATTGGGCGGGTGTCCTTCGGTGAGCCCGCGTCACGAATGAGCATCACTCCCACGGCAAGATCGGCCTCGGCCTGGGCGCGCGCCGTGGCATCGTCGACAGCACCCTCGACGCCGAGGCCGATGTGGCAGTGCGCGTCAACGAGCCCTGGAAGCACGAACGCGCCGGAGGCTAGCGTCGTCGCTTGCTTGACTGGCTCGAAGGTGATCCGTCCATCGACAACCCAGAAGTCGACGGGCTCGTCCCCGGGGAGCACGGTGGCGTTGATATGCAGCGCTTGGTCCATGGGGAGAGCCTACCTGCCGACGTGGGCAGTTCGGCGTCGCTGTGGAAGCCTGGTCACAGACCGCCTTGGTCTTTGAACATCTTCTGCAGCTGAGGAGGAAGCTCGAAGTCGTCCATGCTTTGTGGCATCGGCGGCATCCCGCCCATGTCCGACGGTGCCTGCCTGCCGAGTGCCTTTTGTTTCTCCTGCTGCGCTCGCTTGGCCGGGTTGCCCGAGATTCCCTTGCCGCGTTGCTTGCCTTTCTTCTTCGCTGCCCTTGCCTGCTGGCGGCGGCCACCGCCCATGCCGCGCATTCCACCCATTCCCGGCATCCCAGGCATGCCGGGGAATCCTCCCCCGGCGAGCTGCTCCATCATCTTACGCGCGTCGACGAAGCGGTTCACCAGGTTGTTCACGTCGGACACCTCGACGCCCGCGCCCTTCGCGATGCGCGCGCGACGCGACCCGTTGAGGATGGACACGTCGTCGCGTTCCTTGGGCGTCATCGAGCAAATGATGGCCTCGATGCGGTCAATCTCGCGCTCGTCAATGTCGTTGATCGCGTCCTTAAACTGCCCCGCGCCAGGCAACATGCCGAGTATCTTCGACAGCGGCCCCATCTTGCGCAGCTGGCGCATCTGGCTCAGGAAGTCGTTCAGCCCGAACTTGGATTTGCCGCCCATGAGTTTCTCGGCGGCTTCGCGCGACTGTTCCGCGTCGAAGGTCTTCTCCGCCTGCTCGATGAGGGTGAGCATGTCACCCATCCCGAGAATGCGGCTTGCCATACGGTCGGGGTGGAAGAGGTCGAAGTCTTGCAGCTTCTCGCCATTCGACGCGAACATGATGGGTTTGCCCAGCACCCGCGCGATTGACAGCGCTGCACCGCCGCGCGCGTCACCGTCGAGTTTGGTGAGGACGACCCCGTCGACGCCAACCCCTTCGTCGAAGGCTTTGGCCGTGTTGACCGCGTCTTGGCCGATCATCGCGTCGACGACGAACAGTGTCTCGTCGGGGCGCACGGCAGCCTTGATATCCGATGCCTGCTGCATCAGCTCCTGATCAACGCCGAGGCGCCCGGCGGTGTCGACGATAACCACGTCGAAGAGCCGCTGCTTCGCGTGCGAGATGGCGTCGCGGGCTACCTGAACCGGGTCGCCAACCCCGTTGCCGGGCTCGGGCGCGAAGACGTGCACGCCGGCGCGCTCACCCACGATCTGGAGCTGATTCACGGCGTTGGGGCGCTGCAGGTCGGCGGCCACGAGCAGCGGCGAGTGGTGATCGTTCTTGAGGTACTGGGCGAGCTTGCCTGCCAACGTAGTTTTACCCGCACCCTGCAGACCGGCGAGCATGATGACCGTCGGAGGGTTCTTCGAGAACCTGATGGTTCGCGCTTCACCACCGAGGATATTGATGAGCTCTTCGTTGACGGCCTTCACGATTTGCTGCGTCGGGTTGAGCGCCTTCGAAATTTCCAGCCCGACGAGGCGCTCCTTGATGGCGGCGACGAACTCTTTGACCACGCCCAGGTTGACGTCTGCTTCGAGCAGGGCGATGCGAATCTCGCGCAGCGTCGAGTTCACGTCGTCTTCCGTGAGCCGGCCCTTGGCGCGCAGCCCCTTGAACACGGAGGAGAGGCGGTCTTGCAGCGTGTCAAACAACGGAGGATCCTTCTCGAATTCGGGTACCCGCCTAAGGATAGCCCGAGCCGGTCGTCGATACCTCGCCGCGGACGGGAGACATGGGAGATAAGGAGATAAGGAATGAGGGACTCCACCTATTTCGGTGGAATCCCTCACTCCTTGTTCGTGAGATGCGGCGACGGAGCTCGTCACTCCCCCAGGATGCCGGCCACGAACCCGTCGGTGTCGAACGGCGCGAGGTCGTCGACGCCCTCGCCCAAGCCGATGAGCTTCACCGGCACGCCGAGTTCGCGCTGCACCTGCACGACGATGCCTCCCTTTGCGGAACCGTCGAGTTTGGTGAGCACCACACCGGTGACGTCCACCACTTCGCGGAAGATACGCGCCTGCGCGAGGCCGTTTTGGCCGGTGGTGGCGTCGAGCACGAGGAGCACCTCGGAGACCCTCGTCTTCTTTTCGATAACGCGCTTCACCTTGCCGAGCTCATCCATGAGGCCTGACTTGGTGTGCAGGCGACCAGCGGTATCGACGATGACCACGTCGACACCCTGCTCCACACCCTTCGCGACCGCGTCGAAGGCGACCGACGCGGGATCGGCACCCTCGTTGCTGCGCACCGTGTCGACTCCGACGCGCTCACCCCACGTCGCAAGCTGTTCTGCGGCGGCGGCGCGGAACGTATCTGCCGCACCCAGCAGCACCGACTTCCCCTCCGCGACGAGCACGCGGGCGAGCTTGCCCACCGTCGTGGTTTTCCCCGTGCCGTTCACACCGACGACGAGCACCACCGCAGGGTTGTCGCCGTCTTTGTCGAGGTTGAGGGTGCGATCCAGCGTCGGGTCGACGAGTTTCACTAGCTCGGAGCGCAACACGCGCTTTGCTTGCTCCGGATCAGACACACCGTCGACGGCGAGCTCCTTGCGCAGCGCCTCGGTGAGCTCCGTCGTCGGGCCCACGCCCAGGTCGGAGCTGATGAGCGTCATCTCGAAGTCGTCCCAGGTTTCGTCGTCGATCTTGTTCGACGACAACAGATCAGCCAGCGCACGCGCCAGCGCGTTGTTGGAACCGGCGAGCCTGCGACGCAGCCTGGCGAGCCTCGACTTCGGCGCCTCCGGCTGGTCAAGCGGCGCCTGCAAGGCGGCGTCCTCGTCGGAAGGTGCTGCCTCGATGGGCGTCTCCGGGACGGGATGCTCGGCCTCGGGCACGATCGTTCCCGAGGCATCGACCACCGGCGGCTCGTCTCCAGCCACATCGCCGACGGGGCTCTCCACCGTAGGCGGGGCCTCGACATCGGTGGGTGAGGGTTCATCGTCGCGGGATTCGAGCTCGGGCTTGTCGCGGCCTTCCAATTGCGCGCGCTTGTTGTCGCGGAATACCACAACGCCGCCGATAACGACGGCCAAGCCGACGAGGCCGATGACTGTCCAGAAGATGATCTGATCAATAGTGAGAAGAATCACGCTGCTGATCCTACCTGGCGTCATCAGCGTTCCTAGTTCGCGCGGTAGGCTCGTGTTGTATTGCAGGCGTGTCTCCCCGTGGCCGCCCGAGAGGAAGTCAGTGGCATCGAGCAAGCGTATGCAGGAGTCGCGTGACCAGCAGGTGTATATCGCCGCACGCAGGCATTACATCGACGGTGAAACCATGGAAGCGATCGCGCGCGAGCTGAACGTCTCGCGCCCCAAGGTGTCGCGGCTGCTCCAACGCGCTCGTGACACCGGCGTCGTGCGCATCAGTCTGGCCGAGCCGCCCGGCACGGACTCCCCCACCGCACGTCTCATCGGCGATACCTTCGACGTCAGCGTGCACATCGTGAATGTGCCGGATCATGCCACAGCAAGCGACCGTCTCCGAGCCGTCGCTGCCGAGGCCGCGGCACTCCTCGACGCACTCGTCACCGACGGCACTTCGCTCGGCGTCGCGTGGGGGGTCACGTCGGCGCACGTGGCTCGCGAGTTGAAGCCCCAAGCGGTCTCAGGGGTCGAGGTGGTGCAGATGAATGGCGCCACACACGCGCGCGATTCCAGCACCCCGTACATCGGTTCTCTGCTGCAGGCCTTCGCCACGAATTATGGCAACGCGCACGTCGTTCCGTTCCCCGTCCCGACGTTCTTCGATCATCCTGAAACACGCAAGGCGATGTGGCGCGAGCGCTCGATCCGCAACGTGCTCGCGTCCATCGCGTCGCTGGACGTCGCGCTGTTCGGCATCGGGTACCCGCACGCGCGCATTCCCTCGCACGTGTATGCCGCGGGGCACGTTGAACCCGCTGATCTTGCCGCGGCCATCGACCAGGGGGCTGTTGGCGACGTATGCACTGTGCTGCTGCGCGCCGACGGCTCACACGAGGGCATTCATCTCAACGCGCGGGCCACGGGCCCGAGCCCAAGCACGCTGCGCTCCATCAAGCACCGGGTGTGCGTTGTGGGCGACCCGAGCCGCACCGTCGCCCTGTTGGCCGCGCTGCGTGCAGGCGTGGTGACGAATCTCGTCATTGACGACCACACCGCGCGGGCGCTCGCCCGGCAGCTTCAGTAGCTGTTCTTTCCACGGCGCGCTACAACCTGGAGCTACACCACCCGCTGAAGAAGCGTGCAGATTGCACCTGGTTCCCTGATCATTCGTGCAATTGACCCAAAAACCAATCAGAACGCGCTTGGATAGAAACAGGCTGCGTGTCTCTAGACGCTGCCGGAGAGGACCAATGATGGTGCAACACCTGAACGCCGATGTTGTAGTGATCGGCGGTGGCTCCACAGGTGTGGGAGTAGTGCGCGATGCAGCGATGCGCGGGTACTCCGCAGTCCTAGTGGAACGAGATGACCTAGCGTGCGGCACAACGGGGCGCTTCCACGGGCTGCTCCACTCGGGCGGGCGATATGTGGTCAGTGATCCCCAGTCGGCAACGGAGTGCGCGGCGGAAAACGAGATTCTTCGACGCATCCAGCCCGCTGCCATCGAAGACACCGGCGGCATGTTCGTCACCCTACCCGGCGACGACCCAGCATTCGCCGACGAGTTCCTCGCAGGCGCCGCGGCCACCGGCGTGCCGGCGCAGGAGATCACTGCGGCGGAGGCGCTGCGTCGGGAACGCAGGCTAAACCCAGGGATCGGGCGAGCTATCGAGGTGCGTGACGCCTCTGTCGACGGCTGGGCGCTCGTGTGGGGCGCCGCCCGCTCCGCGATGGAGTACGGCGGCAAGGTGCTCACCTACCACAAGGTGACGAAGATTCTGCGTGACGATGACCACGTCTCTGCGGTGCTGTGCCGCGACGAACGCAACGGTGAAGACGTACAGATTGATTGCCGGTTCGTCTTGAACTGTGCTGGGCCGTGGGCCGGCCAAGTGTCTGCCATGGCGGGCTGTGAGCCCGTCGCGGTTATCCCCGGCCGCGGAGTGATGGTGGCGATGAACCACCGAATCGTGAACACCGTCGTGAACCGACTCGTCTACCCCACCGACGGCGACATCCTCGTACCTGCGCACACGGTGTCGATCATCGGCACCACCGACGTGCACACCGACGATCCCGACAACACTCAAGTACCTGCCGACGAAGTGCAGCAGATGCTGGACGCGGGCGAGCACATGATTCCTGGGTTCCGCAGCAACCGCATTCTGCGCGCCTGGGCCGGCAGCCGCCCGCTGGTGAAAGATCCGCGCGTGAGCAGCGAGGATACGCGCCACATGAGCCGCGGCATGTCCATCATCGACCACTCGGAGCACGACGGTCTGCGCGGATTCCTCACCATCGGGGGCGGCAAACTCACCACCTACCGACTCATGGCCGAGCACATCGTCGATGCGATGTGCCGACAGCTCGGCGAGGTCCGCCCCTGCCGCACCGCCGACGAAGCGGTGCCGGAGGAACACCACAAGATCCACAAGATCACCGACCGCCTCGAGCAGCGTGAGGAGACACGCTTCGACGAACGACTCCTGTGCGAGTGCGAACTCGTTACCGAGCCAGCCTTCCGTAAAGCGCTGGAGGCGCAGCCCGACGGCAACCTCGACGATCTGCGTCGCCAGCTGCGCATCGGCATGGGCCCATGCCAGGGCGGATTCTGCGCGACGCGGGCCGCGGGCGTCGCGTGCAGTACAAGAAACGACGACGCTGAAGGCGCGTCGCACCTTCTGGAGGCGTTTTTGAAGGGCCGTTGGAAGGGCGTCGAACCCGTCCTGTTGGGCGACCAGGTGCGTCAGCAGGCACTGGACGACTGGATTTACACGGGGACGCTGGATATAGAGCATCTCCCTGAGTGCGAGAGGCAGGAGGAAGCGCGATGAAGGTCTGTGTGATTGGTTCTGGACTCGCGGGGCTCACTGCGGCAATCCGCCTGCTGGAAGCCGGGGCCGAGGTGATGCTGATCGCGAAGGGGCCTGGAGGTCTGCAGTTGGGGCAAGGCAGCGTCGACATCCTGGGCTACGCCCCGCAGCGCGTGCAGACGCCACTCGAAGTGCTGGATGACCTACCCAAGGAGCACCCGCTGCGGGCGCTCGGTGCCCAGACCGTGCGCGAATCCGTCACTTGGCTGGGTGAACGGCTCGAGCTGGTGGGCTCCGTCGATGAGAATCTTCAGCTCCCGACCGCCGTCGGCGCGGTGCGGCCAACCGCGCTCGCTGCACCGTCGCTCACGAGCGCCGATGTGAACACGCACACGTCGTTCGCCGTCGTGGGAGTGCGGCAGCTGAAGGACTTTCAGGCAGCGCTGATCGCCGGCAACCTCGACCGCACCACGTTTGGCGACAGGCAGCTGCGTGCGCAGGCCACGATGGTTGATTTCGCACCTCGCAAGGGCGAACAGGATCCCTCCCCCGTGCATTTCGCGAAGGCACTCGACGATCCGGTCACACTCAAGCAGTTCGCCAAGAAGGTAGCTGGAGCTGCAGGTGATGCGGACGTGCTGCTCGTGCCTGCCGTCGTGGGGCTCGACAATCCCGACGCCTGGACGGTCTTCCAAGACGCGCTAGGCAGGCCGGCAGCTGAGGTGGCGATGCAGCCCCCGTCGGTTCCTGGACTGCGCATGTTCCGCGCGTTGCTGGAGCAGGCACGCGGGCTTGGAGTGCGCCACATCCAGGGTGTGCTGGCTACAGGCTTTGAGGCTTCCGACCGTCACGTCACTGCCATCGAGGTGGCATCGGCGGGGCACACCAAGCGAGTGCGCTGCGACGCGGTCGTGCACGCACCTGGCGGCTTCGAGTCGGGTGCCCTCGCCGTCGATTCCCAGGGGAACATCACTGAGCGGCTATTCGGTCTGCCGCTGACGGCCAACACCATGGAGGGGCTCGTCCTTCCCGATCACAGCATTCCCCAGCCCCTGTTCGAGGTGGGCGTGAGGGTCGACGAGGCAATGCGCCCCGTCGGTGAGTCGGGTGCGATCTATGACAACCTGCACGCGGCTGGCGGCATCCTCGCCGGCGCCCAGCGTGCGCGAGAGAAATCCGGAGATGGCATCGCTGTGGCGAGCGCCTGGCGTGCCGCTGCTTCAATCCTGGGAGGTTCACGATGAGTGCAAAATCTGCCGCCAAACTGCGCGAGCGCCTCGACAACGAGATGCGACGCGTCAGCCTCGACCACTGCGTGAAATGCACCATCTGCGAGACGGCCTGCCCCGTCTCCGGCGTCACGTCGCTGTTTGAAGGGCCCAAGTACTCCGGGCCGCAGGGAGAGCGCTACCGCGACGGCGCCTCCGTCGACGATTCCATCGACTGGTGCTCCAGCTGCGGCACATGCACCGTCGTGTGCCCGCAGGGCGTGCAGGTGGCTGAGATCATTTCGCTCGCTAAGGCCGTCAAGCGCGCCGAGCACGGCGGGCCGGTGCGCGATCGACTCCTCACCCAGACCACGCTCATGGGCAAGGCCATGACTCCGGTGGCCCCGCTGGCGAACGCGGTGCTGAAGAATAAGCCCATTCGCAAGATTATGGAGGCGACGGTGGGAGTCGCCGCGAACGCCCCCATGCCGCCTGCGCAGAAACAGTCGCTGCACAGCTGGCTCAAGCGTCGCAAGCAGCCCACGACGAAACCGACGCGCGGTGCGGTGGTGTACTTCCACGGCTGCGCCGGCGGCTACTTCGAGGTGGAGGCTGCGAAATGCGCCATCGAAGTGCTCGAACACCTCGGCTACGAAGTGTTGGTGCCCAAGCAGGGCTGCTGCGGACTCGCGTCGCAGAGCAATGGTCTCTTCGATCAGGCCACCAAGTCTGTGCTCGCGCTCGCCAAGTCACTCGCCAGCGCGGGCAAGGAGCTGCCGGTGGTATCTACCGCGGGCAGCTGTGTGGGCATGCTGAAGCATGAGGCAAAGCACTACCTCGGTATCGACGATCCGGTCCTGGACGACGTGAGCGTGCGCTCCTACGACATCTCAGAGTTCCTCATGGATCGCTACGACGAGGGCGAGCTGGACTTCAACTTCCAGCCCATCGAGATGCAGATGCCCTACCACCAGCCCTGCCAGGTGCGTAGCCAAGGCATGGGTGCGCCGGCTTCCGACTTGCTGCGTCTGATCCCTGGGCTCAAGGTGCAAGACTCCAACGCCACCTGCTGCGGTATCGCAGGCACCTACGGCCTCAAGAAAGAGAAGTACGACGTCGCGCAGGCTGTCGGCAAGCCACTGTTCGACATGGTGAAACGCACGAACGAGGGGCTCGTCGCGTGTGACACCGAGACCTGCCGCTGGCAGATTCAAAATTCCACCCAGGTGACCGCAGTGCACCCCATCATGCTGGTACACCAGGCGCTGGGGTTGAGTGAGGCAAACGGCAGCTGACAACCGCAGATGCCTCGAGTGTCGCCTCGACGAGTCGTCGTCGAGGCGACTACGTTTATTGCACGAACGAAATAGCCTGGTCTTCGACCATGCACGAACGTTCAGGAAGGATGGCCCCGTCAAGGCTACGTGGTTGAATATTCGAGAGCCCGGTACTATCGGTATCCAACGACTAGGCGCCGGGAAACCACGACATAGTAGTCAAGAGCAAAGAGGCCAACGATGGACTTCGCAACTATTTTTTTATCCGAATTCGTAGGAACGGCGCTGCTGCTTCTCTTGGGTGGCGGCACCGTCGCCTGTACGGCCCTCGTGAAATCGAAGGGTAAAGATTCCGGATTCCTCTTCGTGAACTGGGGCTGGGGCCTTGCAGTGATGATGGGTGTGCTCGTCTCGTACAAGTCCGGCGGCCACCTCAACCCGGCGGTGACCTTCGGGCTCATGGCCAGTGGCGTCAAATTCACTGGCGGTGAGATTGCCGGTTATATGCTGGGCCAGATGCTTGGTGCCATGGTCGGCGCTGGCTTGTGCTGGCTCACCTACAAGCAGCACTTCGACGAAGAACCCGACCCCGCAACGAAACTCGGCGTCTTCTCCACCTCCCCGCAGATCCGCAACCCGCTGTGGAACGCCGTCACCGAGTTCATCGGCACCTTCGTGCTGGTGTTCGTGATCATCGGTGCAGGCAAGTACACCGCCGCAACCACTGCGGGAGTTGGCGTAGGCCCAGCGAACCTGGGCTGGTTGGGCGCGTTCGGCGTCGCGCTGCTGATCGTCGTCATCGGTATCGCACTGGGTGGCCCCACCGGGTATGCCATCAACCCTGTCCGTGACCTCGGCCCGCGCATCATGCACGCAATCCTGCCCATCAAGGGCAAAGGCAGCTCCGATTGGGGCTACGCTTGGGTTCCCGTCGTCGGCCCGCTGCTGGGCGGCGTCGTGGCAGGATTCGCGTCACTGGTTCTTCTCCCCTGACCACCTACCAACTACAAGAATTGAGGTTCAACGATGACTGAAAAGAAGTACGTACTCGCCATCGACCAGGGCACCACGAGCAGCCGGGCGATCATCTTCGACCACTCCGGTCAGATCGTCGCTACCGGCCAAAAGGAGCACGAGCAGATCTTCCCGCGTGCAGGATGGGTGGAACACGATCCCATGGAGGTGTGGGCGAACGTCCGCGAGGTGGTCGGCACCGCGCTGAGTGTTGCGCAGATCAACCGCCACAGCCTCGCCGCCGTGGGTATCACTAACCAGCGCGAGACCACCGTCGTGTGGGATAAGAACACCGGCGAACCCGTCTACAACGCCATCGTCTGGCAGGACACCCGCACCGACAAGATCGTGAAGGAACTCGGCGGCGACGAGGGCCAGGACAAGTACAAAGACCGGGTCGGTCTACCGCTGGCCACCTATTTCTGTGGGCCGAAGGTCAAGTGGATTCTCGACAATGTCGAAGGCGCTCGCGAGCGCGCCGAAGCGGGCGACCTGCTCATGGGCACCATGGACTCCTGGATCATCTGGAATTTGACCGGCGGTGTCGAGACCGGCGTCCACGTGACCGACGTAACCAACGCCTCGCGCACCATGCTCATGGATCTCAAGACCCTCCAGTGGGACGAGGAGATCGCAGCCGACATGGGCATCCCCATGTCGATGCTGCCAGAAATCAAGTCTTCGGCGGAGGTGTACGGCTACGGCCGCAAGCAGGGCCTCCTCATCGACACCCCGATCGCGGGCATCCTGGGCGACCAGCAGGCCGCGACGTTCGGTCAGGCCTGCTTCGAAAAGGGCATGGCCAAGAACACCTACGGCACCGGTAACTTCATGCTGATGAACACCGGCACCGAGCCCGTGCCCAGCGAGAACGGCCTGCTCACTACCGTCTGCTACAAGATCGGCGACCAGGATGCGGTGTACGCACTCGAGGGTTCGATCGCCGTCACCGGTTCGCTCGTGCAGTGGCTGCGTGACAACCTGCGGATGTTCGACTCCGCCCCGGAGATCGAGAAGCTCGCAGAAACCGTCGACGACAATGGCGGCGCCTACTTCGTGCCTGCGTTCTCCGGCCTGTTCGCTCCGTACTGGCAGTCGGACGCCCGCGGTGCGATCGTCGGCCTCACTCGCTACGTGAACCGCGGCCACATCGCGCGTGCGGTGTTGGAGGCGACGGCGTTCCAGACGCGCGAGGTGCTCGACGCAATGGAAGCCGACTCCGGCGTGCAGCTCACCGAACTCAAGGTGGACGGCGGCATGACCGCCAACGACCTGCTCATGCAGTTCCAAGCTGACCAGCTCGACGTCGACGTGGTGCGCCCCGTCGTCGCCGAGACCACCGCCCTGGGCGCTGCCTACGCTGCGGGTATCGCCGTCGGATTCTGGGAAAGCGAGCAGGACGTCATCAACAACTGGGCCGAAGACAAGCGCTGGAAGCCCGAGATGGAGGCGGGCGAACGCGACCGCCAGTACCGCCTGTGGAAGAAGGCCGTCACCCGCACCTTCGACTGGGTGGACGACGACGTGCAGTGATACGTCGCTCATACCTCGCTGTGGCCCCGTATGCCTCACCGGCGTGCGGGGCCACAGCGTATCGGTATAGGCGCCTCAAGATAGATCAAGTTCGTGGCTCGTCTACCCGCCACGAACTTGATCTATCTTCAGGTGACTGCGTCTAATCGTGCAGGCGCTGGCTCACAACGGTCGAGATGCCGTCTCCACGCATCGTGACGCCGTAGAGCGAATCGGCGATCTCCATGGTGCGCTTCTGGTGCGTGATGACGAGCAGCTGCGAGTTCTCGCGAAGCTCCTCGTAGATGCCGAGTAGCCGCCCGAGGTTGGCGTCGTCGAGGGCCGCCTCCACCTCGTCGAGGATGTAGAACGGGCTCGGGCGCGCGATGAAGAGCGCGAACAGGAATGCGACGGCCACCAGCGAGCGCTCGCCTCCCGAGAGTAGCGAGAGGCGTTTGACCTGCTTGCCCGCAGGTCGGGCTTCGACGTCGACACCGGTATTGAGCCAGTCGCCAGGCTCGGTGAGGACGAGCTTGCCCTCACCACCGGGGAACAGCCGGGTGAAGACCTCCCCGAAGGCGCGCTCCACGTCGACATAGGCCTCCTCGAACACCTGCTGCACCTTGTCGTCGACTTGTCGAACGATGTCGACGAGGTCCTGGCGGGTGGAGCGGAGGTCGTCGAGTTGCTCGGCGAGGAACTGGTGTCTGGCGGTCATGGCGTCGAACTCCTCCAGCGCCAGGGGGTTCACTCGCCCCAGGAGTTGGAGGTTGCGTTCGGCGGCCCGGAGACGTTTCTCCTGCTCGGCCCTGACAAACGGGATGGGGTCAGGTTGCTCGTCGTCGGGCTGCAGGGCCGTGCCGTCTTCACGTGTGATGACGGGCACGAGCTGGTCGGGGCCGTATTCGTCGATGAGCGTCTTCGGTTCCAGGCCGAGTTCGGAGAGCACCTTCTCTGTGAGTTGCTCGATACGCATCCGGTGTTCGATGCGGGCCATCTCGTCCTTGTGAGCGCCGCGAATCAGCTCGTCGAGGTGCGCGTTCGCGGCCTTGGCGGCGTGGCGGGCGCGAGTGGTCTGAGCCTCGGCTTCGCGACGAGCTTCGTCGGCCTGGTCGCGTTCGCGGGTGGCGAGCTGGCGTGCGTACTCGACGCGGTCGGCTAGCTGCAGCGCTGCGTCGTGCACGACGCTGGCCACCTGAGCCTCACGACGAAGCTGCTCCAGGCGCGCCTTCGCCTTGGCGCGCGACTGCCGCTCGTGCTCGGCGGCGCGCCGCAACGAATCCGCGCGCCCGGCGACGGCCTTCACCTGCTCCTCTGCGGTGCGCAGCTGGAGGCGTGCGTCCATTTCTTTCTGCCTGGCCAATCGAGCGGCGACGGCGAGTTCGTCGCGTTCCTGCGGATCGGGCTCGTCGTGTTCGCCCTCGTCAGAGGCTGCTTCGAGCCGCTGCTGGAGCTCGGCGAGCTGGGCTTCGTCGTGTGCGCGCGAGGTAGTGGCTTGCTCGATGGCCTCGGCAAGGCGCTCGGCGTCCTTCGTCGCGGCTGCCTGGGTTTGGCGGTAGGCGTTGAGCTGATCGGCCACGGCAGCCATGGCCGCATCCGACGCGTGCAGCTGGCCCAGCGCGTCGGCTTCGTCCCGCTCGGCCTCGGCCAGGCGCTCGCGCAGTTGCTCCTGCTCGAAGCGGATGCGGTCGAGCGCGTGCCCCTGCACCTCCAGCAGCGCCTCCGCCTCCGCGAGCTGGGCGGAGACCTCGATGAGCGACGGCCCCGTCGCCGACCCGCCCTCAACCAGCCAGGAACGGTACACGTCGCCGGATTGCGTCACGGCGGTCAGGTGATTGCCTGCCACTACCTTCGCGGCTTCATCGCCGTCGTCGGCAAGCACGACGTCGGCGAGCAGCCACGCCACGGCGCTCGCTACCTCGGGCTTCGCCTGCACGACGTCGATCGCGGCCCGGCCTTGGGCGCGACTGGGTGTCGGAGCATCGGCGTGCGCGACGACAAGCGACGCCCGGCCTAGATCCTCCCCCGCCAGGTGGGCGAGGGACTCCGTCGCGCCCTGAAGCTTCTCGACGACGACCGCCTCCGCTGCGGCTCCCAGGGCTGCGGCGATCGCCGATTCCCAGCCTTGCTCGACGGTGAGATAGTCGCTGAGTCGACCAAGTACCTCGTCGCGCCCCGATTCGAGCAGCGACGTCGACCCGTCCTTGCGTTCGGTCATAAGGCGCAGCGCGTCGACTCGCGCCTGGGTGCCAGCGCGCTCGCGCTGGAGCTCCGTCTCGGCGGACTTGTTGTGTTCGACAGCGTCCGCCGCCGCCTCGAGCGCTTCAGCAGCTCGCTCGTAGGTGGCATCGAGGTCGGATTCGTCGGCGCCCAGCCCAGCCAGCGAGGCTTCCGTCGATCGGTACTGCTTCGCCGCATCCTCTGCCCGGGCGAGCGCCTCGTCGCGGCGACGCTCGAGGCGCGCCACTTCCTCCTCGGACGCTTCGAGGCGTGACTTGATGGAGTTCACCCGTCCCGTGAGACGAGCAAGGCCCTCCCTTCGGTCAGCGACGGCCCGCAGCGCGGCGGAGTAGGCAGCCTCGGCCTCGGCGTGCTGCTGTTCCGCGCCGTTGCGACGCAGGGTTGCATCGGTGAGCGCCTCGTGCGCGGCCTCGACGTCGGCGCGCAACTGCTGCTCACGATCGCGAACCTCCCGCGCCTCCGCCTCGAGCTTCTCCGGATCGCGGCCGCCGACGTCGAGCTGCGGCTGGTTGTCACCCATCCGGGCACGCTCGGAGGCGACGGTGATCGTCGACTGCACACGCTCGCGCAGTGCGGCGAGGCCGTACCACGTTTCCTGGGCGCGGTCGTAGCTGGCAGAGGCCTCCTTGAGCGCGCGTTCTGCCTCCTCTTCGCCAGCGAGTGCGTCGCGTACGGCCTGCTCAGCGCGGGCTTTCGCTTCTTCCATCGCGCGCTCATCGGCGAGCTCGGCCTCGAGCGCTTGCTGGGCGGCTGAGAGATCATCGGCAAGAACCCGCGCCTTCGCGTCGCGCAGCTCCGACTGGATCACCGCGGCCTTGCGCGCGGCCTGCGCTTGGCGCCCAAGCGGTTTCAGTTGGCGCTGCAGCTCCCCGACGAGGTCGGTGAGGCGTTCGAGGTTGGCCTTTGTGGCTTCGAGTTTGCGCAGCGCTTTCTCCTTGCGCTTGCGGTGCTTGAGTACGCCGGCGGCTTCCTCGATGAATCCGCGTCGGGATTCCGGTGTGGCTTGGAGGATCGCGTCGAGCTGCCCCTGCCCGACGATGACGTGCATTTCGCGGCCGATGCCGGAGTCGGAGAGGAGCTCTTGGACGTCGAGGAGTCGGGCCTGCGCGCCGTTGATCTGGTACTCGGAGCCGCCGGAGCGGAACATGGTGCGGGTGATCGTCACCTCGGAGTACTCGATGGGCAGGGCGCCGTCGGAGTTATCGATGGTGAGTTCCACCTCGGCACGGCCGAGTGGTGCGCGCTTCGCAGTGCCGGCGAAGATCACGTCCTCCATCTTGCCGCCGCGCAGCGTCTTCGCACCCTGCTCGCCCATCACCCAGCTGAGGGCATCGACGACGTTGGATTTGCCCGAGCCGTTGGGCCCGACGACGCAGGTGATGCCTGGTTCGAACACCAGCGTGGTGGCGGAGGCGAACGATTTGAAGCCGCGAAGCGTGAGCTGTTTCAAATACATGCAATCACACCTCCGTCGGCTTCTGATCGGCATCGAATCCTGGTGCTCGGACCGCCCTGAACGTCCACAGTTTATTGACTATGAAGTTGATGGGGAGGGTTAGGAAGATGGCGATGAGCTGGCTCCAGTATTCCCGTGAGCGGATGCCTTTCTCCTCGTGGAACCACGGTTCCGGGAGATAGAAGGGCGTCGTCGGGTTCGTCATGAGGATCTTCAGCAGCGCTCCCACAAACATCGCGACCGACCCGACGACGAAGAAAGGCCAGAATTCTTTCCACCAGCCAGCTACTTTTTGGGATTGGAACGTCCACCAGCGATTAAGCTGAAAGTTCCACACATTTGCCACGACGAACGGCACAAACCAAGCCAGGAGCGTGAATCGGATATTCCACCGGGTTCCCGGGATTGACCACAAAATGTTTTGTGCGTTGGCAGACCCGCCGTTGAGTTTATTCATGGCGATGTTCACTGCCATGTTAACCAGCACCCCCGAGCCGCCCACGGTGCCGAATTTGAGGAACTGGCGAATCGAGTGCCCATGGCGTTGTACAAGCTGCTTCATGCAATCTCGTCCATCCACTCCGGCCTCCGGCGAGCGTTCAACACCGCTCGGGCTGCTGGCACGGTCAAATCCATGAGGGACAGATTACTCGGTGTGATGCTGCTGGCCCCGCGGACGCTCCGCGTGCGCCGGCCCGCGTTGGGGTCAGTGTGATTCCGGTTCAGAGACGAATGGGTTGACCACCCGAACCCCGCGAATAGTAGGGCCGCTCGCCAGGTCCTCAGTACACACTTCACTGCACCCCGCGTTCCAGAATCGTCGACACCAGATGCTTCTCCGCAGCATCGTCGTAGAACGACTACAACTAGGCCAGCACATTGGTGTCGAGAAACACACTATCCACGATGCAGTTCTTCCCTAGCCCAGCCTCTCCCCTTACCTACATGACCGGTGTTGACGCTACGGGATAGAGCGATAAAAGCCGACGCCGCACTGCCGTCGTCTCCGTCGGCATAGCGTTCCAGGGTCTCTGCCAGGTACCGATTGACCGACTCATTGCGCTGCAGTGCCCGGATGCGCGCACGCCGCAGCACCTGATCGTCCACTGAGATCGTCAAATCTACCATGCGACCAGTGTAACGCTGATCCCGTGTACCACGACCAGGGTGACGCACGGCAGAGGCAACGCGCACGCGATGACATCGTTGCGTGCCATTATGGTGCCCATGCCATTGGAACTCGGTGGTCGATCGTCGGGGTAGTCGCCGTGTGTTACGGCTTCCTCATTTCATTCGGACTTCGCGGCGTTGCGCCAGCGACCAAGTCTCGCGTCGTGCTGGTCGGCGCTGCAGTAATCCTGATTCTCGCAGTAGCACTCGTGCTGCTCCCCCTCCTGAAGGTATACTGATGCCCAACGCCGTTATTCACACTTCGTTCTTCGCCCGCTGGCGCAGCCATCCTCTGACGCTCATCACCGCGCTCGTAGCCATGGTGTACGGCCTCGGGTTCGCATTCGACTGGTGGGGCCCTGGGAAGCCGGCTGTGCTCTACGGTGGAGCGGTGCTGTGCCTCGCGCTGTTCACCGCATCACTCGTCGCTGCCTCATACAAGCGCTAGCGACTGCCATCTCACCGACGAGTCTTGCGTCGCCACGTACCGTCGTCGCTGCTCCGATGCCCGATGCGGTAGCCACACTCCCGACGAGTGGAGCGCCGCCGTGATGCTCAACGGTCTCGGCCATCTCAGCGACGACGATCGCGCGGCCCTGTTCGAGGCTGTCGGGCAACGACTTCGACGCGGAGGACGGTTCGTCGTCACCTTGCAGCCTCCAGATCACGTGACGAGCGTTCCCTGGACGGACTTCGCCGCGGTGCGCGTCGGGGAACACCGGCTCAGCACCCGGGGCCAGGCGGAACCTCTCGACGAGTCCCGCGTGTTGTGGACCATGGAATGGTCCCTCACTGACGCAGACGGCGGCCTGCTCGATCGTCGAAGGTGCAGGGACAGAGCTTGCCATCGCTTTCGAGCAGCGCTGACCCGGCGTCGCGCATCCCGGTGGTTGAGTAGCCGCCCACAGGCGGGGAATCGAAACCGCCCCCGTTATCTCGACGCGCCAGCGATGCGGTGGAGGACCCGGCCTGACAGCCAGATTCCCAGACCATACAGCGCGTGCGCCCTTAGGGTGCGGAATCGCGCCGTAGCGGGATCGGGCAGCTTCGACGCCGCAACACCCATCCCCCACGCAGGCTGCATGAGCAGCCACGGCGCGGCGGACGTCACAACACCAGCCGTCATGGCTGGGCGGAAGGTGGGCTTACTGATCCAATCGGGTCGCATCGCAACCAACGCAACAGCAAATCCCGCACCGATGGCGTAATGCGTAACCAGCCCAATCTCGTGCTCATGCTCAACCGGTTCGGCGGTCATGATCGAGTCGTGACAGACATTCCCCTCCGGCATGTGGCCAACCCAGCGACCCACCAGGTCGAGGTTGAGCGGTGGAACACCCGTCGTGCGCCGGATTATCTCCGCGCCGATATCCATCACCGCGGTGGCTCCAAGCCCGATGAGAGCAGCGCGACCTAGATCGCTGAATTTCATTTCAACCTCCTTCAGTTTCCACGATGATCACCAAAGTCAACATCAACAGCAACAATCATTGCCGAAACCGGGATGCATACTTAGGCTGGAGGCATGGACTCCATTCCTGCGATCGCCGCCACGCTCGACCTGATCCCTTCGAGACTGCGTCGAATGCGAGAACGGAAAAGCATGCCGTTGTCCGAGCTCTCGTCGCTCACGGGTATCTCGACGAGCACACTCTCGCGGCTGGAGCATGGCCAACGTAAACCCAGCTTAGAGCTGCTCTTACCCATCGCTGCCGCGCTCGGCGTAACCCTGGACGAGCTGATCGCCCCGCCCCGCGTCGTCGACCCACGGGTTCGCAATGCGCCAGAGCAGTCGGCTGGTCGGACCTTCGTCCGGCTCTCCCATCAGCCGCACGACCCACAGGCATACAGGGTGTCTATACCACCCCTCGACGGCCCACGAACCTTGCGTAGTCACGACGGCTACGAATGGATCTACGTACTCAGCGGCAGTCTCCGGCTACTCCTCGGGGAACAGGATCTCACGCTCAAACCTGGCGAGGCCGCTGAATTCGACACGGCAGTCCCCCATTGGTTCGGCCCCGCTGGCAAGCGGCCAGTGGAATTGCTGACCATGTTCAGCAGCCAAGGAGAACGAATCCATCTACGGACCTCCATGAACCAGGCCGCTCTCAGCAACCAAAGCCACCTCACAGAACCACCAGCGTCCGCATCGCCGCCCGGAACCTGACCGAAGGCAGATACCCCCCTTTCGGCAAGCAGATATGATCGCTTCTGGGCACATCGCCGTCGGTGCTGACGGGTATCCGTTCATCACGAGAAGATGCGCCTGCTCTCGGTTGAGCTGCCCGTGCAGAAGACGACGACGGAGAACGTACCGATCCACGCGAGTCGGCGTCGGCGCCGGAGCCTGCGACGCGGCACGAAGCGGTACTGCCGTGGCTCGTCGCGATGCGTGGGCTTCCCCCCTGCGCGGCTCGCTCGAAGACGACTTTCGCCGCATCCCCAGCCCTAGACGAAGTCTCCGGTAAGCCCCTCGATTGCGAGGGTGCCGTGACGGCCATCAAGACGGAGTCTCCCGTGGCGCAGGAACTGTACCGACCGCCGGGAGGCGGATAGCGGCAGCCCACACGGCTCGGATGGTTGAGCATCCCGCATAGCGGGCGCAACAGAATCTGGCACGAAACTTCATAATCCGTACGCAGATAGACCCAACCCTCCGATTTTTGGGGGTTAAGCGAATCTGCGTACGGATATTGAAGTTTTCTACTCGGCGCATCTCGATACGCGCCTTCGGCGCTACTCGATGACCGGGGTGGGACGATGCGCCTGTGCAGCCCGGTGGTTGAGTAGCGCCCGGCGCGCGGACCCGGTGATTGAGTAGC
>NZ_CAMYFI010000024.1 GCF_947255005.1 uncultured Tessaracoccus sp. | reverse complement strand
CGGCAGACGAAGTATCACCTGCCTCTTGAGCTGCTGTACACGCTCGTCCCGTTCCTCATCATCGGCGTGCTCTTCCTCTACACCGTACGAGTGTTCGACGAAGTGCTCGACCAAAGCGAAGACCCAGACCTCGTCGTCGATGTCATCGGGCAGAAGTGGTCGTGGACGTTCAACTACCACGGCGCTGATGATCCGGCGGTGGGCGTCGACGCCCATGAGGTCGGCACCGTCGAGAAGATCCCGGAGCTGTACCTGCCGGTGAACAAGCGGGTGCGCTTCAACCTCGATTCCGCTGACGTGATCCACTCGTTCTGGGTACCAGCGTTCTACTTCAAAATGGACGTGATTCCCGGACATCCCAACTCGTTCGACGTGACGCCCAACAAGGAGGGCGTCTACGACGGTAAGTGCGCCGAACTGTGCGGCGAACTGCACGCGGCCATGATCTTCAAGGTGCACGTAGTTTCGGAAGAGGAATACGCCAAGCACGTGCAGGAGCTCGCAGCGAACCCTAAGAATGAGGGTTTGCTCCCGATGCCGCAGACCACCAAACATGTGCTGCCAGAGACAACGGCGGCACCCAAGGAGGGCAACTGATGAGCAGCGATAACATTGCCGCACGGACGCAGCTAACGTCCCCTGCGACGAAGCAGTCTACGCACTCGCTGGGTGCCACGGTGATGAAATACCTATCCACCACCGACCACAAGGTGCTGGGCAATATGTATTTTGTCACGTCGATGTTCTTCTTCTGCTTCGGCGGTGTGCTCGCTCTGGGCATCCGTGCAGAGCTGGCGAACCCCGGCATGCAGTTCGTGAACCATGAGACGTTCAACCAGTTCTTCACCATGCACGGCACCATCATGCTGCTCATGTTTGCGACGCCTATTTTTGCCGGATTCGCCAACGCGATGCTTCCCCTGCAGCTCGGAGCCCCCGACGTCGCCTTCCCGCGCCTGAACGCGTTCGCCTATTGGATCTATCTGTTTGGTTCGATCTTGACCTGCGCCGGGTTCTTCACCAAGGAAGGTGCCGCGAGCTTCGGATGGTTCGGATATACGCCGTTGTCGACGTCGCTGCACTCGCCTGGAATCGGCTCGAACTTCTGGGTGTTCGGCCTCTATCTTCTGGGCCTGTCGTCCATTCTCGGCGCCGTGAACTTTATCACCACCATCATTTGCATGCGCGCCCCGGGCATGACCATGTTCCGCATGCCCATCTTCTCGTGGAACATCCTCGTTACCTCCATGATGGTGATCATCACGTTCCCCGTGTTGGGCGCAGCGCTGCTAGTGCTTGGCTCTGACCGCGTGCTGGGATCGCATATCTTCGACGCCGCATCCGGTGGAGCGATGCTCTACCAGCACCTGTTCTGGTTCTTCGGACACCCCGAGGTGTATGTGCTGGCGCTGCCGTTCTTCGGGATCATCACCGAGGTGCTCTCCGTGTTCAGCCGCAAGCCCGTGTTTGGCTACTACGGCCTGGTGTTCGCAACGTTGACCATCGGCGCGCTGTCCGTGTCGGTGTGGGCGCACCACATGTTCGCCACGGGTGCGGTAAACCTGCCGTTCTTCGCGTTCATGACCTTCATGATCGCTATCCCGACGGGTGTGAAGTTCTTCAACTGGATCGGCACCATGTGGCGAGGTTCACTGACTCTGAACTCAGCCATGTTGTTCGCTATCGGATTCCTGGTCACCTTCCTGTTCGGCGGTCTCACAGGCATCATCCTCGCCTCGCCTGCGCTCGACTTCCAGGTGACCGACTCCTACTTCGTGGTGGCGCACTTCCACTACGTGCTCTTCGGCACCGTCGTGTTTTCGACTTTCGCGGGCTTCTACTATTGGTGGCCCAAATTCACTGGGCGCATGCTGAACGAGAAGCTCGGCCAGGTGCACTTCTGGATGATCTTCATCGGCTTCCACCTCACGTTCCTCGTGCAGCACTGGCTCGGCGTCGCCGGTATGCAGCGACGTATTGCCGACTACGGCTCTTGGGAAGGTTTCACGCTGCTCAACCAGGTGTCTACCTTCGGTGCCTTCTTCCTTGGCGTCTCGATGCTCCCGTTCCTGTGGAACGTGTGGATTACGCGGAAGGCACCCAAGGTTGAAGTCAACGATCCGTGGGGCTGGGGACGCACCTTGGAATGGGCCACTTCCTGCCCGCCGCCTAGGCACAATTTTGATTCCCTGCCTCGCGTTCGCTCCGTGAACCCGGCCTTCGACCTGGCTCACCCCGAACTGGCTGAGGACCCGCACGACGTCGATCCGGGCGAGTTGCTCGACGAAGACGACGCCTTGGAGCTTGAGGAGGCCTCGAAGTGAAGACCGAATCCAGGATCTTTTGGTTCATTGCGGTCTTTTTCGCGGTGATGACGCCGATCTACTGGTTTGCGAGCCAGGAGATCATCGGCACTATCGCGTTGGGCTTCACCTTCGCGCTGGGCTTCATGATTGCTGCCTTCCTCAGCCATGAGGCCAAGCACTTCGATGCCCGCCCGGAAGACAGGGAAGACGGCACTGTCGAAGAGGCCGCCGGTAATTACGGGTTCTTCGCACCGCAGAGCACCTGGCCCTTCTGGTGCGCGGTGGTAGTCACCATCATCCTGCTCGGCCTGAGCGTCGAGCAGTGGTGGATCACCGTGCTGGGCTTCGGCATCGGCATCTGGGCCCTCACAGGCTGGGTGCTGCAGTTCTACCGCGGCGACTACCAGCACTGAGGCCCGTGCGCCTTCTCGTCACCAGCTCTGCGCGAGAGGGCGGCCTTCGTCGTAGCCCGAACCCGACTGCACGCCGATGACGGCGCGGTCCGTGAACTCCTCTAGGTTGCTGGCGCCAGCATACGTGCACGACGAGCGCACGCCCGAGGTGATCCAGTCCAGGAGGTCCTCGACGCCGGGGCGAGCCGGGTCAAGGTACATCCGTGAGCTGGAGATGCCTTCCTCGAAGAGCGATGCGCGTGCCCGGCTGAAGGCCGACTGATCTTTCGTACGATTGCGTACAGCTCGGGCGGAGGCCATGCCGAATGACTCCTTGTAGACCCGCCCATCGTAGTCGTGCTTGAGGTAGCCGGTGGATTCGTAGGTGCCGGCGAACCAGGAGCCGACCATCACGGATCCGGCTCCGGCAGCGAGTGCGAGGGCGACGTCGCGCGGGTGGCGGATGCCGCCGTCGGCCCAGATGGCCTTCCCAAGCTCTCGAGCGGCGATGCTGCAGTCGAGCACAGCTGAGAACTGGGGACGCCCCACCCCGGTCTGCATGCGGGTGGTGCACATAGCCCCGGGCCCCACACCTACCTTGCAGATATCAGCTCCGGACTCGACGAGATCTTGCACGCCCTCGGGCGTGACGACGTTACCTGCGACGATCAGCACGTGCCGTCCGCTCCGGGCGGCGTGCTCGTCGCGCACGTCACGGGCGATGCTGAGCGCCTGGATCATCTTCTCCTGGTGGCCGTGTGCGGTGTCCATCACGAGCACGTCAGCGCCAGCGTCGAGGGCGGCGCGCACCTTCGCCGAGATGTCGCCGTTGATACCCACGGCGACGCCCGCGCGCAAGCGCCCATCGGCGTCGACAGCGGGGGAGTAGATCGTCGCACGCAGGGCCCCCTTCGGCGTGATCACGCCGACGAGGGTGCCATCATTGTCGAGAGCCACGGCCAGCTGTTGGTGCGTGGAGGAGAGGAGGTTGAATACTTCTTCCGGGGCCATCGAGGGGCGTACCGTAGTGAAATCGGTGGTCATCACGTCTTTGGCCTGAGCGAAGCGGTCGGCATTCTCCGCAGGGCCAGGCTGCACCAGGCCAACGACGCGACCATCGTCGACGACAACAGCAACACCGTGGGAGCGCTTCTGGATGAGGCTGAGCGTCTCGGCGTTCGTAGTGGTGGGGGAGACGGTGACCGCAGTGTCGAAGATGGGGTGGGCCCGCTTCACTTTGCCGATGGACTTGGCGACGACGTCGATGGGGATGTCCTGCGGGAACACGGCGAGGCCACCGCGCCTGGCCATGGTTTCCGCCATTCGACGCCCGGACACCGCGGTCATGTTCGCGGCGACGAGGGGCGTCGGGGTGGCGAGCCCGTCGGTAGATGTGAGGTCCACGTCGAGGCGCGATGAGACGCCTGAACGACTGGGCACCATGAATACATCGGAGTAGGTGAGGTCATGCATGGGCTGAGTCAAGAAACGCACGCTGCCCATTATGGCAGCGGGCCAAAGACAGATCAGGTTCGTAGTGGGTCTACCAACCACGAACCTGATCTATCGTGCAGGCTAAACGCCTCAGCGCTCTAGCGCCGGCGCATCCGAATCGTCATCGTCGTGATGCGCGTCTTCGATCTCGCTGCGCGTTGGCTTCGCAATGTCATGGCCGAGGTACCACTTCGAGATGGCCGCACGGAACTTCGAGACCTTCGGCGGGCCTTCAACACCGAGCGGCGAGGTGCCGTCGTCGGCTTCTACCGGCTGGTACTGCGCATGCTGGGTGAGCGTGTAGGCCTCACCTTGCGAGATCTCGACGTGATCCTCGTAGTAGCGGCCCTCCGGCGTGCGAACGATCTGGCCCGACTCGGAGCCGTGCAGGACGCGCTCACGGTCGTTGCGTTGCAGCGACAGGCACACACGTTTGGTCACGATGAACGCAACGATGGGGCCGATGAACAGCATCCACTGCAGGGCGATGGTTATGGCATTCAGGTTGAGGTTGAACCGGATAGCAATGATGTCGTTCGAGCCGCCCAGCCACATCACTGCGTACGCCGTCATGCCGGCCACGCCGAGCGCGGTGCGCGTCGGTGCATTGCGCGGACGATCCAGGATGTGGTGCTCGCGATCATCGCCGGTGATCCAGCGTTCCACGAACGGCCACAACGCCAGCAGTGTGAACAGCACGGTGAGTCCGCCCACACCAGGGATGAACACGTTCCAGCTCCACGTGGTGTGGCCGATGTGCCACTCCCAGTTGGGCATGATGCGCACGAAACCTTCGGCGAAGCCCATGTACCAGTCTGGCTGGGAACCCGCGGTCACCTTGGCCGGGTCATATGGGCCGTAGAGCCACACGGGGTTGATCTGGAAGAGACCGCCGAACAGCACCATGGTGCCGAAGACGATGAAGAAGAAGCCACCGGCCTTCGCCGCGTAGACGGGGAACATGGGGTAGCCGACGACATTGTTCTGCGTGCGGCCAGGGCCAGGGTACTGGGTGTGCTTGTGGTACACCAGCAGCGTCATATGCGCCCCGATGAGGGCGAGGAGCAGGCCGGGGATCAACAGAATGTGCGCCATGTACAGGCGCGAGATGATCATGTTGCCGGGGAACTCGCCGTTAAAAAGGAAGAACTCTACCCAGGTACCCACGAGCGGAATCGACCGGATGAGGCCGTCGGCGAATCGCAGGCCGGTGCCCGACAGCAGGTCGTCAGGCAGCGAGTAGCCGGAGAAGCCGGCCAGCAGCGACAAACCCAGCAGACCGACGCCGATGAGCCAGTTGATCTCGCGTGGCTTGCGGAACGCGCCGGTGAAGAATACGCGGAGCGCATGCACCGTCGCGGCAGCTACGAACAGCAGTGCCGACCAGTGGTGCACCTGACGCAGCAGGAGGCCGCCGCGCACGTCGAAGCTGATATTCAGGGTCGACTCAAAGGCTTGAGAGATGGCGACGCCCTTCATCGGCTGGTAGGAACCATCGTAGATGATCTCGGCCATCGAAGGCTTGAACCAGATGGTGAGGAACACGCCGGTCAGCAGGCAGATGATGAAGGTGTAGAGCGCAATCTCGCCCAGGAGGAAGCTCCAGTGGTCGGGGAACACCTTGCGCAGGCCGAACTTGGCGATCTTGCCGAGGCCCATGCGCTGGTCAGCCCAGTCCGCCAGCCCGCCAGCGGGGTGCTTCGTCGAGTGCTCGGCAGGACGTGGCTCGAGGTTCGTACTGGCCTCGTCCTCAACCGTCATGGTGGTGGGCTTGGCCATCACTGGTCACCATCCTTGTAGTCGTGGCGGGAGTCGCGCTCGAAGTAGCTCGGGCCGACGGGAACGGTGAAGTCACCACGGGCGACAAGATAGCCGTCGTCGTTGACCGTGATGGGGAGTTGGGGTAGTGCACGGGCCGCGGGTCCGAATACGACGACGCCGGAGTTGCCGAGGTCGAAGGTGGACTGATGGCAGGGGCACAGCAGGTGGTGCGTCTGGCGTTCCCACAGTGAGATGGGGCAACCAACGTGGGTGCAAATCTTCGAGTACGCCAAGATGCCGGAGACGTGCCAGTCCTTGCGGGATTCGGGGATCTTGATGTCGTTCGGGTCCATCCGCACGATTACGATGGCAGCCTTAGCTTTTTCTTGGTGGCCTTCGGTGCCGTGTAGGGCATCCTCGTCGTGGTGCTTGCCGTCCTCATCAACCCAGCCGTGCAGGTTCGAGGGTTCGGCGTTGACGAGCTGCCCGATCTCGAGATCGGAGGCCTTGATGGGGCGCCAGGTCTCGTCGTTGACGAGCATGACTTCCTTCGCGGGTGCGGCGGCGAACAGCGTCCTTTCGATGGTTTCCTTGCGGTGTTTGCTGGTCGGCCACGGGCCCATGTCGGCGAGCGTCACGACGGCGGGAAGCGCGGTGAAGCCGATGGCGCCGCCGAGCGCACCGAGGATGAGGGGACGGCGCTTGATCTTCGACTCCTCGACACCCTGGTTGAACACCTCGATGGCTGCTTGCCGGGTGCCCTCATCCGATGAGGCCGAGTGGCGTTCTTCCTGGATCTCGTGGTCGCCCATGAGCGCCCGCGCCCACTGCACGACGGCGAGCCCGATGAGCAGGATGCCCAGGCCGAGGGTGAGCCCCAATCCGACGTTGTGGGCGTTCGCGTGCAGGAAGCTCACTCCCGCGAACTCGATGTTGATCTGGGTGCCGCGGGGAACCGCAAAGTAGATCACGAGGTTGCAGATGGCCAGCACGGGAACGGCCGCGAGCATCATCAAAATGGCGCCGTACGCGCGGTTGCCGGCGCCCTCGTTGACGTCCGTGTAACGCTCGACGTGTTCCTCAATGCCCGGATTGTCGACGACGTGGTCGGTCGTCGGGTCTACTACGGGGTGGTTGCTGCTCATCGGGCGCGAGCTCCCTTCTTCGCGATCCATCCGGCGACAATGGACAGCCCGCCAATGCCGAGAATGAATATCCACAGACCTTCACTGACAGGGCCATTGTCGCCCATGCCAAGGCCGCCGTAGCGGGGCTGCTCATGTACTTCGTCCAGGTAGCCGATGATGGCGCGGACGTCGTCGTCGTGCAGTACTTCCTTGCTGAACGTGGGCATCTGCTGCGGGCCGGAGCGTACAGCCTCCCAGATATGCACAGAGCTGGTCTTCGACAGGTTCGGTGCCTTCTTGCCTTCGGGCATGGCCCCGCCGCCGCCGATGATGCCGTGGCACGCGGAGCAGTTGGCGCGGAAAAGCGAGCCACCGTGGGCGATCTGCTCTTCAGTGAGGCCCTCGGGATCGTACTGGCTCTTCTCGGGAATCGCTGGGCCGGGGCCGAGTGAAGCCACGTAGGCCGCGACGGCGTCGATCTGCTCTTGGGAATACGCCACCTCCTTCGAAGGGATCTGGGCCTCTTCCTTGACAGCTGGCATCCGCCCGGTGCCCATCTGGAAGTCGACGGAAGCGGCACCGACGCCGATCAGCGACGGGCCGCGGGAGAGCCCTTCACCGTTCAAGCCGTGGCAGGACGCGCACGAGGTTTCAAAGATGGCCTTGCCCTCGGCGATTTGCTGAGTCATCTGCGTGTCCGCAGAGCTCGGCGCGGGGGCTACCGACGCGTAGGCGACGCCGACTACGAGTAGGGCCATGATCAGCAGCCAGGGGCGGGCGAAGGCCTTGCGGGTGCGCTTGCGTTGAGTGCTCAAGACGATGCTCCTGATTCCGTCAGCGGAGGAAGTAGATCACGCCGAACAAGACGACCCAGATGACGTCCACGAAGTGCCAGTAGTAAGACACAACGTGGGCGCCGACCGTTTGTTCGTGGGTGTGCGTGCGGGTCATGTACGAGCGGGCGAGTACGTACCAGAAGGCGATGATGCCGCCCAGCACGTGGAGGCCGTGGAAGCCTGTGGCGAGGAAGAACGCCGACCAGTACTGGTTGGTTTGAATGGTGAATCCCTCGGAGAACAGGTTGAAGTACTCCCAGATCTGCCCGGAGATGAACACCGTGCCGAGGAACGCAGTGATGATGAAGCCCTGGCGCATGCCCATCTTCATGGGATTCACCCACGAGCCGTTTACTCGTCCGGCGCTGGCCGCGTTGGCAGCGAACTGGCAGAAGAATGAGCTCAGCACCAAGATGGCCGTGTTGATGGATGCGAACGTCACGTCGTGGTGTGACGACTCGGTGTACCACATGGCCGTCTCGGGGGATGCCGCGAGTTCATTCGTCGTGTTGCGGAGCATGAAGTATGCGGCGAACAGTGCCGCGAAGAACATCAGCTCGCTGGACAACCACACCCACACGCCAACCGAAACCATGTCGGGGCGACCCTTGGGCGAGTTCAGCCTGGACGGGGAGACTTCGTGCAAGGCGCCCGACGGGATCGCCGTCGGTTCCTTGGATGCTGCTTTCGTGACCACGTGGTCATTATTGCCGTAAAAGTGCGTCACGTCACGTCGTTAGGTGACCCCGGCTCAAAATGAGCGATAACCTTTTGTCACAATGACACGCACCTCACCCACGCGAGGCCTATAAATTTGCTTCCTCTACACGCAACCCCAGACGATGCCATCACGCCTTTGAGGGGCTGGGCATACTTCACCCAGTGGGATTTCCCCTGGTGGGTGGTGCTCTCACTGACGCTCATGGTGGCGAGCTACCTGTGGGGAGTGCACGTGCTGCACAAGCGCGGCGATCGATGGTCCGGGTGGCGGACCGCCTCATTCCTCTTCGGGCAAGGACTCATCGCCTACTCCATCTTCAGTTTCCTCGGCGTTTACGACACTGTGCTGTTTTGGACGCACATGATCCAGCACATGGTGCTCAACATGATTGCGCCGGTCTTCCTGGTTGCGAGCGCACCCGTAACGCTCGCGTTGCGAACGCTGCCGCACGGAGCGCGAGATGTGCTGCTGAAGGTGCTGCACAGCAAGGTGGCGAAGGTGCTGCTGTTTCCCGGGCTCACGCTGGGGCTCATGATCTCGCTGCAGTTCATGCTGTACCTCACGGATTGGTACGACCTCACGCTGCGCAACTCGTTCCATCACGATTTCCTGCACATTTACATGGTGGTCGTCGGCTGTCTGTTCTTCATGCCGCTGCTGAGCCCTGACCCGCACCCGTACCGCATCCCCTACCCGCTGCGCATCGTCATGTTTATTCTTCCCATGCCGTTCCATGCGTGGATCGGGGTGATCATCCTCGGCTCGAAGAAGCTCATCGCGGAGGATTGGTATCTCGCCTTCGAGCGCGGCTGGGGGCTCAGCCCGCTTGACGACCAAACGTGGGCAGGAGCGCTCATGTGGGCGACCGGCGACCTCACGATGTTCGCGGGCATGATCGTGATCTTCGTGAAATGGATTCAAGACTCGCGCAAGGAAGCCCGTCGCATCGACCGGGCACTCGATCGGGAAGAAGCGCGGGCTCGTGCCGCCAAGGCCGCGGCACAGGGGCTAGACTCAGCCGAGACGATCGAACGATCCACCAAGGACGGAACTGATGACTGACAACATCGCCAAGGTGCTGGTGTACTCCGACAACCGACTCACCCGCGAGCAGGTGCGCGTCACGCTGGGCAAGAAGCTGGCCAGCGATTTGCCGGAGATCGAGATCCACGAGGTTGCCACGCATGCCGCGCTGCTGCGTGCCCTCGATTCGGACACCGAGTACTCGCTGGTGATCCTCGACGGGGAAGCGCAGCCTTCCGGTGGTTTCGGTCTGTCCTACCAGCTCAAGGATGAGTACATCGATTGCCCGCCGATCATGTTGTTGATCGTCCGCAGCAGCGACACCTGGCTCGCCACGTGGTCGCGCGCCGACGCGGTCACCCCGTACCCGCTTGACCCGTTCACGCTGCCTACGCAGGCCGCGAACCTGCTGCGCTCCAGGCTCGGTGCGAACGCCTAATGTACTCGTGGCCTGACATCCTGACCGGACTGGTACGTTCCGAGGGCCTCGAGACGGAGGCTGCGACGTGGGCGCTCACCGAGATCCTGGGTGGGCGCGCCTCTGAGGTGCAGATCGCTGCACTGCTCGTCGCGCTCCGAGCCAAAGGTGAGACGGAAGATGAGATCCGCGGCCTCGTGCAGGCGATGCTCGACAACGCGCAGCCCGTGGTGATCGATTGCAACGCGGTAGACATCGTCGGCACCGGGGGAGACCGCGCCAACACGGTCAACATCTCGACGATGGCGGCCATCGTCGCGGCTGCCGCTGGCGCCAAGGTGGTGAAGCACGGGTCGCGTGCGGCTTCGTCGCAGTCCGGCACCGCCGATACCCTCGAAGCGCTCGGGGTCAATATCACCATGGACCCAGAAAAGCAGCAGAGCGTGCTGGATCGCACCAACATCGCGTTCTTGTTCGCTGCTCTCTACCACAGCGCGTTGAAGAACGTTGCGGGAGTGCGTAAGCAGCTTGCCATCAAGACGACGTTCAACTTCCTCGGTCCGCTGGCGAACCCGGCGCAGCCGCAGGCGATCGCCCTCGGCGTGGCCGACGACGAGATGGCTCCGCTCATGGCGCGGGTGCTGGCCGGACGTGGCTGTCGTGGCTTGGTGTTCCGCGGCTACGACGGTCTCGACGAACTGACCACTACGTCACCCTCAGACGTGTGGGCAGTCGCGGAAGGACGGGTGTGGTACACGTCGCTGGATCCGCTCGAATTGGGGCTTGCCCCGGCTGCTCCACACGATCTGGTGGGCGGCCCCCCGGAACACAACGCGGCAGTGGTGCGGGAACTTGTCGACGGCAAGCCCGGCCCGGTGCGTGACATCGTGCTGCTCAACGCAGCCGCGGCGCTGCTGGCCTATGAGGGGGTCGACCTCGCTACGGACATCGGCGAGCAGGTGCGGCGTCACCTCGACGCCGCCCGCGCGGCCGTCGACTCCGGTAAGGCGAAAGCGAACCTTGAGAAGTGGATTGAGCTCACGAACCAGTAGGTAACCAGGCAGCCACTACGGGCCCGAGCCAGAGCCACGGCCCATAGGGAACTACGGTGCGCCCACTGGCTCGTGCGATGATCGCCGCGACAGCGCCGATCGCCGTCGCTACCACGAGTGACGTTAGCCAGCCAGTCATCCCCGACATTCCCGCGATGGCGCCCGCCGCTGCGGCGAGGCGCACGTCGCCGAATCCGAAGGTCGACGACAGTCGCCACACGCACCAAAACCACGTGTAGCCCGCGAGCGCTCCCGTGACACCAGCAATCGCGCCGCGCACATCCGTCGTAGCGCTTACCGCCAGGCCGACGCCGATGGTCGCCCAGAGCGGGTACATGAGCTGATTGGGCAGGTAGGTGGTGCGAAGATCGACGACCACTAACGGCGCTCCGAGCGCTATGTAGCCCAGCCACGGCCACGCTGGTGTTGAAGTGTGCCATGCTGCGAGACCGCCGAGGGCGGCACACACGAGCACCAACAAGACATTCGACGCGCTCCCGAGCCCGGTGAAGTCTGGCGTCTCATCGCCGTCGTCCACGTGAGGCTGTCGCAACGTTGGCACGACGATGCATTGCACCCAGACTGCGACAACAAAAGCGGTGGCGATGGCGACGACTTCCCACATGCCTTGCACAGTAGAGGCAACCGAGGGCATTGGCGAGGGGCCGGCGGCCAGCTGTGGAAAACTTTTGTCCCATCCTGCTGCAAGAAAACGCATGAGGGGCGCCGCTTCCACAGCGACGCCCCTCATGGGCAGCGAAGAAGCGCGTTAGCGCTGAGCCTTGGTGAAGCCCGCCGCCTGCGCGGCTTCCTCAGTAGCGAACCAGATTTCGGCGATGGTGCGCTCGTAGCCACCAGTGCCGGGCACGTGGTACTTCATGGAACGCTCATTGCCCTTGATGATGAACCCTTCGGGAGGGTTTTCACCCTTGTAAGAGCCCGAGTCGACGGCGTTCGTCACCGCATCATCGACAACGGGGCCACCCTCGTCAACCATCTGAGCCTCCGGCTGCTCAACTTTCTCCTCAGGAGACGGATCAGCAGCGGTGCTCTTCGGGGTTTCGCTCACCTTGGCCGCGGTCGCGAACGTGTCGTTGTTGTTCACGTACGCCCGTGAAGGCTCGTGGGCGGTCCAGCCATCATCCTTAGGGGCGAGGAAGTGGCGAATTGCCGCCACTACGCCAGCGACAACAGTACCGATGGCCAGGAACTTTACGATGCCCTTACCGACGCTCTTCTTCTTTTTCGGTTTGATGGTCTCAGCCACCTTGAGGGGATGCTCAGCGGCGCTGTGCAGCGACTCTGACACCCGTGGCAGGAACTCGTCGGCCACCTTGCTGCGGGCCGCGTCGACGGCTGGGGACACCTTGTCGAGCGCGTTACGTACGTGCGGCTCGATGGCGTCGAATTTGCGAGCGGCAAAGTCAGCGGAACGAACTTTCGCATCTTTCAATGCGGGACCGACCTGCTTCTGGGTCTTTTTCAGCCAGCCCTGGGCGTGTTCCATGCCGTCCTTCAGTGCCTGCTGTCCGTACTCGGCGGCGGCAGAAGCTTGGTCTGCAGCGGCCTTCCGGAAATCTTGTGACTTGGACACAAGTACCTCCAATGTAGATGTGGCTCGTAGTCGAGCGGCTCGTGATCGAGCACTCTCAACGCTACCCGCTGATGGAGCCGTACAACAGGGTTAGCCACGATTGGACCCCTCGCGGTGACTTTCGGTTGCGATTGCAGGTACGCTCGCTGAAGGTAAAAGGCAACACGTCTCCGCAAGCATGTGTGCGAGGGGGCGTAGGCACAGTTAATGAAAGGAAGCCTGTGAGCACCGCCACTTTGCACACCAACCGCGGCGATATCGTCATCGAGCTGTTTGACGACCAAGCGCCCAAGACGGTTGAGAACTTCGTCGGCCTGGCCGGCGGCACCAAGGAATACGTCGACGCCAAGACCGGCGAGACCACCACGGGTAAGTTCTACGACGGACTCACCTTCCACCGCGTCATCGACGGTTTCATGATTCAGGGCGGCTGCCCCCGCGGCGACGGCCGCGGCGACCCGGGATACCGTTTCGATGACGAGTTCCACCCGGAGCTCAGCTTCGACCGTCCGTACCTCTTGGCCATGGCAAATGCCGGGCCGGGCACCAATGGTTCGCAGTTCTTCATCACCGTGGCGCCCACGCCGCACCTCAACCGTCGCCACACCATCTTCGGTGAGGTGACTGATGAGGCGTCCCAGAAGGTCGTGGACGCCATCGCCACCACGCCGACCGGCATGATGGACCGCCCGGTGGATCCGGTTGTGATCGAGAGCGTCGAGCTGGCCTAACATTCACTGCACACTGTGGGGCTGTGCCGCAGAGTCTTCTGCGCGCAGCTCCACAGCGCTACTTGTGCTGGGCAGCGCATCCTCGCCCAGCACCCGCTGGGCAAGCTGACGGGTGGTGAGCCCCGCGTGGAGTGGCCAGGCCCACTCGCCGTCGATCTCGATCAACCGGATTCCAGGCAGCTCCAGCCATGCCGCCACGCGCTCCGCTTCCTCGACGGTGCACGGCGGCAGGCCCGTTGCGGTGGGTAGCACCGTTTCCGCGGTGGCTCTCGCCTCGTCGGCCACCGCCCTCGCTCGCGCTGACGAGGCATGCGCGGCGGCGGCGAGCCGGCCGTAGCGCACAACATGGATGTCCCACCCGCCCCTCACTGGTAGCCCCGCCACGATCTCAGGGCACGCGGCGAGCGCCCGCAACCGGGCGAATCGCATTGATGCGTGCACGTAGCGCTCCAGCCGGCGGGCGAGTTCGCCTGCCTCCTCGTAACGAAGCTGCCCGACGAGTTTGCGCATGTGTCCGCGCTGCGCGACGAGGAGCGGCTCGACATCGCCCGCCCACGCACGCCGAACATTGTTGACGACCTCGCTGTACCGCTGCGCGCCTTGCCCTAGCAGGCATGGGGCTGGGCATCGTCCCATGTCCCCCAGCACGCATGACGGGCTGGGGGTCTGTCGCTTCAGTCGTGTCGTGCAGCGCCGCACGTGGAAGGCGCCTTGCAATGCGAGCATCACATCGTTCGCGGCCTCTCTGCTGGTGAACGGGCCAAAGTACTGCTCGCCCGCGCGCACCTTCCGGGCGATAGTAACCCGAGGAAAAGCTTCATCGGAAAGCTTGAGCCAGCTGACCTGTTCTTGGCGTTTCGAGCGGCGGTTGTAGCGCGGTGCCAGGCTGAGAATCATGCGCAGCTCGCGCACCTCAGCTTCCAGGTCGGTAGCGCACTCGACATACTCCAGGCCGGTGGACACTCGGACCATCTCGTGGATGCGGCTGCGTTGCTCAGCGGCCGAGAAGTACGCCCGCGTGCGCCGTCGCAGGTTGTTCGACTTGCCGACGTAGAGCACCTCGTCAGCCCTGCCCGGCTCAGCACGTGTGAACCAATACACGCCTGGGCGCTCAGGCAGGGAAGAGGCCCAGCCGCGCTTCGCCCGTCTGTCGGGGGAGACCTGAGCGAGGAACTCGACGAGATCTTCCACAGTACGCACACCCAGATTGCCGACGCGCTCCAGTAGCCCGTGGAAGACGTCAACGGTGGCGCGCGCATCGGACAAAGCCCGGTGATTGGGCACCGTCTGCGCGTTGAAGTGGGCGGCAAGTGTTGCGAGTTTGCAGTTGCGCACCTCGTCGCGGAGCAGGCTGCAGCGCGCCAGCGCCACGGTATCGATGACTGTTGGGCGCTTCCATGCTATGCCGAGCTGCTCGAACCCGCGTTGGAGGAAACCGACGTCGAAGCGCGCATTATGGGCGACGAGTACGGCGCCGCGCGCGAACTCGTCGAAGGCAGGCAACGCCTCGTCAATGCGTGGGGCGCTGGCCACCATCTGGTCAGTAATGCCCGTGAGTACCTGCACCATGGCGGGGATAGGTGCATCGGGCCTCACCAGCGTTTGGAAGGTGCCAAGCACCTCGCCAGCCTTGATCTTGACGGCTCCGATTTCGGTGATTGATGCTTCTAGGCCCGTGCCCGTGGTTTCGAGGTCGACAACGACGAAGGTGGCATCGGGCAGGTAGGTGCCGAGGTCGTCGAAGGATGGTTGTACCACGTTGCGTTGGCTGGACATGCTGGGAACACTAATACGCCCCACTGACAATTCTGAGGAGCCTGCAAGCTGCTGAATTTGTACGACATGCGGCGTGGGCTTGAGAACAGTCTGAACAGCGCTTAAGATTCTCTCAGCATTGCATCGTCGTTCTCCAAGGAGCATCCGTGAAGCTTGCACGCCTCGCACTGACCGGCCTCGTCGTTGGTTCTTTGCTAATTGCAGATCCTGTTCTCGCCGACCCCGACGCGGTACGCGAGGCCAAGGCGAAGCTCGATGCGCTGAGCGAGCAGGTTTCTTCGATCGAGCAGGAGGGCATCGAGGCCGAAGACAAAGCGGAGGCCGCGAAGGTCAAGCTCGAGCGCGCGCAAGCAGACGTGAAGGCGCAGGAACAGCGTGTCGCGAAGCTAGCCGACGACATCGGTGCCAACGCGGTGCTCCAGATGCAGCATGGTGGGCTCGACGTATCCGTGCAGCTGATCGCCAACGCTTCCGACGACAACTTCCTGAGCTCTCTGGCCACCATCCAGGCCGAGAATGATCGCTCGAACCAAGCTATCCAGCGTCTACAGAACGATCAGGCCAAGCTCGACGTACTCCGCGCTGAGGCGGCCTCCGCCAAGCAGGAGATGGACGAGAACGTCAAGACCCACGGCATCAAGCTTGCGGAGTACAAAAAGAAGCAGTCAGAAGCCCAAGCGGTGTACGACCGACTGAGCAAGGAAGAGCAAGAGCGCCTCGAGCAGCTCAGGCGCGAGCAGGAAGCTGCCGAAGCCGCTGCCGCAGCTGAAGCCGCAGCCGGGCGTCCAGCGGATGGGGCGCTGGCCCCGTCGCGTTCTGAGACGCGCGGGGACGCCGCGTCCGCGAATCGACCCTCATCCAACAACAGCAGGCCGGCCGCTGAAACTGACACCGCTAACGAGCCTGCTGCGCCCGCACCGAATGGCAATCGCGCCCAGACCGTGATCAACGCTGCCATGGCGCAGGTCGGTAAGCGCTACGTGCTCGGCGGCACGGGCCCCAGCTCCTTCGACTGCTCCGGCCTCACCTCCTACGCATTTCGGCAGGTAGGGGTTGGCCTGCCACGCACCTCTCGCGCGCAGTACTCCGGTGCCGGCCGGGCAGTGTCCACGTCGCAGATTCAGCCCGGCGACCTCGTGTTCTACTACGGCGGCCCGAGCCACGTCGCTATCTACATCGGCGGCGGCAAGATCGTTCATGCCGCGAACCCGCGTAGCGGCATTCGCGTCGCGGGCTTGCACTCCATGCCGCTCAAGGGTGTGCGCCGAGTACTCTGATCCGGGCGCACGCGCCACGGCGCTAGAATCGTCGCGGACGAAGGAGCGACGTGCTGACCTACCAGTTTTTTAAGTACACGATCTTTCTCCCACTCGTGAAGTGGGGATTCAAAGCGAAGGTCGTCGGAAGGCAGAACGTTCCCCGATCGGGTGGAGCGATTCTGGCGAGCAACCACCTGCACACCATGGACTCCGTGGTTATCCCGGCCATGATGCCGAGGGTAGTGACGTTCCCCGCGAAAGCGGAGCTCTTTCGTGGCAAAGACCTGCCCGGCAAGATCGTCGCCTGGTTTTTGAAAGCAATCAAGATGGTGCCCATGGAACGAGGCGGGGGTCGGGCAAGCGCCCAGTCGTTGAAAGCCATCTCCGACGTGCTCGGCGAGGGGAACCTCGTCGCGATCTATCCAGAAGGCACCAGATCGCCGGACGGGCGCATGTACAAGGGCCACACCGGGGTGGCGCGCATGGCACTGCACAACAACGTTCCGATTCTGCCGGTGGGTGTGGTGGGAACCGAGACGGTCAAGGGCGTATTCGGCATCCCGTGGGTTCGGCGGCCCCTCGTCGTGGTGGGGGAGCCGCTCGAATTCCCCCAGTACGCGCACAGCACGGATTTGAAGGTGCACCGCTATGTCACCGACGAGACGATGGCGGCGATCCAGCGCCTCACCGGGCAGGAATACCTCGATGTCTACGGCACTCGGGTGAAGCACGGCGACCTCAAGGGGAAGGACGTCAGTGAGTTCGTGCTGTCTCGCCCCGGTGGTGAGGAACCGCCGGAGGAGCAAGCTTCTACCGAACAGGCAGTGCACCAGTGACTTCTCGCGACGAGTTCGGGGACGAACTGGAGCGAGACATCAGGCTCATCCTGCACGCTCAGGAGCACGACGAGGATGAGCAGCGCCCCGAGCCTCCGCGCTTGAGCGCACCGTTGGCGTCGCTGAACGCCAGGGGATTGTGGTTTCAGGCGCGCACAGATGTGCTCGGACGGGTGTACCAGGTTGCGGTAGTCGCGCGTTCGCTGCTTGGACTGCATGCGATCGGCGTCAATATCGTCCTAGTGATGCCGCGTGCCGAACGACCTTGGCTCGTCACGCTGGCATGCCTAGTCATCATCTGTTGGACGGCGTTCACGTCCCTGTGTCTCATGAAGCCATCGTGGCGGCGGCCGGTGTCGTTCGTCGTCGACTGCCTCGTCACGCTCACGCTGGTGTTGCTCACTCCACTTGCTGTGCCGCCCGGGGGTGCGCCCCTGACGTTGGCGGGCTACTGGCTGTGCGGTGCCCCCATCTACGCGGCCATTTTCTGGTCGACGGCGGCCGGCGTCGTAAGCTCCGTGACGCTGGGTGGCGGGCTCGTAGTGGTTCCTTCACACTTCACCCTCGAACGCGCCGGGATGGCCTTTATCACCATCTTGACAGCCTCCTGCGTGGGCGTGCTCATCACGCAGTTCAGGGAGATCATCGTCGAACAGGAACGAGAGCGCATCAAAGCCGCATCGCTAGCGGAACGCGAGCGGCTCTCACGGATAGTCCACGACGGCGCATTGCAGGTCCTGGCGCTCGTCGAGCGGGAAGGTCCCGCGCTGGGTCCCGTAGGTGTGCGGCTCGCCACGCTGGCGCGCGAGTCGGAGTCTCAGTTGCGTGTACACCTCCAAGACCGCGACGTGGTGAACGTTGCACGTCAAGCGCAGGTGGACTTGGCTTCGGCCCTCGACAAGTATTCGTCGGCGAGGGTGACTGTCTCGACGATGGCGGGAGAGGTGCTCGTTGCGCGTTACCTCGTGGAAGAGATTGAGAACACCGTGCACGAGATCTTGAAGAACGTGCGACGTCACGCCGGTGACGGCGCGCAGGCGTGGATTTTGCTCGATCAGGAAGTTGATGACGAAGTGATCATCTTCGTGCGCGACAACGGGACAGGAATGACCGCAGCAGCAGCACAGCGCGCCGCCGAGAACGGGCGATTCGGCATTCGTGACTCCATCATCGGTAGAATTTCAGCCATTGGCGGCTCCGCGGTGTTGAAATCCGCGCCTGGCGCGGGAACGGAGTGGGAGCTGCGAGTCCCAATCGATGTGGAGTGATGACAGTGACGGAGCCTGAGCGTAACCGGGTCATGTTGGTGGACGACCACCCCATGTGGATCGACGCTTTGAGTGAAGACCTCACCGAAGTGGGGTTCGAGATCGTCGCTGTGGCGAAGAACGGCACCGAATGCCTGCAACGCGCACGTGCGGTGAAACCCGACGTGCTCGTCATGGACCTGCAGATTCCCGAACCGGATGGCGCCACCTGCATCGATATTCTCATCAAAGAGTTGCCTGACCTGCAGGTGCTCGTCATGTCGGCATCCGGTGAGCGCGAGGATGTCCTGCGAGCGATGAAGGCTGGTGCGAAGGGCTACCTTGTGAAGTCCGCATCCAAGCAGGAGCTCGTGGAAGGCGTGCAGCGCACCGCCGTCGGTGATGCCGTGTTCACTCCCGGCCTCGCGGGCCTGGTGCTCGGGGAGTTCCGACGCATGGTGAACACTGCCCGGGCAAACAACGACGAAGGCCCCACCCTCACGGCACGAGAAATCGAGGTGCTGCGCCTGGTGGCGAAGGGGCTCGCCTACCGTGAAATCGCCGACGTGTTGTTCGTCTCCCACCGCACCGTGCAAAATCATGTGCAGAATGTGCTGCGCAAGCTGCAGCTGCACAACCGTGTAGAACTCACGCTCTACGCCATCGACCAGGGCATCCATGACCCGAACGCGTCCTAGCGCTCACCCCAACGTGGGGTAGCCTCGTGCGCATGTCCAGCTTGATGTCACGGGAAACATTGCGGGCGCTACCACAGGCTCAGCAGCCCACCTATCCCGACCAGGATGCGGTGGATCGTGTCGTCGACGAGCTAGAAGCGCAGCCTCCGCTGGTGTTTGCCGGTGAATGCGATGAACTGCGCGAACAGATTGCTGCTGTGGCCGAGGGTAGGGCCTTCCTCTTGCAGGGCGGTGATTGCGCAGAAACCTTCGAGGCGATCTCGGCGGATTCCATCAAGCGCAAGCTTATGGTGCAGCTGTCGATGTCCGTGGTGATGACCTACGCCGCGCAGGTGCCCGTCGTGAAGCTGGGCAGGATTGCTGGCCAGTACGCTAAACCCCGCTCCAAAGACACCGAGATACGTGGCGACGTCGAACTCCCCAGCTATCGGGGCGACGCCGTCAATGGGCTCGCTTTCACCCCCGAATCGCGCGCGCACGACCCCGGGCGTCTCATGAAGGTGTACCACTCGTCGGCCGCGACGCTCAACCTCGTTCGAGCCTTCACCAAGGGCGGTTTGGCCGACCTCCGTGCGGTCCATCTGTGGAATGGGGAGTTCGTGCGAGACTCCCGCGTCGAATCCGAATACGAGGAACTCGCTGAGGAAATCGAACGCGCGCTGGCATTCATGGTGGCGTGCGGGGTGCGCGACGAATCGCTGAACACCGTCGACTTCTACGCCAGCCACGAAGCCCTGTTGCTGGAGTACGAACGCGCGCTCACGCGTATCGATTCTAGAACCGGCTTGCCCTACGACGTCTCCGGGCACTTCTTGTGGATCGGCGAGCGCACCCGGCAGATCGACGGTGCACACGTCGAGTTACTGCGTCAGGTGCGCAACCCGCTCGGCATCAAGCTTGGCCCGACTACCACCCCTGAGCAGGCGATCGCGCTGGCAGACGCACTCGACCCAGATCACGAGCCCGGGCGCATCACCTTCATCACCCGTATGGGGGCGAAGAAGGTCCGCGATGTGTTGCCTGATCTCATCCGCGGGGTCCAGGCCACGGGTAGGAACGTGGCCTGGGTGTGTGACCCGATGCACGGCAACACCTTCGAGACCGCCAATGGCTTCAAGACACGTTCGTTCGCCGATGTGGCCGAGGAAGTCAACGGGTTCTTTGACGTGCACTCCCAGCTGGGCACCTGGCCAGGCGGACTCCACGTCGAGCTCACCGGCGACGACGTCACTGAGTGCGTCGGAGGGGCGTTCAGCCTCACAGAGGAAGATCTCGCGACGCGCTACCAGACCGCCTGTGATCCGCGCCTGAACCGCAACCAGTCGCTGGAGATGGCCTTCACTGTGGCCAAACGCCTGCGCGAGCTGCGCGGCAGCCGCCACAACCCCGTGCAGGACTTCGCGGTCAAGGAGTTCTGAGCCTCCCGGCTACACCCATTCGTAGCGGGCAACGGGCCGCGGCCACACGCCGAGATTCTTCCACACGACGTCGGGCACGCGTGCGAAGAAATCGTGCAGGAGCGCGTTGGCGGCTTCGAGGTCCTCCATCCGCCAGTCATCGAAGCCGCGCACGGTGATGCTGCCTCGCGGATGAATCTCAAACTTGGGTGCGCCGACGTCGAGAAGCCAACGCATCATGCGTTGGTGCAGCACGTCGTAGGCAAAACGCTTGTCGGCAGCTGTGACCTTGTAGGCCCTGTTGAACTCCATCAGCTCGAATTGGATGCCGGCCTTGTCATTGCGGAAACCGAAGATACCACTGCCCAGGTTGATCGGCCCGAACCGGAATCCCGTCCAAAAGTCGCACAGGTTCTCCTCATGGTGGTGGACGGTGGTGCGCCCTTCGGAATCGGTGCTTCTTGTCTTCCAGCTGTGGGTGAGTCGAAGGAAAGAGATGCCGTCGCGTTCCCCGAACACGATGTTGCTGGCTTCGTGGTCATAACCGTCGGTGGTGTGGTGGATGCGAGACAGGTAGCTGTCGTCGCGGGGGATGTACGTCCAGTGGGGGTGACGGTTGAAGGAGAGGCAGTTCGGAGCTGGCGGGGCCGAGTACGGGCCGCAGGCGCTTGCCACTGCGGCTGCGATCTGCGAACCGGCGTTGACAGCCACTTTGAGGTCGTCAACCTTCTCCGCCACGTCGAACACGACGAGGTTGGCGTGATCGATGCTGAGTTCGAATGCGGCAAGGGGCCCAAGGTTGTTCACAATGAGCTGCCCGATGTCGTGGCCGTATTCGTCGCCGCCTGCGATGATTTCGTGCTGCCCCAAATTGATGACTGCGCCGTGGGGTTTGCCGGGGATCCGGGATGCCCGGGCCAGGGGACGAACGTAGAGGAACGGCAGCGACTTGGGTAGCGGGAAAAACAGCACGTAGTGGGTGGAGCCCCACTGTTCGTAGTCGTACTCGATTGCTTTGAACTGCACGCCGTTGGGTGCGGTGCCGTAGATGAGATCATCGACCTTGCGGTCGAACCCCGCTCCGAAGGGGGCATGGTTGAGCCCGATCATGTGGTTGATGTTGGGCGAGGTATCGAACTCCCAGCCCAAATCCCGCAGCTGTTTGACGTAGCGCCAACGCAGGTACCCCCAGATGCCGAAGCCGATGACTGCCAGCGCAATGACGACGATGACGACCACCCTGATGGGATTATCCATGACTGTTCGACCTTCCTTCTCCGTACCAACAGGGTAGTGGGCGAGGCGGTCGTCTTGGTTCCCACAGGTCAGGTGATCTGCAGAATCACCTTGCTGCCTTCGGGTACCTTCGTACCGGCTGCTGGATTGGTTCCCGCCGCAATATTGAGGGGCAGCGGGAACTCGCTGGCGCGCTCGATCTCGTAGGTGAGCCCTGCGTCGCTCAGCGCTTTCTCGGCGTCCTGCGTCGACTTGTACCGTACGTCCGGCACCGTCACCATAACCGGGCCGAGCGAACTCACGAGCTCCACCTTGTCACCGCGCTTACCGTGGCCGGACTTCGGCGATTGGGAGATCACCTTGCCTTTCTCGACGGTCTTGTCGTGTTCCTCGGCGACCTTGACGGTAAACCCGGCGGCCTCAAGTTCTTTCTTCGCTCGGTTGGTGGACTGCCCCGTGTAGTCGTGAATCTCGATGGGCTCGGGCCCCTTAGACACAATGAGGTCTACGCCTGTGCCACGTTTCAGCTGGGCATCAGGCTCCTGCGATGCCTTGAGCACTTTCCCCGCCGGTATGTCTTCGTTCCACACTTCTTCGACATTGCCCACCTGCAGCTTCTCCGACTGCAGGGCGGTGCGGGCCTCCTCGAGAGTGAGTCCAACCACTTTCGGCATCGAATACCGTTCCGGGCCGAGCGAGATGACGACGAGCACTGTCGACTTACGCAGCACCTTGTCGCCTGCTCGAGGGTCAGTGCTCACCACCTGCCCTGCGGGCACGTCCTCCGAGTAGGCCGACGAGGTGTCGATTCGCAGCTCCGCAGCCTCGGCGGCATCCTGCGCCGCGGCCTCCGTCTGGCCTTCTAACGCGGGCACGGCCGTGTACCGTCCCGAGGCGAACCACCACGAGCCAGTGCCCGCGCCCACGGTGAGCACGATCAGAGCGATGAGCGCGACGATGCCTCGTCGTCGACGGTGCACAGCGGCGTGAGACACCTGGAACACGGGCGTGCGCTGGCTTTGGGGCGAGCGGTGTTGGCTTCTTTGCACGGGGGCAGCTGCGGGGGAGCGTTCGCTTCTGGCGAATGCTGGAGAGCTGGTGTGGGGATCCGGCTGCCATTGGGGTTCGGGCGACGAATTGCTGGTGGGGGCGACGTCGTTGTGCGACGAGGTGTACGCCGAGGGAATCTGGGAGCTCGCCGACGGCCGGGGCCGCTCTAGCTTCGGGGTGATCGGCTGCGTGATGTCGCCATCCGACGGCTCAGGCATGAGGCTCGTGGCCAGTGCCGGGTTGTCGGCGTAGCCGCTGGATTCTAGCTCGTGGAGGCATCGGCGCACCACACGCAGCAGTTCCCGTCCGTCTTCGATGCGCCGCTCGGGGTCGCGTGCTGTGGCTGCCATGACGAGCGCGTCGATGTAATCAGGCAGCGGCCATGAGTTTCGCCGTCCGCGCTCGCGCAAACGCTCGCTGGGACGGGGCACGTCGACGTTCACGTGCCGGTACGCAATTTGGTAGTTGTTTTCGCCGGTGTGGGGCTTCGTGCCAGTGAGCAGTTCGAAGAGCAGGATGCCGGCGGAATACACGTCGCTGCGGGCATCGGGGCGCGAGTGCGTCACCAATTCCGGTGGGAGGTAGCTTGCCGTGCCGACGAGCACCCCCGTCGCGGTCATCTGCGGCGAACCGATGCGTCGGGCAAGGCCGAAATCCACCACTTTGAGTTGTCCGCGGTGCGAGATGAGCACGTTTTCGGGTTTGATGTCGCGGTGCACCACACCCGCCTCGTGCGCGGCGGCGAGCGCGGAAGCGATGTCCTCCATGTAGGCGAGCGCCCGCTCCGGGCGCAACGGCGCCTCACGACTCACCACGCGGCGCAGGGTCTCACCGTTGACGAATTCCATCACGATGTAGGGCTGGCCCTGTGCGGTGCCTTGATCGAAAATGCTCACCACGTTCTGGTGTGTGAGGACGGCGGCGGAGCGTGCCTCTCGATCAAACTTCGCGACGAATTCATCGTCTTCGCCGAGATCCGCGCGCATCACTTTGAGCGCAACGATGCGCGACAGCCTCAAGTCGCGCGCTCGATACACCGTGGCCATGCCGCCACGTGCCACTTTCGCGACGATCTCGTAGCGACCGTCCAGCACCTGACCGACCAACGGGTCATAAGTGCTGCTCATTCACACTCCATCACGGTCGGGGCAGGAGGCCGTGTGGGCCCGTACCGTGATGATTGTAGGGCTGCAGCGCAAAGAAACCGGCCTTCGCCCGCGGCGAGTCGTCGCTGCAGGCGAAGGCCGTTGTGTGATGGAGGTCAGCGGTTGGCAACCTGGGGCGTGGGCCGGTGGGCGCGGGTCTCAAAGCGACGCAGGAACCCGAAGCCGAGCAAGGCGAGGGCTGCGCCTGCGCCCACTCGCGCGAGGATCCCGAGCAGGGCCGGTTCCGGCGCGTAGGGATCGTTCAGGGCTGTCCACAGCCACAGCGCGAAGGCGGCGATGCCAGGCAGGAGTGCGGACAGTGCTGTTGCGGCCCACGCCTGGCGTCGCGTCGGGTTGCCGCTGCCCAACCACCAGCCGAGTGCGATCACCGCCAGCACCCACGGCACAGGCACCACCAGCAGTTCCACAGAGCTTCCTGCGGCTAGCGTGAGCGCGAGGGCCCCCGCCACCACGATTATCCGAACCACCATGCGCTGCCTCCTTCGGGCTACGGCGTCGACGGGGTGGGATCGACCGCCTTCTCGATGTCGAGATCCTCCATGTTCTGGTTGATACGCAGAGCGTAGAACGAGCGTATGACGAATGCGGCCGATGCGAGGAAGAACACCACCGCCAGCACGGGCGGCAGCCATGCGGCGCCCAGCGCGGGCAGCGCGACGGCCAATTCGACGGCGAGCAAGCCGAACAACGTAGTGAACTTAATGACGGGATTGAGCGCCACGGATGAGGTGTCCTTGAACGGATCGCCGACGGTGTCACCGACGACGGTAGCATCGTGCAGGGGAGTGGCTTTCGCGTCGAGATCCACCTCGACGAGTTTCTTGGCGTTATCCCAGGCCCCGCCAGCATTTGCCATGAACACCGCCTGGTAGAGACCGAAGACGGCCATCGCAATGAGGTAACCGATGAAGAAGAACGGTTCCAAAAAGGCGAAGGCCAACGTCGCAAAAAAGACGCCCAGGAAAATGTTGAACATGCCCTTCTGCGCGTATTTGGTGCAGATTTCCACTACCCGAGCCGAATCACGTTCGGACGCTTTGTCCTTGCCCTCCAAATGGATGTTGTCTTTGATGAACTCCACGGCTCGGTGCGCGCCCGTGGTGACGGCCTGGATGGAGGCTCCCGTGAACCAGTAGATCATGGCGCCGCCGGCCACCATGCCTAGTAGGAAGGGTGCGTGCAGGAGCGATAGCTTGTCTAAGTTGGTGGTGAGGTGGTCGGTGAGCCCAATCATGATGGAGAAGATCATGGTGGTGGCACCTACTACCGCGGTGCCGATCAGCACGGGTTTCGCCGTGGCTTTGAAGGTGTTACCGGCGCCGTCATTCGCCTCGAGGAAGAACTTTGCACGCTCAAAATCTACGTCGCCTCCGAACTCCTCGGCGAGCTCTACGCGTGCCTGCGGATCATCTTCGACGGTGGAGAGCTCAAACACGGACTGCGCGTTGTCAGTGACGGGCCCGTAGGAGTCGACGGCGATGGTCACCGGCCCCATGCCAAGGAACCCGAACGCGACAAGGCCAAACGCGAACACCGCGGGGGCGAGCATGAGGTCGCCCAACCCCAGCATCGAAATGCCGTAGGCGATCCCCATGAGGCCCGCAATGGCCAGCCCGATCCAGTAGGCGGAGAAGTTGCCGGCAACCAGGCCAGAGAGAATGTTGAGCGACGGACCTCCCTGGTGTGCGGAGACCACCACCTCACGGGTGTGTTTGGCACTCGTGGAGGTGAAGACCTTCACGAGCTCTGGAATCAGCGCACCGGCGATGGTGCCGCACGACACGATGAGCGAGAGCTTCCACCACATGCCATTCGGCATGTGTGCAATGAGCAACGCGGAAGTGAGAAACGTCGTGACGATGCAGCAGATGGACGTGATCCACACCAAGTTGGTGAGCGGCTGCTCGAAATCCATATCGTCAGCGTCCGCGTACTTGGCTCTCGTCATCGCGCGGTTGACGTAGTAGGAAATGGCGGAAGCAATCACCATGACGGCGCGGATCACGAAAAGCCACACCAGCAACTGGATTTGCACGGCTGCGTCGGCGACGCCCACAAGGATGAAGGTGATGAGTGCGACGCCAGTGACTCCGTAGGTTTCAAACCCGTCGGCTGAAGGGCCGACGGAGTCGCCGGCGTTGTCGCCGGTGCAGTCAGCGATCGTGCCGGGGTTGCGGGCGTCGTCTTCCTTGATTTTGAACACGATCTTCATGAGGTCGGCGCCGATATCGGCGATCTTGGTGAAGATGCCGCCGGCTATGCGCAAGGCTGCGGCTCCGAGCGATTCACCGATGGCGAAGCCAAGGAAGCATGCCCCAGCGATCTCGCCGGGGAGGAACACCAAGATGATGAGCATCATCGCGAGCTCCACGGAGATGAGCACCATGCCGATACTCATGCCCGAGCGCAGAGGAATGTCATGGCACGGATAGGGTTTGCCCCGCAGCGACGCGTGGGCGGTGCGAGCGTTCGCCAGCGTGTTGACTCGGATTCCGTACCACGCGACGCCATACGAACCGGCCATGCCGATGAGGGAGAACGCGATGACGACCAAGGTTTTGCCGATGCCGAAGTCCACCAGGAAGAGGTAGTAGGCGACGATGATCGTCGCTATGAAGGCCCAGAGCACCAGCAGGAATCGGCCCTGCTGTTTCAGATAGGCCTTACACGTTGCGTAGATGAGATCTGCCACATCGAGCATGGCGCGATGAGCGGGCATACGTCGTAGCTGCATGTACGTGATCAACCCAAAGCCGAGGCCGAACGCGCAGACGATCAGCCCCAGTGCAAGAAGGACGTCGCCTGGCATACCAGCGAATTTCTCGCCGCCTAAGTCGGGCAACTGCAGCGTCGCCTCTCCGCCCAAATGTACGTCTCCTCGTCCGCCCCCGCCGCTACAGGAGGTCAAGGTAAGCGCCAGGATGATGGCGACGACGCCGCGGATACGAGTTCTCGACTTGTGCAACATGGTGGTGACCACTTCTTCCTTGAATGAGGTCGTGGCAGGGGTTCTGCCTGTTCCCGATACTACACCGGGTAGTGGGAAGCGTTGTCGGCCCCCAGACCGAGCCGAGGCGTACCAGCTCGAAGCGGGTCAGCGCGACCAGCGAATGGCCAATACTGCTGCTGCGACCACCACCAGGGCGGAGGCGATGAGCAGTGCCACGCTCGCTGGAGACGAGAGGATTCCGACTTTCACGTGGACGACTACCGGTACGGCTAGTGCGAGCAGTCCGGCGAGGGAAGCAATCACACTGGGTGGTGGCCCTGGTACCTCGGCATTCAAATTGGCACGCGTTCGCAGTTTCGTTGCCGACTGGAGGATGGCAGCGAGGCCGACGAGTGCAAGCGGCGCTCCGAGGGCTAGCCCGAGAAACCAGGGGCTGAGAGTGATGGCGAGCCCGATGCTGAGCGTGAGCATGACTGCGCCGACGAGCATCAAAGACTCGAGGAACGTGCGGTTGGTCACGTTATCAACTCCAAACGGCGTCTGTAGTTGGCTGGCCCCACGACACGGCGTTGAGGTCGCCCATAGGGCTGGAACACTTCTTTCTGGCATCCTTCAGTGCGTCAGCTATGTCGGGAAGCGTGAATCCTCCTGTCAGCGTGAGCACCTTCCCTGCATACCGAAGGGAACTTGCAGGCGGCAGGCCTTCTTTCTGGCATGTATCGAGCATAAACGTGCCTCAGGTCATCCTGGCCCCGATAGTGTGGCTTGCATGTCGACGGAGCCGCTCGAAATTCATATCATCGCTGATTCCACGGGGGAGACCGGAGCGCGCATCGCCCGTGCCGCACTGGCGCAGTTCCCCGATCAACACATCGAAATAGTGCGCCACCGCCGAGTCAGTCAGAAAGAGCACGTCGAGACGGCGCTTGCGGAACTGCCACTAGAGCGCCCCATCGTCGTGCTGTTCACGCTCGTCAAGCCCTCGATGGCGGACCTCGTCGAGCGTTTTTGCAACGACTACGACCTGCCTCATGCGGATCTGATGACTGATTCCATCGCCGCCATCGAGCAAGCCAGCGGTGAGCGCGCTGAAGAAGTGATGCGACGCCCCGTCGGGGTGGAAGCTGACTACTTCACCCGCGTCAGCGCCATGGACTTCGCAGTCCGCAACGACGACGGGTCGGTCCCCGAACAGCTCCGCGAAGCCGACATCGTGCTCATCGGCCCATCGCGAGCAGGCAAGACGCCGCTGTCGATCTATCTCGGCTACCTCGGGTACAAAGCTGCCAACGTGCCCCTCGTGCCAGGCATTACGCCCCCATCCGAGCTGTTCAGCGTCGAGCGATGGCGCATCATTGGCCTCACGATGGATGCCGACCGGCTCCAAAGCATTCGAAATCAACGGGTCCGCAGCATGGGCGGCTTCGGCAACCGAGACGGCTATGCCGATCTCGCGCACATCTACGACGAGCTCGACGAGGTGGGGCAAACGATGCGCGATCTCGGCTGCCCGGTGCTCAACACCACCGGCGTTGCGCTGGAGGAGAATGCAAGCCGCATCGTCGATCTCGTCTCTTCGCGCGCCCGACGCCTTGGCGGCGTACTCCGCCAGCCGCCAGGTGTGCGCTGCGCGGCGCGTGGCGCAGGCGCGTGAGTTCCTGACGTTGAGAAACACAAACCCGAATGCGTGTGTTGACAATGCACTGAGTACTCTGGAGATTGAACTGAGCAAAGAAGCTCCAGGGCGAGTCGAAGGAGTCTTGACCAATGAGTGACGATCGTTACATCTACGATCTTGCGGACGGCAATGCCGAGATGAAGTCGCTGCTGGGCGGCAAGGGAGCCAACGTTGCGGAGATGAACCGCATCGGGATCACCGTCCCAGATCTGTTCACCGTCAGCACCACCGCGTGCGTGGAGACGATGAAACGCGGCGGTGAGTGGCCGGAGCGCCTCGCCGGAGACATCGACGCAGCGCTCGAGCGGCTCGAAGAGCGCACCGGCCGCAAACTCGGGTCTGGCGAGAAACCGTTGCTCGTGTCGGTCCGCTCCGGTGCGGTGTTCTCGATGCCCGGCATGATGGACACCATCTTGAACCTCGGTATCTCCGACGAGTCCGTCGACGCCATCGCTGCTGAAGCTGGAAACGAGCGGTTCGCTTGGGACTGCTACCGGCGCTTCATCCAGATGTACGGCGAGGTCGTCGAGGGTGTGCCCGCGCACGCCTACGAGGACGCACTGACGCAGCTCAAGATGCAGCGTGGCGTGTCACAAGACACGGATCTGACCGCCGACGATCTCAAGGGCTTGGTGCGCACGTTCAAGGAGATCTCCGTCGAGCATCTGGGCGGAGAATGGGCGAGTGACCCCCGTGAGCAACTCCACCGCGCGGTCAACGCCGTGTTTAAGTCGTGGCTCAACCCCAGAGCCGACGTGTACCGTCGCGCGAACGGTATCTCCGCCGAACTCGGCACGGCGGTCAACGTGCAGCAGATGGTGTTTGGTAACCGCGGCGACACTTCCGCCACGGGCGTGTGCTTCACCAGGAACCCATCGACGGGTGAGAAGGCGCTGTATGGCGAGTTCCTCGTGAACGCGCAGGGTGAGGATGTCGTCGCTGGCATCCGCACACCCCGCCCGCTCCACGAGATGCAGGAAGTACTGCCCGATGCGTACGAGCAGCTCGTCCAGACGATGCACAAGCTTGAGCAGCACTACCGCGACATGCAGGACATCGAGTTCACTGTCGAAGACGGCAAGCTGTTCATGCTGCAAACCCGCAACGGTAAGCGCACCGCCGCCGCTGCGCTCAAGGTGGCTTCGGACCTCGTCGCCGAGGGCCTCATCACCAAGGAAGAAGCCCTGCAGCGCATCGAACCGCGGCAACTCGATCAGCTCCTGCACCCCGGTATCGACCCCGAGCACGGCAAGCAGCCCGTCGCCAAGGGCCTGCCCGCTTCACCAGGTGCTGGTGTCGGTGAGGTCGTCTTCGACGCGGATGTCGCCGCCGAACGCGGCGAGCGCGGTGAACCCGTCGTATTGGTGCGTTACGAAACCACACCCGACGACATCCACGGCGTCATCGTGGCGCAGGGCGTGCTCACCGCGCACGGCGGCATGACGTCGCATGCGGCCGTGGTGGCTCGCGGTATGGGCAAGCCCTGTGTGGCAGGCGCATCAGGCATCAAGATTGACGCGGCTGGAAAGAAGCTCACCATCGGCGAACACGTCTTCGCCGAGGGCGACGTCATTACCATTGACGGGTCGACAGGCAACATCTACGGCGAGGCCATCGAACTGGTTCCGCCGCAGATCAACGAGGACTTCCAAAACGTCGTCGCGTGGGCCGACGAGATCCGTCGCCTCGGCGTGCGTGCCAATGCAGATAACTTCGAGGATGCAACGAAGGCGAGGGAACTGGGCGCGGAAGGCATTGGCCTGTGCCGCACGGAGCACATGTTCATGGCGAGCGACCGCTTGCCTGCGGTGCGACGTATGATTCTCGCAGACACCCCAGAGGCTCGCGCCGATGCACTGGCCGAGATTCTGCCGATGCAGCAGCAAGACTTCGAGAGCATCTTTACCGCGATGAAGGGCCTGCCCGTCACAGTGCGGCTGCTCGACCCGCCACTGCACGAATTCCTGCCCAACCTCGTCGAGCAGTCGCTGCTGGTGCAGCGCCTCGAGCTCACTGGCGAGGACGAAGACGCTCTCGATGCGGCACGGCAGACGCTCGCGCAGGTCAAACGCCTCCACGAACAGAACCCGATGCTTGGCACTCGCGGATGCCGCCTCGCGATGCTGTACCCGGAGATCCCGGACATGCAGGCGAGAGCCATCATCCGTGCCGCGATTGCGGTGAAGGAGCGGGAGGGCGACACCGTCGGGGTAGAAATCATGATCCCGCTCGTCGCGCTGCGGCAGGAGCTGAAGTTCCAGCGGGAGATCGTCGAGCGTGCCGTCGCCGAGGAAATCGGAGACTCCGGCATCGAGGTGAAGATCGGCACTATGATCGAGCTGCCGAGAGCGGCGCTGACTGCCGACGAGATCGCCGAGGAAGCCGACTTCTTCAGCTTCGGTACCAACGACCTCACGCAGACCGGTATCGGCATCTCCCGGGATGACGCCGAGAACGGGTTCCTCGCCCAGTACGTGATCGATCACGTACTCGAGCAGAACCCGTTCGAGAGCATCGACGTCGACGGCGTCGGACAGCTCGTCGAGATTGGCGTGAAGAAGGGGCGCAGCACAAAGCCGGAGCTCAAGACGGGCGTGTGTGGTGAGCACGGCGGTGACCCCGCGTCGATTGAGTTCTTCAACCGAGTCGGGCTCGACTACGTCTCCTGCTCGCCATTCCGCGTGCCGATCGCTCGTTTTGCGGCCGCCAAGGCGGTGCTTGACCAGCGGTAAGATTCGATGTCGCTTGCGGCGCAGGGCACGCTATTCCTCATCAGGTAGCGTGCCCTGCGCCGGGCAACCTCAGCGGTGAACGTTCACCAAGCCCACGGCGAAACAGCGGCGAAAAACAGCAGAAGAGCGTGCAAGGGCAGCATTAGCATCCACGGCCAGCGACGCGTAAACCACAGTGCGGCTGTTCCCACGGCAAATATCACCACCCACAAGAGCACCGACCATACCCATGCTTCCGCAGACCAGCCCGAGGGCTCCAGAAGCCGGCTGTAGGCGAGCGAAACTTGCGTAAGTTCCACCGCCACCCAGAGGCAGGCGATAACCAATAATGCTACGATACGAGGCCGCGTCAGTTCAACATTTACCATGATAACCCTGTTTTATTCCCGCATTGTCTGCAGTGGCTGATACGAATCTCGACCAAGTTGTGTAGGTCGTTGCACGGATGACTTGACGTTCGAGAAATGGCCTATGCTTGGTAATAGTGGCTTTAACAGACAGTCGGAGCATCGGTGCGTTCGCCAAACAGGTGTGGTAAAAGCGGAAGCTGATGGTCGATCCTGCACCGTCGAAATGTCCTTGTCTCGCCACGAAACTGAACCCAGTGCTAGTTGTTCCTGACACACGTATTGGTGCAGGAACGACAGTTCCTCCTGGGAGCGGCCAGGCATTGAGGTTGATGTTCTGGCCGGTTTTCGGATACTCCGTGGCGCTCCTTTGATCGGAAAGGAGCAATTGAAGCACCTTCGTAGTTCACGCATGGCCATGGCAGTGTTTACACCGAGCGTTGGATAGCCAGCCGCACCAATCGCAGTAAGGTTATATCCGTAAGTCCATTTCGGGTCGATGACAATTGGGTACCTGTGATGTCGAGGATCATGATCTACTACTTGAATTAGTGTTCCATGTTCCCAACGATATCGGGTGGGAACGGGAGACCCATTGGCGTCTATCGCCCATGGAGGTTCTATGTCGCCTAGGTACGTTCCGTCAGGGGCGTGCAGGACTAATGAACCATCTTCGAATCGTACTGGTTCGATGGTGCCGGAAGAATGGAACCCCACTTTAAATTCATGTTGAGCAGAGGCTGAGTGCATCACATGTAAGATTCGAAACCCTTCTTCCAACGGTTGAATCGCACTTGTAGTGGTTCGAGTGGGCGCTGTATCAATGATGCTTACAGACGTGGTCGTCTGAGGGTCCTTCATAGGCATCAGCGAGACGGATAGTCGCGGAAGGCGCACTTCACGATCCGTTCCTGAGCGGATCGGGGGGGTTGAATGAAACTTGGAAACGCGAGTAATCGTCGTTGATCGGGTTCAGCGAGAAGCCACGCTGCTTCTGAAGCGTGGAAGTGGTTAGAGCAGGAGTGTTGTCAGCGGCAGCCACTGCTCGGGTAATCGCTTCTGAAATTGCATCAAGGCGCTCGCGGGTCGCAGCCTGGAAATCTGCATGCGCTTGAATACTCCCCGACGAGATGCAGAGGAGAACTGTTATCACAGATGGGAGGAACCAGCTCCAAGGGAATCTTTGGTGACTGTTCAGTTTCATAGGAAGAATGTAGACTCGGCGTGCCAGGCTGTCAATAGATGGAATCGATTACAATATCGCCTATAGAGAGTTCTCAGGACGTGATAAGCCGAATCCACCGCAAAGCTGTGCGATGACTACTCGAATGTTGTCGATGAATGCCTTTGTTAGGCGTTTGAACTATCCGGGTGCTAGGGCGCTTAGCTACTCTCCGAGGACGCCGGCGCGGATCCACCACATCACCTCGACGGCGGCCATGCCGATGCCGCCGATGAGGTAGGCGAGCATCATGGCTCGCATGTTTGAGGTGTCGAGCTCCAGGATACGTTGGCTGAACGGAAGATGGATCAGCAACCCGTAGAACCCGTAGGCGAACGCGACGAGTCCTGCCCGCCACCACTGGTATGGCCTAGCCACCACGGACAACACCCACGTGGCCACCATGATCATCGTGATCAGCGCGGCCGTCGTCGCCTGAGTTTGCAGCGCTTCGGCCACCTGCCCGCGTCCGCGCACCAGCAGATACGTCACGACGGTGCTGCAGGCGACGATAACCCCGGCTGGGATGGCGAGCGACAGTGTGCGGCGCACAAATCCCGGCCTCGCGAGCGCGTGGTTCGGCGCCAAGCTGAGCAAAAATGCGGGAATGCCGATGGTGAACCAGCCCACGACGGTCACGTGCAGCGGCTGGAACGGGTAAGGCACCGTGAGGAGGCCGAAGACGAGCGCCAGGGCGAGCGAGTAGATCGTCTTGGTAAGGAACAACTTGGCGACGCGCTCGATGTTGCCAATCACTCGTCGCCCTTCTGCGACGACGTGGGGGAGCTGGGCGAACTTGTCGTCGAGCAGTACCAGTTGGGCCACACCGCGCGTGGCGGAAGCCCCCGAACCCATCGCGATACCGAGGTCGGCGTCCTTGAGCGCCAGCACGTCGTTGACGCCGTCCCCCGTCATCGCCACCTGGTGCCCACCCCGTTGCAGCGCTTGCACCATCTGGCGCTTCTGCTCTGGCGTGACTCGCCCGAACACCCCGCCACGTTCGACCGTCTCTTCGAACTCGGCATCGTCAGCGTCGATGAGGCTTCTGGCATCGACGACGTCGCCCAGGTCGACGCCCAGCGAGCGTGTAACGGCACCGACGGAGTTCGCATTGTCGCCGGAAATCACCTTGAGTTGCACGCGTTCGTCGCGGAAGTAGCGCAGCGTGTCGGCGGCGTCGGGGCGTACCAGTTGGTCCAGCACGACGAGCGCGAGCGGTTCGACATTGCCCGGCGCGGCCTCGTCGTCGACGGGGAGAGCGGCGCGTCCCAGCAGCAGCACGCGCCTGCCCGTGGCTCCGATCTCTTCGGCCTGCTGCGCGACGGTGCCCGTCGCGAGCACGTCGGGGGCACCGAGCACGATGTGCCTGTCG
>NZ_CAMYFI010000023.1 GCF_947255005.1 uncultured Tessaracoccus sp. | reverse complement strand
GTGCAAGACCTCGAGGCGGGCCGGGCCACAGCCAAGCAGCTCCGCGGCCTCGCGGAGCGCTGCCGGGTGGTGCGGGAACAGCGGCTCAAGCCCGTCGACACTGCCCCCTCCCCCAGTCCGTCGCCGACAGCAGTCGCGTCGATTCCGGGCCTGCCGGTGCCAGAAGGCCAGGAGCAGGCGACCGACGTCGAGGCGGGCTACCCGACGCACCTCGCACCCATGACGCCTACCGCCACGGCGGAGGCAGACCCCGAGAGCTGCTGACATGAGTGTTGCTGTCCAGCCTGAGTTATCAGGCGAGGTGATCGTCTACCGAAAGCGGCGCGGGGTTGAGCTCGGGTTGCTGCTCATGGCGCTCGCCATCGGGTACGGCAGCTGGGTTACCGTGCATCTCAACGTGACTGGCGCACTGCCGCTCGATTGGGTGCGCGCAGGCATCATCTGGTTCGGTATGGGCATCGCCGCGCATATCGCGGTGCGTTGGAAGTTGCCGTACGCCGACCCTGTGCTACTGCCGTCGGTGTTCCTGTTGAACGGCATTGGTCTGGCCATGATCGCCCGCATCGACCTCATCCCCGATGTGCCGAAGCACGATGCCGAGATGCAGCTGCTGTGGACGCTGCTCAGTGTGGGCGTGTTCATCACCGTCTCCTGGTGGATGCCCGACCACCGTCGCTTGCAGCGCTACCCGTATCTGCTGTTTCTGTTCTCGCTGTTTCTACTGTTGCTGCCGCTCACCCCGCTCGGTGTTGAGCTGAACGGCGCCCGCATCTGGATTCGTGTGAAACAGTTCAGCTTCCAGCCAGCCGAGATCGCGAAGATCGCGCTCGCCATCGCGTTCGCCGCCTACTTCTACGAGAAGCGCGACGTGCTCGCCCTCGCGGGTAAGAAGGTGCTAGGCATCACCATCCCTAGGGCGCGAGATTTCATCCCCATCGCGATCATGTGGACGATGGCGCTCATGGTGATGGTGTTCCAGCGTGACCTGGGCATGGCGCTGCTGATCTTCGGCCTGTTCACCGTGATGCTCTACGTCGCTACGCAGCGCGCGTTTTGGCCCATCCTGGCGTTCCTCATGTTCATCGCCGCAGCAGCGGCCGCCTACCTGTTCACCTCGCATGTGCCGAAGCGCGTGCACAACTGGTTGGACCCATTCGCGGACACCGACGCGAACGGGCAGATCATCAATGGCCTGTTCGGCATGGCCTGGGGCGGGTTGTTCGGCCAGGGCTGGGGTGAAGGCCGTCCGGGGCTCACACCACTGGCGAAGAGCGACTTCATCGCCACCGCGCTGGGCGAGGAGGTCGGCATCGTCGGGTTGATGGGCATCATCCTCGTGTACACGTTCATTATCATGCGCGGGCTGAAAACGGCGCTGATCTGCCCCGACGGGTTCGGCAAACTGCTCGCGAGCGGGCTCAGCTTCATCCTCGCGTTGCAGGTGTTCTCGATCATCGGCGGCGTCACGCTGCTGCTGCCCCTCACCGGCCTCACCACACCATTCATGAGTCAGGGTGGGTCGTCGCTGCTCGCGAACTGGCTGCTCGTCGGCTTGCTCATGGTGATTTCCCACCGGGCACGGATGCCGCAGGCCGCCACCGCCACTCCGCAGATGATGGAGGCAAGCGAGGGAGAATCGACGGAGTTGATCGCCTCATGAATGGGCCACTGCGGAACGTCAGCATCTTCGTCGCGTGCATGATGGCGGCGCTGCTCATCAACCTCACCGTGCTCGCCACGCTCCGCCAACCGGGGCTGCTCGATCATCCCCTCAACCGCCGGGTCCGTGACGCCGAGTTCGCGCGTGACCGCGGCGCCATCCTCGTCGGAAACGACCCCATCGCCCAAAGCGAACCGACGGGCAATGCCATCGTGCCCTATCGTCGGAGCTTCACCGACGGGCCGCTGTGGGCGCCCGTGACGGGATGGTTCACGCGGATTCATGGCGCCTCCGGCCTGGAACGCTCGTATGCCCGCGACCTGGCGGGCACCGCGTCGGAGCAGACGTTCAATCGTCTTACCGACATGCTCACCGGCAAGGCCCCCACCGGTGCGAATATTTCCACGACGCTCAACCCCGACGCGCAACGCGCGGCGATGAGGGGGCTTGGCGACTCGCGGGGAGCCGTCGTCGCGCTCAACTACGAGACGGGCGAGATTCTCGCGCTGGCCTCCACGCCGAGCTACGACCCCAACGAGCTGAGCGGGCTGAATACCGGCGAGGTGAACGAGCGCTGGCAGCAGCTGCTGAACGCCAAGGACGAACCGCTGAAAAACCGCGCCGTTCGCGAGATCTATCCTCCGGGGTCGACGTTCAAGTTGGTGACCGCCGCTGCCGCGCTCGAGAACGGCATCAGCCCCGATACCAAGATCCCGTCGCCGTCGTCGCTGCGTTTGCCGGGCACCAACCATTCGCTCGGTAACTCCACGAACTGCGGCGGCGAAACCACCACGCTCGAGAACGCGCTGGCCACGTCGTGCAACACCGCGTTTGGGCAGCTCGGGCTCGACCTGGGTGCCGAGACGATGAAGGACATGGCGGAGCGCTTCGGGTTCAATCAAGACGCCCAAATCGACATACAGGCCGCGCGTTCGAAGTACCCCACCGACGCCGACCAGGCACAAACCGCGCTCAGCGCCATCGGCCAGTTCGACGTCGCCAGCTCCCCGCTACAGATGGCGCAAGTGGTGGGTGCGATCGCCAATAACGGCAAGATGATGAAGCCGTACCTGGTGAAGGACGTCGTCACGCGCGACCTGCAAGTGCTTTCCAGCAGGAAACCGACGGAGCAGTCTCGGCCCATCTCGGAGGCGACTGCGAAGCAGCTCCAGCAGATGATGCAAAGCGTCGTCCGGGAAGGCACGGGACGCTCGGCGCGCATCGACGGGGTCACGCTGGGGGGTAAGACAGGCACGGCGCAAACGTCGAAAGAACGCGCTCCGTACGCGTGGTTCGTCGGGTATGCAGAAGACCCGAAGGTAGCGGTAGCGGTGTTCATCGAAGATGCAGGGGTCGCCCGCGACGACATCTCTGGTGGACGACTGGCGGCGCCAATCTTCCGTTCGGTAGTGCAGGCTTTACGATGATGCGCCTTGTGTTAGGGCGTCGGTCTGCCAGAATGTTGAGCAGTTGGAAAGGAACGAGGCGATGACTGAGCGCGGAACTCTGCTCGGCGGCCGCTACAAGCTCGATGAGGTCATCGGGCGAGGTGGCATGGCCGAGGTCTGGCGTGCCCGAGACACCCGGCTCCAGCGCGACGTTGCCGTCAAACGCTTGCGCCTCGACTTGGCTTCTGACAACACCTTCCAGGCGCGATTCCGTCGAGAGGCTCAGGCGGCTGCAGGCCTCAATCACCCCAACATCGTGGCGGTCTACGACACCGGCGAGGAAGCCGACCCCGCATCCGGGGTCATGGTGCCGTACATCGTGATGGAGCTGGTTGAAGGCGTCACACTGCGCGAGGTGTTGCGCGGTGGCCGCAAGATAGTTCCTGAGAAGGCACTCGAGTTCACCGCCGGAGTGCTCGACGCGCTCGCGTACTCGCATCGGGCAGGCATCATCCACCGCGACATCAAGCCAGCCAATGTGATGTTCACGCCACCCGGCACGGTGAAGGTGATGGATTTCGGCATCGCCCGCGCCGTCGCTGACACCTCCGCGACGATGACCCAGACCGCCGCGGTGATCGGCACCGCGCAATACCTGTCGCCTGAGCAGGCGCGCGGTCAGAAGGTGGATAACCGCTCCGACATCTACGCCGTCGGCGTGTTGCTCTATGAGCTGCTCACGTCGGAGCCTCCGTTCCAGGGCGATTCCCCCGTCTCTGTGGTATTCCAGCACGTGCGCGAACTGCCGGTGCCACCGTCGCAGCGTGATCCGGAAGTGACGCCGGCGATGGACGCCATCGTGATGCGCGCGCTCGAGAAAGACCCACGCGACCGCTACCAGGATGCGTCGGAGATGCGCGAAGATATCGTGCGGGTGCTGAACAATCAGCCCGTCCGGCCCGCGCCCCGCTCCCACGCCACCGATGCCCCCACCCAGGTGATCGCGAGCGACCCAATCACCACTACCGCCCGACGTGCTGCCCCGCCCGCGGCGGGGGCCCCCCTGGCCGCGCATGGGGTTGAGCACGACGCGCCCTCGAGCCCGGAGGAGGTTCCGGGCGACGAAGAGGAGCCGGAAGAAGAGAAGCCCGGCAAGGGGCCGATCATCGTCATCAGTGTCCTCGCGGGTCTGCTGGTGATCGGCGTTATCGTGCTGCTGCTGTTCTTGAACAAAGGGCCCAGCGGTGACGCGTTACCGTCGCCCACACCATCGCCGTCCCCTACCGAAGCCCAGAGCGAAAGCTCATCGCCCACACCCACTGTCGAGATGGTGGCGGTGCCGCACGTCGTCGGGCTCGAACGCGCCGACGCCGAGAACCGCCTGCGTGATGCGGGGCTGTCGCCGGTGGTCGAGGAAGTCTCCGATGGCGCCACCGAAAGCAACAACGGCACGGTGAAGAGCTCCAATCCCGATGGCGGTAACGAAGTCGAAAAGGGCAGCGAGGTTCAGCTCCAGGTGTACACCTACGTGGTGAAGACCATCGAGGTGCCAGGGAACCTGGTGGGCATGAATGAGCAGGCCGCTGTCGACGAACTCGTCGCGGCCGGGTTCAAGAAGGAGAAGATCGAGTTCGTCGAAGAAGAGACTGACTCGCAGCCAGCAGGCAACGTGATCAAGGTCACGCCGACGGGCGCCGTCGACCCGGACAGCACTGTCACCCTCACCATCGCCCGCGAGTCGGCCACTGCCGAGGTGCCCGATTTCACGGGCATGACCGCTGAGCGCGCCCAGCAACTCGCCGAGCAGAGCGGGTTCAAGGTGGAAGTCACACCAGTGCCCACCGCCGACCATCCGGAGGGCCTCGTGTTTCAGCAAAGCGTCAACCCCGGCGCGTCGCTGAGCAAGGGCGAGACCATCAACTTGTCGGTGGCGCAGGCGCCTGAAGAGCCGCCTTCCGACGACAATGACGGCGACAACTAGCGCTCGGCCTCACATACTGCGAGCCAGTTGCTCAGCATGTCGTGCCCACGCTCGGTGAGCACGCTTTCCGGGTGGAACTGTACGGCTTCGAGGGCGAGCTCGCGGTGTCGGACCGCCATCACCACCCCCGACGAGGTGCGCGCCGTGATCTCCAACTCGTCGGGGAGCGTCGACTCGACGATCGCGAGCGAGTGGTAGCGGGTGGTGCGCACGGGCGACGGAAGCCCGCTGAATACCCCGCGGCCGTCGTGGAATACTTCGGATACTTTGCCGTGCAGTTGTTCTGGCGCGCGATCAACCGTGCCTCCGAACGCGACCGCCATCGCCTGCAACCCGAGGCAGACGCCGAACAGCGGTACGCGCCCGGCGAGGTTGCGGATCACGTCGATGCAGACGCCGGCGGCCTCCGGTGTGCCGGGCCCCGGAGAGAGCAGCACGCCGTCGTAGGGGTCGTGCCAGGAGGCGTCGTCGAATCGCGGATCGTCGTTGCGCCACACATCCACTTGTGCGCCGAGCTGCTGCAGATACTGGACGATGTTGTAGACGAACGAGTCGTAATTGTCGATGACGAGGATTCGGGCCACGGCGTCATTGTGCCATCGATGTGCGGCGTCGCCTACCATGGCGAGTGTGGATGGACGACGCACATTGCCGAGGCTCAGCCGGCCGCAGCGCCTTCCGCGCACGCGGGCCGGGCGCGTAGCTACCGTGCTTGTCTGTGTGGTGGCGGGCTTGCTCATCACCATCTCTGGGATTGCGGCGAGGGGTACCGACCTGCGCAACGACCGCAACGTGTCCCTTCGCGAGCTCATCAATAGCAACGCCCAGCAGAACACACAGCTGCAGAAGCAGATCGACGCCCTCCGCAGTGAAGTCGACGAGCTGTCCTCGCGGGATCTCTCGATGGGGCAGCTACGCCGGGATAAGGGTGAGGCCGAGTTGGCTGCGTCGACGGCGGCGGTCACCGGGCCGGGCGTGCGCGTGACGTTGAAGGACGCCCCTGCCGACGTGAAGCCTGCCGGCGTGGACGACGACGATCTGGTTGTGCATCAGCAGGACATCCAGTCGGTGGTGAATGCGCTGTGGGCCGGCGGGGCGGAGGCCATCACCATCCAGAGCCAGCGCGTGATCGCGACGACGGGCATCAAGTGCGTGGGGAACACCGTCGTGCTGCAGGGTGTGCCGTATGCGCCGCCGTACGTGATCGAGGCCATCGGCAGCCCCGACAAACTGGAACAGGCCCTCGACAGCGCGGCGGCGGTGCGGATCTACCGAGAGTACGTGGATGCGTACGGGCTGGGGTATGCGCAGGAACGCCTCGACGTCGTCGAAATGCCCGCGTTCTCCGGCGTACTCGGCATCAGGAACGCCCAACCCACGTCTGGTGATTGAGTAGCCGCCTGTCTCCCAGGCCCGATGGTTGAGTCGCCGCGAAGCGGCGTATCGAAACCGGCTTCACCCATGCTCGCGTAGCATTACGCGGCCAGCTGAACTAGCATTAGCGCGAACCTGCAAGGAGGAATAGTGCCAGAGTCACGAGTGCGCAAGGAAGCTGCCAAGAAGAAGCTTGCCAAGCAGCGCCACGAGCAGGCTGAACATCGTCAGCAAACGACGAAGCTGGCTAGCGGCGGCCGTGACTGGGTGCCGTGGGTGTTCATCCCCGTCGGACTGTTGGGCGTGCTGTGGATGGTGGTCTGGAACCTCGCTGGGCGAATGATCCCGTTCATGCAGGCACTCGGCAACTGGAACCTGGGCATCTCTATCGGCCTCATCCTCGCCAGCCTCGCCCTCATGACTCTCTGGAAGTAGCGCTACCCCAGCGTGGCCCCATCAGCCAGGCACGATTACGGCGACGACTGCCCTACCCTGTGCGCGCGCGGGCGCGGGCGCGGGGGTTCGAGCGTCGTGCCTGCAATCTTCACCGCCGTACCGTAGGCGGTGATCTCCCCTACCGACTCGGAGATCTGCTCGGAGTCGAACCGGACGCCGATCACAGCGTTAGCCCCGGCCTCCTTGGCCTGCATCACCATCGCGCCTAAGGCGTCCTGCCGTGCGCGGGTATTGATGTAGAGCATGTCGGGGTTGTGCGCTTGGTCACGTGGCCTAGTTGCCACTCCGACGACTACACCGATGATCTCGGACATGTTCGGCAGCGTATTCGTCGTGGTGACAGGCAGGGAGTACCGCAGGAACTCGGGCCGACGGGGGTCGACGTCTGGCTGGGGCCTCGGTGAGATGGGAGTCTCCATGCGCCTACCGTACAAGGTGTTCGGCGCGCTCCGTCGCCGCAAGCTAGGATGCGAGGCGTGACTGACGAGAACCTGCCTACCGATTCTGAACAGACCACGATCCGAAAAGAGAAGCGCGACCGCCTCCTCTCGGCTGGCGTCGAACCGTACCCCGCAGATCTGAAACGCAGCCACACGCTCGAGGAGGTTCGCGCCAGATGGGGCCATCTCGAGGCTGGGGAGGAAACCAACGACGAGGTTGCCGTTGGCGGACGGGTGGTGTTCATCCGCAACACGGGCAAGCTCGCGTTCGCCACCTTGCAGGATGGCTTTACCCCCGACAACAACGGTGAGCGCCTTCAGGTCATGCTGTCGCTCGCTGAGGTCGGCGAGGAAGCGTTGGCTGCCTGGAAGTCCGATGTCGACCTCGGCGATCATGTGTGGGTCACCGGCCGCGTGATCGCGTCGAAGCGCGGAGAGCTGTCTGTTATGGCATCTCAGTGGCGCATGGCGTCGAAGGCGCTACGCCCGTTGCCGACGATGCATAAGGACCTCTCCGAGGAGTCGCGCGTGCGCCGTCGGTACGTCGATCTGATCGTGCGCGACGAAGCGCGTGAGATGGTGCGCAAACGCTCGGCTATCACCCGAGCGGTGCGCGAGGCGCTGTACGCACAGGACTACCTGGAGGTGGAAACGCCCATCTTGCAGCTCCTACACGGCGGCGCGGCGGCACGCCCGTTCGGCACGCACCTCAATGCGTTCGACATCCACATGAGTCTGCGCATCGCCCTCGAACTGCACCTCAAGCGCACCATGGTCGGCGGAGCCAGCCGGGTATTCGAGATGGGGCGCGTATTTCGCAACGAGGGCGTCGACTCGTCGCACTCCCCCGAGTTCACCATGCTCGAAGCCTACGAGGCCTGGGGCGACCAATTCAGCGTCGGGAAGCTCACACAAGAGATCGTGCTGGCCGCCGCCGACGCGGTGGGCACCCGGCAGATTGAGACGCCACAGGGCACCATCGACCTGGATGGCGAGTGGCCCTGGGTGCCGGTGTATCCCCGCTTGTCGGAGGAGCTTGGGCGCGAGATCACCGTCGACACTCCTGCCGACGAATTGCGCGCCCTCGCCGACGAGCGCGGCGTGGAAGTGGATCCGGCGTGGGACGCCGGAAAGCTCGTAATGGAGCTCTTCGGCGAGCTCGTCGAGCCGACGCTCATCCAGCCGACGTTCGTGTGCGACTACCCCGCCGTCGCCCAGCCGCTGGCGCGCATCAACAAGGAAGATCCGGGCAAGGTGCTCGCGTGGGACCTCATCATCGGCGGCATGGAGCGCGGCACCGGCTTCACCGAGATGATCGACCCAGTGATCCAGCGCGACGTGCTCACGGCGCAGTCGTTGAAGGCTGCGGCAGGCGATCCCGAGGCGATGCAGCTCGACACCGACTTCATCGAGGCACTCGAATACGGCGTGCCCCCGATGGGCGGGCTCGGCATCGGCATCGACCGTCTCATCATGCTGCTCACGGGTGCGGGCATCCGCGAGACCATCCTCTACCCCCTGCTGCGCCCCCAGTCCTGACTGGCCCTTCTGCGGCTAGGCTGGCCGCATAGAGGAAGCCGCTACCGCATCGGTGATCACGACCGTGAGGCCGTGCTGCGCGTCCTGCAGGAAGCGCATGGAGCTGGTCGGCTCGACGCCGAGGAGCTCGACGAGGCCATGGGCCCCGGCGTCACCGTCGTCCTGGATCTCCACCAGGTCATGGCGGGCAACGACATCGACCAGGCCGCCCGGGGCGACGGCTACGTCGTCGCGCAGGAGTACCTCCCCGAGGCGAAGAACGGCGACGTGCGCATGTTCGTCATGAACGGCCAGCCCCTCGAGGTGGACGGCCGGATCGCCGCGTTCCGACGTCGCTCGTCCGACTCCGACATGCGCTCCAACATGTCCGACGGCGGCAAGGCCGAGGCCGTGGAGGTCAACGTCTTCAGCCCCGGCGGGCTCGGCTCGTGCGAGGCGCTGTACGACATCGACTTCTCCCCCGCCGTGATCGCCGACCTCGAGCGCAAGGTCAACATGCGGGCGCACTACGGCGCCCAGCTGCCGAACAAGGCGCTCAACACCATCTGAGCGCAGACCGACGAAGAAGGATCAAGCCTTGTTGCGGTTTTCCGCAACAAGGCTTGATCCTTGTCATGCTCCCGACGGCGTCAGCCGCGGGATCGGGTCACTCGGCGTCGCCGGCACCCATCGGGTTGTCGCCGCCCTTGCCGTCGCGGCCGCGAGCCTCGAGCTCGGCGCCCACCTCGGCGTCGATGTTCTTCCAGTACTGGATGAAGCGCGGGTAGACGATGTCGTCGAGGTCCGGCGCCTGGCCGGCGAGGGTGTCGACGAGACGGGCGCGCTGGGCGTCGTCGAAGACCTCGCGCACGAGGGTGTGCGCCTGGCCCCAGTCGTCGTCCTCGCTGTGGAGGGTGTACGCGGAGCGCACCATCTGGCCGTCGGCCTCCCAGCCGTTGTCCACCGGGCCCTCGACCTCCTGGTAGCCGCGACCGTAGGAGTTGGGCGCGTAGACCGGAGCGTCACCGCTGTGGTGGTACTGCATCTGCCCCTCCTTGTCGTAGGAGTTCACGGGGCAGACGGGAGCATTGACCGGCAGCTGGTTGTAGTTGGTGCCGATGCGGTTGCGCTGCGCGTCCGGGTAGGAGAAGACGCGGCCGAGCAGCATCTTGTCGGGGCTCACGCCGGTGCCGGGCACGGTGTTCGACGGGGAGAACGCCGCCTGCTCGATCTGCGCGAAGTGGTTGGTGGGGTTCTCGTTGAGGGTGAAGCGGCCCACCTCGATGCGCGGGTAGTCCTTCTTCGACCAGGTCTTGGTGAGGTCGAACGGGTTGAAGCGGTATTCCTTGGCCTCGTCGTACGGCATGACCTGGACGTGGAGGGTCCAGCTCGGGTACTCACCGCGCTCGATGGCCTCGAACAGGTCGCGACGGTGGAAGTCCGCGTCCTTGCCGGCGAGAGCCTCGGCCTCCTCGTTGGTCATGTTCTCGACGCCCTGGTCGGTGAGGAAGTGGTACTTCACCCAGAAGCGCTCGCCCTCGGCGTTGACCCACATGTAGGTGTGCGAGGAGTAGCCGTTCATGTTGCGCCAGGACTTCGGCAGGCCGCGGTCGCCCATGAGGTAGGAGACCTGGTGCGCGGACTCGGGGCTCAGCGTCCAGAAGTCCCACTGCATGTTGCCATCACGCAGGCCGGAGGCCGGCATGCGCTTCTGCGAGTGGATGAAGTCGGGGAACTTCATGGGGTCGCGGAGGAAGAACACGGGGGTGTTGTTGCCCACCATGTCGAAGTTGCCCTCGTCGGTGTAGAACTTCAGGGCGAAGCCGCGGACGTCGCGCCAGGTGTCGGGCGAGCCGAGCTCACCGGCGACGGTGGAGAAGCGGGCGAGCATGCGGGTCTTGGCACCGGGCTGCAGGAAGGCGGCCTTGGTGTACTTGGAGACGTCGCCGGTCACCTCGAACTCGCCGAAGGCGCCGGAGCCCTTGGCGTGCGGGGAACGCTCGGGAACGCGCTCGCGGTCGAAGCGGGCGAGCTTCTGGACGAGGGCGACGTCGTGGAGGAGCAGCGGGCCGTTGGCGCCGATGCTGAGCGAGTGGGCGTCGGACTGACGCGGCTCGCCGGTCTCGGTGGTGGAGGGAATGGACGGATCAAACTTGGTCATGATTGGTCCCTTCATGCGTGGTGGTTGGGGCTGGTTGACGACATCTGGCGCACAGTCCTCGGTAGATCACCTCGGCCTGGTCCACCTCGAACCCGTGGTCGACCGGGGGCTCGAGGCAGGGCGCGGCACCGACGGGGCACGGCACGTCCTCGAGCCTGCCGCACTCGCGACAGACGACGTGATGGTGGTTGTCCCCGACCTCGAGCTCGTACTGCGAGCCACGACCGTCGACGGCCACCCGGCGCAGCAGGGCCGCGTCGGTGAGGGCGTGGAGGACGTCGTAGATCGCCTGTTTCGAGACCGTGCCCAGCCGTTCCCGCACGGCGGACGCGACGTCGTCGGCCGTGGAGTGGGGATGCTGCTGGATGACCTGCAGCGTGGCGAGCCGGGGACTGGTGACGCGAAGCCCGGCAGCACGCAGCGACGCTGCGTGGTCCACCGGTTCCAGAATCGTCATGCCACCAGCCTAGCGCATTTCTGGACTTGGTCAAGAAAACAAGGAAGTCCAGTCAGCTTTGGTGCTCGCGCAACGCGCGGAAGGTGTCGAGCTCCTCCTTCGCCACGCCGTCGAGGACGACGATGTCGGGATCCACGATCGCCGCCCCAAAGCCGGCCACCGGGGCGATGAGCTCGAAGTACTCCTTGACCGCGGCCACCGCGATCTCGTCCCCGGCCTCGGCCGCCCGCACGATGGCATAGCGGCCCTCGCCCGACCCAGTGATCCAGCGCGACGTGCTTACGGCGCAGTCGTTGAAGGCTGCGGCAGGCGATCCCGAGGCGATGCAGCTCGACACCGACTTCATCGAGGCACTCGAATACGGCGTGCCCCCGATGGGTGGGCTCGGCATCGGCATCGACCGTCTCATCATGCTGCTGACCGGCGCGGGCATCCGCGAGACCATCCTCTACCCCCTGCTGCGCCCCCATAGCAGCTAATACCCACAACATGGGATCAGGCCTCTGACACGTGTTCCGCTCAGTTGCGGAACACGTGTCAGAGGCCTGCCTTAGTTAGAGCCCCGTCCTCGGCATACCGGGCCGCGGACGATCAGCGCCGCGCTGGGGCGGCTGCTGTTTCGCAGACGGAGCCTGCCCGGCACCGTCCTCGACTGCCTCGTCGGGTTTCCCGTCATCCGACGGCCTCGGCTCGAGCTCAGGATCAGGCTGCGGCTCAGGCCCAGGCCCAGGCTCAGGTTCAGGAGCAGGCTGCGGCTCAGGCTCAGGCGCCGGCTGGTCGGGCAGCTTAACTTCCACGATCGCTGGTTCCATCCCGGGGGCCGTGGAGGTTCCCGGACGCAGCACACCCGATTTCGCGGTCACCCTGAGCTCCGCCACGGCCATCCACGGGTTGTCCTCGGCGGGTGCGTCGGAATCGGGCCACGCGTTCAGACCGACGAACTTCACGTACCGGCCACGCGCGTCGAACGAGAGCTGCTGCCAGTCGTCGACACGCTCCAGGGTGCCTTTCAGCGCGGGCTCGCCCCATTCCTTGCCGTCGTCAGAGACGTAGATCTCGAAGTCCCTAGCCTGTCGAGCCTTCGAGCCCGGTCTGGGCAAGTGCCCCAAGCCGCACAGGCTTTGCACCTTGCCGGTGTCGACGATGATGTGGTGCGGGAAGGGCGTGTTGGTGTCCCATTCCGTGTGCCAGTAGGTGGCAGGGTTTCCGTCGACGGCGGCGCTGCCCGGCCCGCTGCCGGGGCCCTCACCCCACGTCTGCTCCGTGTCCGCCGAGACGAACTTCGGCGTCGTCGGCTCACCACAAACGGATTCCATCACCACGCCTGCGCTCACCTTGCCGGCGCTCGAGTCGAGAACCATCGGTAAGAACGCGGAACCGAGGGCTGCGTCGATGTTGGTGATCGTCAGCGTGAACTCCTTGCTCTCGCCCGCCGGGATCGCTGGAATCTCGGGCAGATCAGAAACCTTCCAGCCCTCGGGGAACTGCGCGTGCAGCGTCGCGTCGCGCACGTCGGTGGTGCCGTCGTTGATGACCTTGAGCGTGAGCTTCGCCGATTGGCCTGGCCACAGCTGCGTACGCTCCGCCTGCAACGACAATCCGATGACGGGCGTGATGCTCCATCTGTCGTCACTCATGTCGCCGGGCAGCTGCGCGAGCTTGCTCGCCTCGAGCGTCTGCTCCGGGTACTCCTTGCCGCCCAGGTAGCGGTGAGGACGCACCTCGTCGCCGTCGGTCACCGAAAGCACCTGGTTGGTGGTGGCATTCGTGACCCGGTAGATGCCCTCGCCGTCGCTGATGATCTGCCATTTCTGCTTGTTCGCTGACTGATCGTCGATGGCTCGGCAAGGCTCGAAGTTCGGCGCGGCACCGATCTCGGTGACGACGCCGAGCGTCTCGAAGCCCTTCGACATCGCGAGACACTTGCCCGTCACGCTGGAGCGGAGCTGATAGTAGCGGTCAGGCGTGGGCGTCAGGTACCAGGTATCGGTGCCGTACACGTCGGGGTCAGCTCCCGTCTCGCCCAGCACCTTGTTCGGCTCATCGTGGAGCGAGAATCGGTACATGCCCTCCCGCAGCGGCTGGTCGTCAACGTTCATCCATTGCGGCGAACGCCCCACAGCGTCGATATCCGACTTGAACTGGTTCCAGCTCTTGCCACCGTGATTGCCCGTCCAGCCCATTTGCGCGACGAAGCGGAGGCCGTCGCGAATACGTTCGGCCTGAGCGTTTTCCGTCATGGCCTGAGCGTGATCCACCCACATCGAGGCCTTCACGCCCGTGAGCTGCGGGTGACCAGGCTCGACGCGCCCATGACTGCCGAAGAACACACCTGGATGCCACCTCGACGTCCACAGTCGCTCGGGGTGGATGGAGATGTCCTGCGTGGGATGGCGGGTGTCGTAGAGCGCCAGCGAGGCGTTCATGATCTTGTGTCCGCGATCCAGAATCGACTGCGCCGGGACGCCCCGGTCGATCCAGTGCTCCACCACGATGTCGGAATCGAGCTGCACCTTCGTCGCGCCGTGGATGCCGTCGTTCCACATGCGCAGCGTCAAGCCCTTGCTCTTGGCGTGCGCGTTGACGGTGTTCACGAAATCGAATACCGCGTTGTTGATGGTCTCGAACGCATCGCTAGTGACTGCTTCATCGCCGAATTTGTCGCGCACGCATTCAATGAGGCGCTGGTAGTTCTTCGGGTCACTACCCAGCATGTACTCGTCCGAGCCGACGTGCCACTGCTTCGGCTGGAACACGTCGATGTATTCATCCATGAGGTCGAGATAGAACTCGACTGCCTCGGGATTGCAGACGTCGAGCTTATTGGGCTGATGCTTCCCGTTGTCGTCGATGAGCTGGAAGTCGGGGTAATTTTCCAGCACGACGTCCATGTGGCCGGGTGCGTTGATCTCCGGAATCACCTCGATGCCCATGGCGTTCGCCTTTGCGACGAACTTCTTTACCTGCTCTTTCGGGTAGTAACTCCACGTGTTGAGGTTGGGGTATTTATCGGATTTCACCTTGATCTGCAGCAGCACCTGGTTGAGTTTGAGGTCCGCCATCTCAACGAGCATGCGGTCGATCCACTCGTCGGAGATGTTCACCTCGTAGGCACTGATGGTGAGGCCGCGCTCGGGGTACTTCGGCTTATCGACGGTGTGCCCCGCCGCGAGCGTTGTGTCCTGGCGCAGCAATTGCGAGACGGTGCGGGTTGCGTAGAACGCGCCCGCCTTCGTGGCCGCGACGATGGTGACGCCGTCGGCGCTCACGCCCAGGGAGTATCCCTCGTCGCCAAGCTCGCCACGCTTGGCAGAATCGATGCGCACCTCGATGTCACTGGCCTGTGCGCCGCTGGTGACGAACTGCGCCGGGGCACCTGCACGGTAGTTGCCGATCTCGCGCGAGAGCAGGTCTGCGCTGGCGCGGAACTCGTCGGGCGCGACAATGCGGGTTGCATCACTCAGCTCCCAGACGCCGTCCGCGGCGTTCCACCCAGGAAGCGACGGAACCGTCACGGGCGGCGCAGCCGGCTCGGGGGCTGCCTCTTGCGTGGGCTCGCCCAGTGCGACGAGACTGAAATCGTCGCCTTGCACCCAGCGATCCCCAGTCATTGTCGACCCCGCATACACCTGGAGGTGCCGGTGCTCGCCGGAGTTGAATTCCACGACGAACTTCGTGTAGCCGCGCAAATCACCAAATGTTTTCTGCGCAATCGTATCGGCGCCAATTTCTGTTGGGCGCACGCCGATCAGGCCTTCACCGGCGTTACCGCCGACGGTATCTCCCGTGGTGAGCCACCCCGTGAGGCGGTAGTCAGTGTGCGGGGTGACGGCGACGTTCTGCGTCATCAGGTGTTCTCCGCCGGAGGCGCGCACCCAGAATTGCCTGCGACCGACGTTTGCCCAGGCAGATTGGGTATCGATGCCACCCACATTCGACGGGCTCCACCCGCCAGGAACATCAAACTTGTCGCTGCGTTCAAAGGACGGATCGACCAGCAGGTTCGGGCACGTGATCTTGCCCTTATCGTCGAGCGTGACTTTCATGAGCGCGACGTTGTACTCGTTCCATACCGACATGGCGAAGTACAGCTCGCCCTTCGGCGACCACGGGTGGATGAACCCGCCGTAGAGTCCCGGATAGTCCTGCTGAGTGGCCAGCACCTGGGGTTCCTGCCAGGGCCCCGTCGGCTGGGCAGCGGTGCGCAAGACGAGATCGGCATTGCCGTCGAGGTACACCATCTGCCACAGCCCGGAGTGTGGATCTTTGCGCACCGACAGCTCCGCAACCGGGCCCTGAATCAACGGAGTAATCGACGCGTAGTCCTTCGTCCACTCGGAACCGGTGTAGAACTCCCAGGCGCTCTTGTCGAGTAGCCCCTCTTCCTTGACCCGGGCGAGGTGTGCGTCGCCGAGGCGCCCATTCGGGGTGCCGAAGATGTAGACGAATCCGCCGTCCTTGGCGAAGGCTTTCATCTGCATAGGGTCGTTGCCGTCGGGGTTTTCAAAGCGCGGGGCGGCTTCGGTCTGCCATGTCACACCGCGGTCGTCGGAGTACGCCATCTGGGCGAAGTTCGTGTCCCACTGACCGGGTTCTCCCCAGTGGCGCACCGACATGAAATCAAGGTACTGGCGCGTGCCCACGGCGATGCCCGCCGTGGGGATAACCGTCATCTCGTCGTGGTCGACCTTCTTGCCCTCGATGATTCCTTTGGCCTTGCCGTCATCGCCGGTGAGCGCCCAGTCGAAGGTCATGCCGTCGTCAAGCTTGTTGTCGGTGGAGCGCAGCAGCACGTTCGAGCGCCAGTTGTCGAAGCCGGCGCCGTCCTTGCCCGGGTTGGTGAAAGTGTCGCCGAAGGCGGTCAGGATGCCGCCCTCGCCGTCCTCCCACATCACGCCGAGATCGGTTGCTCCGATGTCCCACTTTTCTTTGGTGTTGGTGACCGCGTGTTGGCCTGTCATCTCCTCCACGAATACCGCGGGGCTCGGAGCCGTAGGGGCAGGAGTGGCTTCTGCAGTGAGTGCTGGCGTCGAAGTCATCGTCGCCACCAGACAAACTGCTGTCAGAGCTCCCACTTGCTTACGAACCCTAGTTGGGGGTTGATTTGGCATCGTTACCTCATCCGTTCGGCAGCTCGCTGCATCGCGAACTGTAATCGTTTACGTTTTAGACTAGCGGCACGTCGGTCAACACGAAGACCCTTCACTAAATTGATGCATCTTCTTTGGCGCACCCCACATTCCCTCCGCTCAGCCGGTTCTTGCACGAGGACATTCGGTACGCTGCTGGCATGTCCGAGAACCACCCGGCCCCACGCCTACGCATCGGCGATGCCGACCGCGATGCCGCCCTCACTGTGCTGCAGGAAGCGCACGCCGCAGGCAGGCTCGACCTGGCCGAGCTCGAGGAACGGCAGGAACAAGCGCTCCACGCCAGGTACCGCGTCGATTTAGATGAACTCATCAACGACTTACCTGAAGGAAGGGTCCTGATCACGCAGTCTGACGCCGCGCCTGCCAGCGCTCCTGCCGTCAGTGCCCGGAGCAGCCACGTTCCGACGCGCGTTGGGGAAGACCGCCCGTTCAGGTTGGCGTTGCTGAGCGGTCGCAACATCGTGCTGGAACCCGGCTCACCCGGATTGCGCTCCTTCGCGTTTTGGGGCGGGAACGAAATCTACTTGCGCGACTGCATGGGACCCGGCGCCGTCGTGACGCTAGACGTGTCCGCTGTGATGGGTGGCCACGACATCTACATTCCGCCAGGCGTGCGCGTCGTCGACGAGTGCGTGGCAATCATGGCCGGCAATGACATCGATGCGGCAGCCATGGGCGACGGTTCAAACGGCACGCTGATTTTGCGCGGCTTCCTGTTTTGGGCCGGCTGCGATGTGCACCTCGACCCGCAGACGGTGCAGCGCCACGGGCAGCACTGATCGGACCGGGTGTAACGCATGAGGAGCCGCAGCCCTAGCTGGTCTGCTCCGCCCAGAGCTTGTGTACCTGCTCGGCCGAAAACTCCCGCGCGCCCGAGTCGGACGAGATGAGCAGATTGAATATCTCCTGCCATGCCATGAATGCAGAGCCCGTAGCGACGCCAAACTCGTCGGTCCCGGAATCGACGACATTGGCCGGGCGCCCGGTCTCTTGCTCGACGGCTTCCTTCACCACAGGCAGCACCGTGTCGCGCAGCGGCGAGAGCGCGCCGCCCACCACCACGACCGCTGGGTCCATCAATGCAGCCGCGCACCCGATCTTCGGCGCCGCCTCTGCGAGGTAGGCCTGCACTGCCGACAGCGCATCATCATCTCCGGCAACGGCCTGCTCGATCAGAACAGAGGCCTGGTTGTCGGTCTGCTCAACCGGGAGTTGGGGCTTGTCCAGGCTATAAGTAGCCGACGGGATACCCCGCTCGTACACGTGTCCGGCTCGTCCTCGAGCACCCACGTAGACGCCGTGCTCCGTCACGGCGCAGAGCTTCGGCGTGCGGTCGAAGTGCACGTACAGCATGGCGCGGCCACGGGATTCCATGTCTACCCGCTGTGCCGCAAACGCCGCCGCGTGACCGTCGCACACCTCGATGATGTCGTCGTGAAAGCCCCTCGCGCGGAGTTCCTCACGCAATGCGCTGATCTGTTCGTGTACCTTCGACGCGGCCTCGCTGTCAGGTGTGCGGTGATGGTCGTGGTCGAGGGAAACACCCACCGCCCACACTGGCCCGTTTCCGTCAGGCAGCACGGCACTCAGAAGGCGGCGGCTGATGCCGCGGTAGTCACCGTCGACATGGTCGTCCGCAGGAATCTCGGCGCGCCCCAGCTCGGTGCCGAGCATGTCGATGCTCACAATGCGCAAAGTGTGCGCGTCGAAATCGATGCCGAGCACGCACCCTTGGGGGCGCACGAGCGAAAACAGCTGCGGGGGCCTGCCACGGCGACGCTCTTGGCTGCCTCCTGCAGCCACCCACCCCTTGGCCTCGAGCCCGCGTAAGAGATGCCCCAGCGACGCAGGAGTGAGCCCCGTTAATTCAGCCAATTGCGCAATCCGTAGCGGTTCGTTCTGCTTGCGCATCACGTCAATGACGAGCTGCTCGTTCCAGAAACGAATCGACTTCGGGTCGGCACTCCTGGAAACACCCCCGACGACTCCGTCCTTCATCGTTTCACCACCCATCTGTCGAAATGTACGTATACCGACATCTAGCCTAGCCAACAGGCGGTAGAGCGCATACCTCGGGATGGTTTTGATACGTTCTGCCGCTTCAACCAATGCAAAAGTGTAAACGTTTGCTGTGACAGATTTCTTTCATCCCGAATCGATACGGCGAGCTTGGGATACTCCTGCGCCATATCGATTACGAGGATGAACGATGGTGCACGTTTAGAGGCCGGTCGAAGGAAGTCCTGGCCCACGCGGAGCCTGCGGAGCGGGAGAAACTGACGAGGCAGACGGAGCCGACGGAGCTGACGGCCGCGATGGTGTAGGCGGGGCAGGCGAAACTTGCTCGTCCTGCTTCGAGCGCAGCGTCACGGTGAGCGCACGACCTTCGCGATCAGCGGTTGGAAACATGGCCCGTGTGCTCTCTCCACGCACCGCGATGTCGGCCTCCCCGTCAAGCAACCGCCATTCACCTGGCAGGCTGAGCGCCACAGATTCTGCGCCCTGTGTGGGTGCTGAGACCACGAGTGTGAGCTCATTCGACCGGCGCTGCGCGAAGACCACCGCTGGCTGCTCAAAGCGCCACCCTCCATACACCCCAGGAGTCCAAATAGCGAACGCCCGAGCCCCTTCAGCAACATCCACAATTTGCGCCGCAGCATCATTGCGGATCACCTTGGCGTCGCCCTGCTCGTCAGCGGCACTGCGAGCCTGCTCCTCCGTCGCCCCCGGCAATAGCATCCATGCTGCAGATGCACCGTCGCTGTGCTCGAGATGCATTGTCGCGTAGGTACGCTCGTGCAGGACGTCATAGCCGGGACGCTTCTGCACGTTGATGTGTGCCCATTTGCCCGAGCGCTTCTCTATCTTCACGCGGATGCGTGCGGGAGCAAGGAACACATAGCCCCCGGTATTACCGAGATGTGCCCATTTGGCGTTACGGAAGTCGGTCGTCTTGTCAACGACTTTGCCGTTCACTACGAGACGCGACGTATCGGCTCGCCGGATTTTGCGATGCTCGACGACGGTCATCGCCGGCTCAGAAGTGGTCTGCACATCGGAGACGAGCTCGATGAGCCCACGGGGCGTTCCGAGCCACATTCGACGAGCTGACAAACCGCTCGAATCTGGACCGACGAGGTGCATCGCTGCCACACTGTATTCGACACAGGTCAACCCTCCAGTTCACTCGTTGTCGGGGGTGTTCTCACCCCATTCCCCACCAACTTTGGGCTCAAGCGGAGTCTGATCGACGGTTGCCCCAGGCGGGGCTGCGTGGTCCATCGTCGGCCAGAAGGCATCCTCATATTGATCAAACTGCCCAGGAAGGTACAGGTAGCGCATGCCAGAGCCTGTGCGGGGCCCCAGTTCGTTCTCGCCGTTGCCGAATTCGTACCAGGCAATTCGGTTGCTACACATCGCAATAGCTGCCGTCCACGTGGGAGTTCGGTGAATCAGCCTGTCCATCGACGGATACATCGTCGGCGTTGTGAGGGCAGGAGCTGAGCTGGGCTCGTCGAGGGCAATCCGCATTAGGCTGAGTCGCACGATGTTCGAGGTGTCGAAGAAGTTGTCAAAGTCACTACGCTCGAGCCAACCCTTGCACACCGACTGCCAACGCTGCCCCAAATGTGCAGGTGCATACTTCGCCAGCATGAGCATGGCACCCAGAATTGCGCCTCCGTCCGTAGCGCCCGACTCAAAGTTACGGGAGACAGACCGGCCTCGTACCGCTGCGAGCACCTGCCCTTCCACCATCACAGGCACCATAGCCTCGTCAATGGCGCGATAGATACCCCCTCGATCGGCCTGTGCAATGTCAAGCTCGCTGCCGCTGAGCAAGGCAAACAGCGCCGACAATCCGGTGAGCAGCACCCCGCCGTAGGAGCCTGTGTACGGCACGTGAGTGTGCTGAATAAACGAACCGACGGAGGCATGTGGGACTACGCCATCGATCTCGTTGCAGACCCATACGAGCTTTCGCAGCTCCACGATGCCAGCGTCATACAGCCTTTGGCGGCACGGTTGCATGCTGAACTCGAAGCAGCTGGCGACGCGTGGGAAAGGCTTGGATGGCTCGCTGAGCGCGCCTCTCGAGAGTCCTGACACAGCGAAATTCCCGAGGCGTTCTATTCGCATGTGTGGTTCCTATGTCGCCACAGGAACCACACATCATCTCCTCAGGAACTACACAGAAACCCTCATTAGGTTCTTCTTGAACGAGTCCTGTGATACCGGGACCAGGAGCAAGAAAGAGAGACGCCGGGTGTCATCACCAACGCGCATTGTGGGGCTGGATATAGCCCGTTCCCTCGCCATTATTGGCATGATTGTCGTCCACATGGCCTCACTGGTGTGGAGTACGAAAGTGATCCTCTCCGGCCTACCCGCGGCGTTGTTTGCCGTCATAGCCGGAATCACTCTTATGATCATCGGGCGCGACTACACCGTGACGACGTTCATGAGGCTCATTGCCCGAGGCTGCATCATCACGCTCCTCGGTCTTGCACTGCTACCACTGGGTGGGCAGATCCAGGTGGTGCTGGTTGCCATGGGCATCACGATGATCATGGTCTCGTGGGTTCCAGCGTTGGGTGTGTGGTGGAAGCTGGCTCTGTTCGTCGCTGCGACAGCGGGCGCCACGATCCGGTACACCCCCTCCACACTGCCGGAGATCTACCCTCTGCTCGCGTGGGTGGCTTACTTCTTGGGTGGGATGTTGCTCTACGAAGTGTACATCCACCAGCGCAATAGGGCTCTTCGCTGGACGTGCACTGGAGCCAGTGCCGTCGTCGCCGCAGTGGGGCTGTATCTCCGGTTCAAGGCAGATATTCCCGCATGGCTGCGCTTCACTGGTCACACGGGAGTGCTCGGCGAAATTCTTCTCTCCGTCGCCGCATCCGCCGTCGTGTTGCACCTATGCCTGCTCGTTGGTGAGCATGCCGCGAAACTCGCCACTCCATTTGCCGCTATGGGGACGATGTCGCTCAGCGTTTATATCCTCCATGTGCTCACCGCCTACTACTGGCAACAACACGTTGCAATCCACAACACCGTGTGGGCCGTCGCGTTCGTGGGCTTCTTCCTCGTGGTGTGCAGCGTGTGGAAACAGTTCGTTGGCCAAGGCCCTGCGGAATGGGGCGTAGCCAAGCTCATCCGAATCGTCGTTCCCGCAGGAAAGAAGGCTTAATCATGAAGAAACTCGTACCTAGCGCACTCGCTTTGGCAGCCAGCGTCGCCATGATCGCATCGACGCCGGCCAGCGCCCTCGAGCACGGCAAGCCTGCGCCCAAGAACACCGAGAGCTCGGCAGTGGCTTCGCTGCGCATGGGGAAGATCGGACAGTTCGGCGACTGCACAGGAACGCTGGTGGCTGAGCAGTGGGTGCTCACCGCTCGGCACTGCCTCGAATCGGTGCGTAATGAGGGCACCCAAGCTCGTTTCGGCAAAGACCAGGTCTACGATGTCGACGCCTGGGCCATGTCCCCCACCGCTGACGCCGGGCTGCTCCACCTGACGAGGAAGGTGACCGGCATCACACCTGCAACCATCGCCGATACGGTGCCGGAGGTGGGCAAGCAGGGCACGTTCTACGGTTGGTCCAGTAGCTCCACCATGGCCAGAAAGAAGCAGCTCCCGATGACGAACATGAAAGTGCTCGAACAGCTCGGGGTGCCCGGTGGCGATCCCGGAGCGCAACCGCCTGCTGTGCCGAGCGGCGAAGACTCGAGCGACGGCGGCATGGCTGTGCCAGCGCCCGGCGGGCAGGCTCCTACCGACGGTGGCAGCATGGTCGCCCCTTCACCCGGCGGCGAGATAGCCCCCGGCGAAGCCGCGCCCGCCCCACAGATTTCTTCCCCCATCTTGCACGCTCGCTCGACGGACGGGGCAGGCATCCAAGGTGGCGACTCGGGCGGCTCATTCTTCGTAGACGGGAAACTTGCTGGTCTGGGCACCGCTGGAACCGCAGAAGGCGATGCCGACCTGCCTTCCCCGACCGTCGCGATCACGTCGCTGGCCGGGCTGAAGGGCTGGGTCGACGGTGTCACCAGCGGCCGCGACAAGCAAGCCGTGCTCACCAGCGAGAATACCCCGGACCCTGCGCCTATCCTGCAGACCAGCTCCGACCGCGTTGGCGCTTATCTGGCGATCTCGTTGACCGGACTCGTTGGCGTCGCTGCAGCCTCCCGGTTCAGGAAGCGAAAGGCCTGATGCATGAGCCCAGCACTGCTCAGCACCAGCGGTACACGCTCTGCGCAGCGGTTTCAGGAACCCACCGGCACCTGCCCGTGACAAACGCGAGCGGGCGCCGGGTTCTGTCGGGAAGGGTCACATCGGCACCACCATCGCGCCACGTCACTTCAACCCCGCCAGCCAGCTTCTCGACAGTCGGAGCAACAGCGCCCAGCCCGGTGGCCCACACGACGTGCAACTCGTTGCCCGACGGGCTCAGTAGCAGCCGCTCGAGCGACGATGGCCCGACTGCGGAGCCATCGTCGAGGTGTTGTCGAACCACGTGACGTGCATCTGTGGCGATGAGTTGCAACGCGGTAGACATACTCGTCGGGGCGTGCCAACCGCTCACCGCTATCGGCATCGCAACCACACCTTGACAACGCGCTATGTGGAGCTCGGCGCTCTCCAGCACCAGCATTGCGTGGTCAATGATGCATTCTCGCCCAAGCGCAGCCCAGCGAACGCGATCTGCGGCAGAGTCAAGGCGCGCAACTCCAGCTTCGCGTCCCAGATGCAGGCCGCCAAGTGGCGCAACGCTCTGATCTCTCCAACCCAGCGCCACGCGACTCCGGGCCCGTCTTCGTTGAGGCCATCGATCGCGCCCTCATACTGCTCAGCGCGCTCTCGGAGGCCGGGTCGTCGGGGCAATCGCTGGGCACGCTGTGCGAGATGACAGCAATTCGCAAGCCGACGGCCTACCGCGCCCTCGCGACAATGAAAGCACGCGGGTTCGTTGCGCAAACACCCACGGGCGAATATCGACTCGGCCGAGCCGCGATCACGCTCGGCGCAGAGAAAAGCGGTGAGCAATACCTCGTCGGCGCACTCAAAGGGGTACTCAGCGCGCTGTCGCGCCGCGCTGACGAACTCGTACACCTCGGCACCTGGCACGGCGATCACGTCGTCTACCTCGACAAGGTCGAGCCTGCGACGCGGGCGATCCGCGTCTGGTCAAGCGTCGGGCAACAAGTACCTATCGCATCGTCAGCGCTGGGGCGCGCGCTGTTGGGAGCTGCTCCGCGCACCGGCGCGTTCCTGATGGTGGGGGCTACTCCTTCGATGCGTGTGCTTCGCTTTCGCTGTTGCCCGGTCCTTGACATGAAGCCTCTTGGCCCGATGCCGTCGGCACCCGGCCACCGGCCCAGCCCGTCACCGCGAAGGTTGGCAACGCGTGGTGCCCGTGCCTCCTGTGGCGAGGCTCGGTAGGCGGCCGCGTACTTCTGTGCTGCTCAAATCTGGCTTGTAACGACAACCCTTATGTTCACGTTTACGATCGGCGCCGATGCTCATGCGCTTGTCTGTGGAAAGGTGAGGTGAGGGGCAGGCCTCAGTCCCTACTGAGACCCCATGTTCGGCTCCCTCGTGAGGAGAGCGGCGCCTACCGCTGCCGCAGGCAGTCCACTCGGGAGGAGCATTGTACGAGAGTCCAGCGCAAGTGATTGGATGAATGGTGACTGCGTTGACCACCGCTGAAATACTTCCAGCAGTGGTTGTCGGAGGCGATCCCCAAGGTTGCTCAGGCCGCCCCCGATCACCACCGACTCCACGTCTGCTGTAAGGATCAACATCCGCACGGCGCTCGCAACAGCTTCGACGAAGTTGGTTTTCACCACCAGGGCACGTTCGTCACCGGCATCCGCGCATTTGAAGAGGTCGAGAGCGGGGTACGGCTGCGTCGTGGGCCACAGGCGCCTCAGCGCCGAGCCTGATGCATAGGTCTCGTGGCAGCCGCGCTGGCCACACGCGCATAGGGGGCCGTCTGCCTTGAGGGGTACGTGGCCAACTTCTCCAGCACCACCGCGTGCGCCACGCCAGATAGTACCGTTGACCACGATTCCTGCCGCCATGCCCGTACCGAGGTTGAGATAGGCGGTGGATTGCCCAAGACCAAGTAGATGCGTGGCACCGAACGCCGCGGCATTCACGTCGTTGTCGATAACGACATCGACGTCAAACTCCGTGGCCATGATCGGCCCCAGTGCGAGATCCTCCACTCCGAGGTTGACTGCATGCCTCACGCGGCCATCGACGCGGTCAATAACGCCTGGAATACCAATGCCAATGCGGTGAACGTGAACTTCATCGCCTCGCAGGGCTTGGAGCAGCTCCTTCACGGTGATTTTGACACCATCTACGACGTTCGTGTTTCCCTTCGTCGTGGCGTTACGCGTGCGGTGAACAATAGACAGATCGTCGTCAACAGCCACCGCCTCGATACTGGTCCCTCCGATGTCAATACCGATATGCACCTATCATTTCCTTCGAGTACCGCGCATCAGGAGATGCCGAGTTCGTTGCTGAGCACCAACGCGGCAGCGCCTTGCAGAACCAGATCACCAGGGTTGGTGACCGAATCCACCTGGAGCTGCCCAGTGACCGCAGGCAACGTACGTCGCTCGACAGTAGAGCGCATTTCCTCAAGCAAAGCCTGTGCCATGAATTCTGCTGGGCCCGCGAGGGTGACTGCGCTGATGCCTAGCGCGGCGATGATGGGCGTGAGCGCTGCACCAAGCGAGCCCCCGGCTTTGCGCAACAAACGCTGCTGCTGTTGCGCATCGGCTGCGCTGAGTTGCTTACCCAAGTTCGAGACACTCAGCAGCGTTTCCAAGCATCCACGACGGCCACAGCTGCACAGTGCTCCTTCCTCATCCATCACGACGTGTCCAATCTCACCCGCAGTGAACGCGTCGCCCTGTACGAGGGCTCCGTCGATAATCAGCCCAGCCCCCACTCCCTTACCGATGAGCACGAGCATCATGTTCTTGCCGCCGCCCTCATGGAACGTATGAATGGCCAGCGTGGCTGCGTTGGCGTCATTGGCGACGTGCGTGGGCACACCGAGCGCATGAGAGAAGGGGTCGGCAAGAGCTTGATTCACCCACCCCAGGTTCGGAGCCTCAAGAATGACTCCATTGCGGTTGACCACGCCCGGAGATCCGATCCCAACGCCGAGCACAGGAACCTTGGACGCTTGCTTCAGGTCCTTCGCTACGCCAAGCGCGACGTTGGCCGCATCCTCACCCATCTGGCCGCGGAGCGGTGCCTCGCGACGCTCGAGGATTTCACCCCGAAGGTTCAGTAGTGCCCCGGTCACTCGGTGATCATCCGAGAGGTTGAGTGAGATGACGTGCCGAGCATTGTCGTCGAGTGCGATCAGGGTGGGAGGTTTTCCTACCTTTGACCGAGCACGGGTACCGAGATCGAGCAGCAGGCCCTCGGAATCCAGCTCGGCGACGAGGTCCGACACGGACATCCTCGTCAGACCAGATGCCCGAGAGAGGTCTGCCCTGCTCATCTCGCCGTCGTGGAATAGGTGCTGCAGCAGTAACGCGCGATTGTTCTGCCTACTGTCCGTCGGCGACGCTTTCTCAGTGACGCGAAGCTGGTTCATGCACTCTCCACATAGTTCTCTTGGGCGAACTGACACTCGCGGTACTCGAGGCTGTGAGGAATCAGTTGACTACAATTCATGGTTCATTCATGCGGGCAGCACACGCCCTGCGGTTGCCACCCAGCACCATCTGATGCGGTGCTGCGTGGCAGCTGCTTGCCCGGGGGGGGGCAAAGGAATGTCACACTCCGCTGGCCGGAAGACCAGGGGCGGGCAAACCGCCCCTGGCTTGCCGCTCAGGCCCCTTCGTGCCCGGGTCGAGCGTCTTGCCGGCCGGGTTCGACGCCGTGCCTGTTGTTCCGGAGTGACCCTCCTGCGGTATTGCCAAATCCGAACCGCCCTCTTCGGACGTTCCAGGACCTTGCTGCGAGCCGCCGCCGTTGCACGTGCCCGGCTCCGAAGGAGCAGCGTCAGCCGGCTGGTGCTGCGTCAGCTGGAAGGGGTTGTATCCCGTGAGCGCTAGGAGGTACCACGCGGTGGCTCCCGTGTGAAGGCTTGCGTAGTAGAGATCCCCAAACCCCGTATCGAGCCCGTCGCTGGACGCCGCAACGATGCCCTTCCCATCGCCATTCGGGGCTTCACGCTGAGCTCGTTCTATGCTGCGAAGGATTGATTCCGTGTACTCAGGGTTGTGGTCGGCGTGGCGAAGCGCCAGCGCCAACTGCCCTGATCCTTCGAACCAGACCTTGGAGACATCAGCATTGCTGAACGCCGCGCCCTCATAGACGCCGTCTTGAGCGTGCAGGTTATCTACCGTCCAAAGCAGTGCCGGCAAGTAACTGTCATCGAGTGCGGTGAGGTAGCTCCAGCTCTGCGGATCTTCAGGCACAGGGTAGTAGTTGGTGGAGACGCCGTCGGGGTTCGTCCCCGTCCACAGATGTCCGTGTTCAGAGATCATTGCCTTCATGAAGCCAGAAGCAGTGGTAGCCCGCTCTTCCCACTTGGCGTCGCCGGTGATTTCGGCGAGTTGCCCGTAAAATGCGGCGATATCGATGTTGTGTTCCGTGGCCTTGAAGGTGAACGATACGGCGTCAGCATTCTGCCCGCCCGTGTAGCCATAGGGCGCGCGTTCACGGTCGGCTGTGTTCTTCTCGATCCATTCTGCCGAGCGGAGCGCCGCATCCAAGTACTTCTGCTCGCCAGTGGCCTTGTACAGATGCGTCAGCGCCATGCCCACCCAGGCTTGATTACCGGTGAACGACGCAGATGATCCGATCTCAACGACGCCAGCCTGGAGGCTATCGGGTTGATACGAAGACCTCGTGCGTCCGTCTGCGTACGGGTCTTCGTTTTGAACGTGGACAAGCGCGTCACCAAGGGCTGAAGCTCGCTCAATGTCTTCAGGAAGGCCCCGGGCGAGGTACGCCATGATGATGAGCGCATCATCGTACAAGAACGACGACACAAACCCGCCGGGAAGAGAGTCGAAGAAGCCGCCCTGGTAGCTGCGGGCAAGACGCATCTTCGACCCCGTGCCGTACGTGTCTACACGTTCGTCGAGGAACTCATACGCAAGTTCGGCTGACCGTTTGAAGTCGACTGTGTCGTCAGAGCCCGTGTACCACCCGCTGGTTGCAGGCGTTGGTTCACATGTCCCTGCTTGAGCGGTGGTGATGCTGCCGCACACCGCCAATGCGGCTGCAACGGAAGCTGCTACGAGTCCTCGCAGCCGCGAACGACGTCGTGGTTGACCATGTTCGCGCGTGGGTGCGCCAAGCGAATTATCCATTCTTATGCTCTCTTCTTCGAGGATGTACTATCTAACCCTTGACTGCTCCGGCGGACATGCCGGAAACAAGGTTGCGCTGAATAATCATGAAAAACACGACGACCGGCAAGGAGAAGAGGGTTGCTCCCGCCATCTGTCCGCCGTAGTCTGTGCCGATCTGTCCACCGGACGCCGTCGTGAACGATGCGAGCCACACGGGCAACGTGTATTGAGACTGATCCTTCATGAAGGTGTAGGCGACGATGTAGTCATTCCAGGCTGCGATGAAGGCAAACACGCTGCTTGCGATGATGCCTGGCATCACCAGTGGGAACAGGATTCGGGTAAGCACCTTCCAGGTGGATGCTCCGTCGACGCGCGCTGCTTCATCGAGTTCAATGGGGATCGCAAGGAAAAACCCTCGCATAACCCAAATCGAGAATGGGAGCACGCCGGCTACGTAGGCGAAAATCAAACCCCAGTACGTTCCCAACAGGTTGAGTTCGTTGAAGATCAGGAACTGCGGAATGAGCAGCGCAGCTCCTGGCAACATCTGCACAACGAGTAGCAGAATTAGCACGGAACGGCGTCCGCGAAACCGGAACCGGGAGAGCGCGGCTGCAGCAAATAGCCCCAAGACGATGGAGAACGCTACTGCCCCCGCGACGACGATGACAGAGTTCCGTAGGTTCTGGAGGAATCCTGCCTGCGTCACAGCCCGAACGAAATTCTCGAGCGTGGGTTCGCTGGGGAGGAAGCGCGGCGTCGACGAGAGCATCTCGGACTGTGGTTTAAACGCCGTATTGATCATCCAATACACCGGGAAGACCCAGACGATGCAGAAAATGATGGCGATGAGCGTGCTGATCCAAGGAAACTTACGAAGGCGCCTCATTCTCAGCTGCCGCTTTTGCGTGGCGCTCAGGGTTGCAGACTGCGGAGGAAGTGCGCCGTCGCGTGGTGCGTCTTGTGTCGTCGTAGTCACGGTCAGAGGTCCTCTCCAGAACGAATGAGGTCGCGGATGTACAAGGCGCTGAGTACCAGCAGAATCAGTGTGGAAGCGACAGCGATAGCCGAGCCAGCTCCCAGCTGCACGTTTCCAGAGAACGCGGTGATGTAGGTGAACACGCCCAGGGTGCTCGTCGCACCGTCGGGACCGCCGGCAGACACCAGCCAGATCTGGTTGAACACGTTGAAGTCCCAGATGATGGAAAGCATGGTCACCAGCATGAATGTCGGCTTCATGGCTGGAAGCACCACCATGCGGTAGACAGCAAATTCACTCGCACCGTCGAGGCGTGCTGCCTCTTTTCGGTCAATCGGCACTTGCGTCTCAGCGGCGTAGAGCGTCAACGCGATAAAGGGCACCGCCTGCCACACCACCAGCAGCCAAATGCACACCCAAGCCAGCACCGGATCAGCCGCCCAGTTCTTGCTGGTGAGATCACCAAACAGCCCGGTCTGGGTGAGGAGCCAGTTCACCACACCGTATTGCGGCTGAAACAGCCACTTCCAGATCAACGATGACGCCACGTTGGGCATCGCCCAGGCGAGAATCAACGAGACGGTAACGACGTATCGCATCACCGACGTGAGTCGGGTCATCAGATGCGACATGAACGCACCGATCAAAACGCTGCCTATCACGAGGCTCGCGGTAAAGATCACCGTGCGCAGAAGCGAAAGCCAGAAGGCGCCCTCGCTCAGCAGCTTGGCGTATTGCTCGAATCCGACGTTGTTGTAGGTGCCGGTAAAAAGACTGCGTTGGTTGTAGTCGGTGGTGGACAGGACCACCAGGAACACGATGGGCGCGAGCGTGACGAAAGTGAGCACGAGCCCTGCGGGCGAGAGCAGCAGCAGAGGTGGCAGCCACGGCCGCTCATGCGGGGAGCCTGATTTGCGCCGCCGAGTCACCTTCGACGTCGGTGTGGTTTTGGACAAAGCGGCCATGAAGCTCGCCTTTCGAGTCGGATTGAGGGTGGGCGCCGACTACCGATGCTGTCGGCGCCCACCAGCGTGATCACTGTTCGTTGAGTGTCTTGTCCGCGGCGGCGTCGAACGCTTCGGCTGCGCCCTTGACGTCCTTCGAACCAGAGGCGATGGCCTGGAACATGGTCTCGAGCTCCTTATTGCTCTCGATGGTGGTCCAGTTCGGGTTCGGAGGGGTGGCCTTCGAGTTGAGCGCCGCAGTGAAGAATCCGCGCTTGACGTCGCTCAGCGTCGAGTCGGCCTTCTCGACTCCCTCCTTGCTGTTCGGAATCCAGCCGTCTACCCCGTAGACGAAGTCCGACTGCACTTCGGGGCTGGCTGCGATCTTGACCCACTGGAGGGCCAGCCCAGCATTCTTCGACTTGGCAGGGATGGCCCAGTTCGAGCCACCGAGCATCACCGGCTGACTCTTACCCGACTTGCCAGGCATCGGGAAGGTGCCGAGATCCTCTTCCTTGAGATTGGGGTTCAGTCTGAGGATGCCCTGCGAGTTGGTGTTGAGGATCGCGGAAGTCTTGCCGTCTGCGAAGATCTGGTTGTGGTCAGGCTCCAGCGTGTTCAGGGTCTGAGAAGCAGGGGACGAGTAGGCGTTCTGGAAGGCCTTGAAGTCTTCGAGACCCTTCAATGCCGCCTCGCTGCTGAAGCCCGACTTCCATGCGTCACCTTCCTGGGTTGCAATCTCACCGCCGGCATCCCACACGAACTGCAGGCCAGCAAACCAGTACTGACCGGGCAGGTAGAACGCGGAGAAGTCTGGAGTGGACTTGTTGGCTTCCTTCACCTTGTCCAGTGCCGCAGTGAGCTCTTCGTACGTGGTAGGCACCTCGGTGACCCCGGCGTCCTTCCACATCTTCTTGTTGTAAATCACCGCACGTGCACCGGCGAAGCCGGGAACCGCGTAGAGCTTGCCGTCGATGGTGGCCGGATCGACGAGACCGTCCAGCCACGTCTGGCCCTGCGCGAGATCGTCCTTGCTCTCCGTCAGATCGAGGAGTCCGCCGTTGGCCGCGTAGGAAGCGACCTGCGTGTTACCGATGTCGAGCACATCAGGCGGGGTGTCGGTGGCAAGCGACGTCGAGATCTTGGTGTTGATGCCGTCCCAGGTCTGCACCTGGAGGTCGACCTTGGCCTTGGTTTGTTCGGTGAAGCGCTTGTTGATCTCACCGAGGGTTTCGTCGGTGTAGTCGCCCTCCATTACCCACACGGTGATGGATTTGCCTTCGCCATTGGTGTCGGCATTGGTGTCGGCCGACGGCTTACCTTCGGCCCCTCCCCCACCCGAGCATGCGGTGAACAGGAGGGTGGCAGCCAGCCCGACCGCGCCGAGAGCAGTTTTCTTGATAGCCACGTTTCTCTCCTTCGTTGAGAAGACGTTCTTGCGGATATGAGTTTCGCGGGATGCGAAGCCCGAGGCGAAGCGTCACACCGATGTTGGCGTCGTTGCCTAGGACAATTATTAGTAAATGAGTCTTGCAAACAAATGTCAAGTAGGGTCTACTGGTAGTTACCCAACTGTTACCTCGCGCACTTCCCAGGAGGGCTCATGACATCCGTCGTTCCTCGTGTACGCCACCTCGAGAAGGGAACCGGCGAATTCACTTTGTCCGCCTCCACACGCATTGCTACGGACGATGCACTCTCCTCTGCGTCACGCCTGCTGCAGGCGAATCTGATGCGGGCCACGCAACTCCCGGTTGGGTTTGGTGATGACGGGCAGATCCGGCTGCGCGTCGACGAATCTCTCCCGCGTGAGGGCTACCGCGTCGAAGTAACCCCTGATCGGGTACACATCGCGGCAGCAACCGAGGTTGGGGCCACATGGGCCGTCCAGACGCTACTGCAGCTTCTCCCCCCTGAGATCTACCGCTCGGCACCGCTGCGGAACACCCATTGGGTCATCCCCGCCGTCACGATCGAAGACGAACCAAAGTACCCGTGGCGGGGCGCGCTACTCGACGTCGTTCGTCATTTCCTTCCCGTCAGGGAGGTGCTGCGATTCATCGACCTCTTGGCCATGCATCGCCTCAACGTGTTGCACCTTCACCTTACGGACGATCAGGGATGGCGGATCGAGATTCTCCGCTACCCACGCCTCACCGAGGTGGGCAGTTGGCGACGAGAGTCTCAGGTTGGGGCGGGGGAACACGCGAGCCACGACGGTCGCCCGCATGGCGGCTTCTACACACAAGACGACATCCGTGAGATCGTCGCCTACGCCTCAGCGCGGGGCATCACCGTCGTTCCGGAAATCGAACTCCCAGGCCACGCCCAAGCGGCGATCGCCGCCTATCCCGAACTCGGCGTGGTCGATGAACCACTCGAGCCGTGGACCAATTGGGGCATCAACGTCAACGTCTTCAACGTGGAGGAACGCACCATCGAGTTCCTCTGCAACGTGTTCGACGAAGTGGTGGAATTGTTCCCGTCTGAGTACATCCACGTCGGCGGCGACGAGTGCCCCAAACAGCAGTGGGAAGCCGACCCTCGCACCCAGGAACGCATGCAGGAGCTCGGCGTTTCCGACGAGCACGCGCTGCAGAGCTGGTTTATTTCCCGCATCGGTGAGCACCTCGCCTCGCATGACCGGAAGCTGCTCGGCTGGGACGAAATCCTGGAGGGAGGGCTCGCTAAGGATGCGACGGTGCTCTCGTGGCGCGGGTGGGCTGGCGCTATCGCTGCTGCCCGCGCGGGCAACGACGTCATCGCCTGCCCCGAGGACACCGTGTACCTCGACTACCGCCAGTCAGACGATCCCCGCGAGCCGATCCCTGTGGCGACCGTCACCACCGTCGCTGATGTGTACGGGTTCAGCCCCGTGCCGCCCGGCATCAGCGACGAAGAAGCGCGCCATGTGCTCGGGGGACAGGGCAACATGTGGACCGAGCACACGGACTCCCCGCGCAGCATCGACTACCAGGTATTCCCCCGCTTGTGCGCGTTGGCGGAAGCACTGTGGGCCCCGGATCTCAGGGACCTCGACGATTTCGAAGCACGCCTTACCCACCATCTGGAGCGTTTGGACGCGCTGGGCGTCGAATACCGTCGCAGCGACGGACCACGCCCCTGGCAGCTGCGGCCAGGCATTCCTGGACGCCCGGAAGACAAGGAAACCGCCGCAGCAAACGTGCAGGCGCTCACTGCGAACATCGCTGTCGAGTAAGCCAGTCAGAGTCTGAAGTTCCGGCACCCCCACTTTGGGGTGACCGGCGATTCAACGTCCTCGGTGCACCCAAGGGCTCAGGCCCGCCACGCCGCCTGCTGCTGCAGGGATAGGCCCACATTTGGCATGTGAGTGAGCGCTCACTATGATGCTGGGTTGTGACACGAGCCCCCAGGATGACCCGCGACGAGCGTCGCGCGAGCATCGTCGAAGCAACTGCCCCGCTGTTGGAGCTGTACGGCCAGCAGCTTACGACGAAGCAGATCGCCGAGGCAGCTGGCGTCGCTGAAGGAACCATCTTCCGTGCCTTCGATTCGCTGCAAGAGGTTATCGAGGCGACGGTGACCGCGTCGCTCTCCCCCGAACACCTCGACGCCATCGTCGCCGCCACGACGTTTCCCGGCACGCTCGTCGGGGATGTCGAAGGCGCGTTCGAGGCCGCCAGCCGTTACTTCGACGTGGTGCGCTCGGCCTTCCTCATCGGACACAACAACCCTAGCCACGACGCGAACGCGCGCTGCGCCCGTGATCTCCTCCAGGAGCGCGACGCCCAGCTCACGGCACTGTTAACGGAACGCTTGGCAACCCACGCCGACGAACTCACCGTCGCGCCGTCCGAGTGCGCCCAACTTGTGTTGGCCCTGGCGCTCGGCGAGCGCCGACGCCACGCCGCCGGCACCAGCCCCCTCAGCCGCGAGGTGCTCGTCGGCACCATCGTGCACGGAGTGAGGAAACCCGCATGATCAAACACCTCGGACGTCTCATCAACGTCTACATCCGCCCGTACTGGGGGCTGCTGGCGCTCGTCGTCGGGCTCCAGGTGATCGCCACCGCCATGAACCTCTACCTGCCGACGCTGAACGCGCGCATCATCGACGAGGGCGTCATCGTAGGCGATACCGACTACATCTGGCGCACGGGCGGTGTGATGCTGGCGCTTTCGGCCATCCAAGCCGCCGCGCAGATCGGCGCCACCTGGGCCGCGTCGCGCACGTCGATGGGCTTCGGGCGCGACGTGCGGGCTGCCGTGTTCGGCCGCGCGCTCAGCTTCTCCACGAAGGAGCTCGACAAGTTCGGCGCCCCCAGCCTCATCACCCGCTCCACCAACGACGTGCAGCAGGTGCAGATGCTCGTGCACATGACCTGCGTGATGCTCATCGGCGCCCCCATCATGATGGCGGGCGGCGTCATCATGGCCGTGCGCGAAGACTTCGGGCTGACCTGGATCATCCTGGTGGCGGTCGTCATATTGGGCTCGGGCATCGTCGTACTCATCACGTTCATGGGCCCGCTGTTCAAACGCATGCAAGAGCGCATTGACAACCTCAACCGAATCCTGCGCGAACAAATCACCGGCGTGCGCGTGGTGCGGGCCTTCGTGCGCGAGGAGCACGAGTCTCGACGCTTCGACGGCGCCAACGACGACCTCACCACCACGACGCTGCACGTCGGGCGCCTGATGGTGTTCATGTTCCCGTTCGTGGGCGTGGTGATGAACCTCTCGACGGTGGGTGTGATGTGGTTTGGTGCGCACCGCATCAGCTCTGGGGACCTCCAGATCGGTCAGCTCACCGCGTTCATCTCCTACCTGATGCAGATCCTCATCTCTGTGATGATGACGACCATGCTGCTGGTGCTCGCGCCCCGCGCCGCGGTGTGCGCCGACCGCATCATGGAGGTGCTGCGCACCGATTCGTCCGTCGAGGAGCCGGAGCACCCCGTTCAGGCGCCCGCTGAGCGCGGCGTCGTGCACTTCGACGACGTCAGCTTCGCCTACCCCGGCGCCGACGCGCCCGTGCTGAAGCACCTCACCTTCACCGCCGAGCCCGGCCAGACCACCGCCATCATCGGCTCCACCGGGGCCGGCAAATCCACCCTCGTGAACCTCATTCCCCGCCTGTTCGACGTGACCGGCGGGCGGGTGCTCGTCGACGGCGTGGACGTGCGCGACTACCACGACGAAGACCTCTGGGCGCGCATCGGGCTGGTGCCGCAGCGGCCGTACCTGTTCAGCGGCACGGTGGCCAGCAACCTGCGCTACGGTGAGCCGGACGCGTCGGAGGACGACATGTGGCGGGCGCTGGAGATCGCGCAAGCGAGGGGATTCGTCGAGGCCAAGGACGGCGGGCTCGAATCGGAGATCGCGCAGGGCGGCACCAACGTTTCCGGCGGGCAGC
>NZ_CAMYFI010000022.1 GCF_947255005.1 uncultured Tessaracoccus sp. | reverse complement strand
TTCTTCTACCCCGGCGATCTCACTGACGCCGTGAGCGTCGGGCGCGACTACCACTTCCGTCGCCCCTGGGGCCTGCCCGTGCGCCACCACGACTACGCGAAGCTCATCCAGGGAACGAACCCCGACTTCATCGAATTCCACCTTTCTTACAAGGATGTCGACCTGAAGTCCGAAGACTTCTTCTCGGGGCGGCTGCCGTTCGGGTTCACCGTCCACCTTCCCGACCTGTACGCCGGCGACTTCATCGTCAACCTCGCCAGCGAGGACGACGACATCTGGGAACGTTCCATTTTCGAACTCCAGCGCGTGATCGACCTCACCCGGCATATGACGCAGTACTTCACCGTCGATGAGCCGCCAGTGGTCATCGCGACGATGGGTGGCTTCACCGCGCACGGCTTCGTTGACCCCTCCGAACGGCCCAAGATGTACGCGAGGATCGCTCAGGCCCTCGAGCGCGTCGATGAGCAGGACATCCGCCTCACTGCCCAGACGCTGCCGCCATACCCGTGGTTGATGGGCGGTCAGCAGTACCACAACCTGTTCATGGGGCTGCAAGACACCGTCGACTTCTGCAACGAGTACGGGCGCCGCCTCACCCTCGATATCTCGCATTCGAAGCTGGCCGCCAACTTCCACAAGATGTCGTTCAGCACCTACGTGGAGGCACTCGCTCCGCTGTCGGATCACCTGCACATCGTCGACGCGGAAGGCGTCGACGGAGAAGGTCCCCAGATCGGAGAAGGCGAGGTGGATTGGCCCGTGCTCGCCGAGCAACTCGACCGGCTCGCGCCCACCGTCGGTTTCATTCCCGAAATCTGGATGGGCCACACGAACAACGGCGAGGGCTTCTGGAAGGCGCTCGACCGCTTGGAGGAATGGTTCTGACCTGTGACAACACCTCTGACACTGTGGGTATCGCCGGTGAGCAACCTCGCCGGTGTCGCCCGGCACATCCTCGACGTTGCCCGGGCGGACATCCCCGGCTGGAGGTTGCACGTCGCGGCCCCGGAAGGCCCGCTGCTGGATGAGTTGCGCGCTTTGGGTGTGGCAACCACACCGATTCCGTTCGACTCCTCGTTCGGCAAGTCTGTGCGGGTTTTGCGGGCGCTGGTGTCGCGGCTCAAGCCTCAGATCGTGCACTCCCACCTGGCGAAGGCGGACTTCGCCGTGGCGCTGGCCTGCGTGGGCCTTTCGCCGAAACTGGTCTCGACGGAGCATGGCATTGCCGCTGACCCCCTGCTGTACAACACCAAACCGATCATCGCCTGGGCCAAGCAGCGAGCGCACCGCTTGCGGTGCCGACGGTTTGCCCACATCATCGCAGTGAGCCAATCAACTGCCGAGCAGATCCAACACCACTGGTCTCCGAAGACACCGGTCACCGTCGTCCTCAACGGAGTGGACCGCCCCGAGCACACGCCGGCCCGCCGCCCAGGCAAGCGCTACCTGTCGTTGTCGAGGCTCTCACATGAGAAGAACATCGCTGCGATCGTCACCGCGTTCGCTCGGCTGGATGCGGAGGCGACCCTCACGGTCGCGGGCGATGGCCCAGACCGCGAGGCAATCTCGGCGCAGGTGCGGGAGCTAGGCTTGGAAGATCGAGTCTCGCTCCCCGGGAATCTGGAGGCACAGCGGGCACTGGCCGAGCATGACGTGCTCGTGCAGTTGTCGAAGTGGGAAAACGCGTCCTACTCACTACTGGATGCCACCGTCAACGGCCTCGGTGTCGTGGCTACTCCCGTCGGCGGCAACCCGGAGATCCTTCCGCCGCGCTGCCTCGTGGTTGCGGAGAAGGTTGACGCCGTCGCGCAGTGCATGCGTGAGCAGGCGGAGTTGGAGGCCCGGCCGGTGCTGCGCGAAAGCTGGCCCACCGTCGCGGAAATGACGCAGCAGATCGCGCGCGTGTACATGGAGGTGTCTCGATGAAGCTGGCATTTGCAAGCAACCACGGCGAGTTCGGCGGCGGTGAGGTGATGATGTTCGCGATGGCTGAGATCGCCCGCGACCTTGGGCATGATGTGACCGTCGTCGCCCCCTCCACGCCCAACGACGTCGTGCGGCGGTCCATCGAGCGTGGTTTCCACACGGTCGAGGTCCACGCAAAGAGCACGGTGGAATACCTGTGGCGGCTACGTCAGTGGGATAGGCGTCGGGAAGGTCTTCTTTGGTGCAACGGCTTGCGCCCGGCACTCGCGACGGCAGGTCACGGCGAACGCGTCGTCCATCTGCATATTGTGCCCAAGGGCAAGCTCGTACCCGCCGCCCGCGCCGCCGTGGTGGGGGCCAGACGGGTGGTGGTGCCCTCGGAGTTCATGGCAAAGGCAGTGGGCCTCGGCAGCCAAGTGCTCGAGAATTGGAGCGCCGGTGTTAGCCATCCTGCCCGAACGAGGGCAGACGAGGACGCCCACAGGGTTGGCTTCATCGGCCGAACCTCCATCGACAAGGGCATCGACACGCTCGCTGCAGCGGTGGCGCGCCTCAACCATCAGGGCGGGCACTACCGGCTGGTGATCGCCGGCGAAGCACGATTCGTCGATGAGGAGCAGCGGCAGGCGGTCGAGCGTGCGCTGGCCCCCGTCGCGTCGGTCACCGAACGGCTCGGTTGGGTGACGCCTGAGGAGTTCTACGCGCTGACCGACGTCGTCGTCGTGCCCTCCACCGTTGACGAGCCCTTCGGCCTGGTTGTGACCGAGGCGATGTCCGCCGAGGTGCCACTGGTGGTGACCGATGCTGGGGCAATCCCGGAGATCGTCGGCCCCAAGTATCCTTGGATGGCCCGTAAGGGTGATGCCGCCGATCTGGCTCGGGTGATCCGCCTGGCGGCCACGCAACCCGCTCCCGGCATCCTGCGGGAGAACCACCGCCGCTGGCAGGAACGCTACTCACCCGCCGCCGGGCGCGAACGCTTCGGCGCGCTGCTCACAGAGCTGGAAGGAGCCGGACGATGACCCTCGCGTCCATCGTGATTCCCAGCCGCGGCGGCGCCAAGCGCCTGCCCGTCCTGCTGTCTGCGCTCGCGGCCCAAGATGACCGCGATTGGGAGGCCATCGTCGTCATCGACGGCGACATTGACGACTCGGCATCGGTCGTTGCCCGCTACGCGCACCTGCCCGTTCGATCCATCGTGTTCCCGGACAACCGTGGCCGTGTGGCAGCGCTCAATGCCGGCTTCGCTGAGGCCGGGGGCGACGTCCTCATCCGGTGTGATGACGACCTCGTGCCCGCGCCTGATTACGTGCGGCAACACAAGGCGGCAGCCACGGCTCACGGAGGCGCCATCGGGCTGTGCCTCAACGAGTTGCCGGATACTCCCTACGCCCGCGCCTATGGGGCAGAGGCTGACAAGCTGTTTCAGGCCGCCGCCTACCGCACTCCATCGGATTCCGCGTGGCGGTATTGGGGCGGCAACGTCTCCGTCACGAGGGAGATATGGCAGCGCGTTGGGCTCTACGACACTGACTATCGCAGCTATGGCTGGGAGGACGTCGATTACGGTTACCGTGTGTTTGCCGACGGAAACCCCGTGACGATCGTCCGCGAGCTTGCCACCCCACACCGTCTGGCCGCGGTGACAACACGCTTGCGGGTTCTGCGCGCCTTCCACTCGGGTGCCGCCCGCAGGACCTTCGAGGGCAAGCATCCTGAAGCTAGGCTGTCCCCGGCAGAGCCCTCCCCTTCCTCGATATGGAACAAACTCGTGCTGGCAATCGGCAAGCACTCGACGCGACGAGAGCTGGTCGTCGCAGCTCGCGTCGTCGATGTACTGGCGCGCGTCCTTCCCCGGCGGATCTCCCGCAAACTCATCGCTCTCCTGGTGGAGGGTGCGGGGGTGGCGGGATACCGTCGTCCCTCCGACACGACCACGGACTTCTGATTATGACCAGACCCAAGGTGGCCATCGCCCACGACTACCTCACCCAGCGCGGAGGCGCCGAGCGCGTCGTGTTGGCAATGCTGCGAGCATTCCCGGACGCCGATTTGTACACCACCGTCTACAACCCGGAGACGACGTTTCCTGAGTTCAAGGAGCGCCGAATCTTCACCACCGGGCTCGACAGGCTGCACCTGCTACGCCGCGACCACCGATTCGGGCTGCCGCTCTACCAGCGGGGTATCGATGCCTCGCCCGTTATCGACGCCGACGTCCTCCTCGTCTCCACGACGGGGTTTGCCCACGGATTTCGCACGACGGGCCGCAAGCTCGTCTACTGCCACTCCCCTGCTCGCTTCCTGTACCTCGTCGACGATTATCTGGGAGACGGCCGTCGTCTGAGCCCCATCGGGCTTGGCCTCGCTGCGTTGCGTCCCTCCCTCATCCGGTGGGATCAGCGGGCGGCCCGCAGCGCCGACCGCTACCTCGCCAATTCCACCGTCGTGCGGGAGCGCATCAAGGATGTGTACGGCATCGACGCAACTGTGGTGCCTGCGCCACCGGCGGTGAGCAATCACACCTCCCCCACACCGCTGGCAGCCTTGGCCGACTGGGCCGACGGCTTCCACCTCATCGTCAGCCGGCTCATGCCGTACAAGAATGTGGACAAGGCGATCGACGCCTTCCGCGCCATGCCCGATGAGCGGCTCGTTATCGTGGGCAAGGGGCCGATGCGCGATGAGCTCCAGCGCAACCTGCCCAGGAATGTGCGCATGTTCGAAGGCATCTCCGACGGCGAACTCGCCTGGTGCTACGCCAACGCACGAGCACTCATCGCGCCAAGCTTCGAAGATTACGGCCTCACTCCTCTCGAGGCTGGTGCCTTCGGCACACCGACGCTGGCCCTCCACGCCGGCGGCTACCTCGACACCGTGGCCGAAGGTCTGAGCGGGGTGTTCTTCCCAGCCCCGACAGCCGAGGCGATCGCGACCGCGGTGCGTGAAAGCTTGGGGACAAACTGGGATCACGATGCGATCCGTGGCCACGCCGAGCGCTTCGCTGAGCCACACTTCCGCAGAAGGCTTGAGGAGCACGTTGGGGAGCTGGGTGGCTTCGCTTAAGATGATCTCGATTAACCGTGTCTCGTTTTCTCAAGCCGTGTCGGAAGGGCTGGGCCAGTTTTGAACTCCGAAATCCGTGGGGGGTCAGATCGATTTGATGATCCGCTCAGCTTTTTTATTGCATCCCTGGCTATTTTCCTAACAGCAAGAGATTACTTTGTTTGGCTTGACTTCTCGATTTCTGGCCTGCCAACCAACACGTTGGCTGCTGTGGGGCTTGTCGCCATAGCAAGCTTCCGAAAACCTAAATGGCGCCTGCGGCTCCCGTTCATCACGGTAACGGCCGTGGCGCTCTTTTTGTGGTTAGTGTTCACCACTGTTGTTATTCATGGCGACTGGAACATCCGCCGAATGGGCAACATCCTCGTTCTGCTTCTCATTGGAGGAGCAATCGCATCTGGTCGACTTGGATTGAAATCCCTCACTGTGGGCGGCATCTTGGGATATCTGCTTGCCCTAGTAACGAGCGTCATCCTCATGGAGGAGAGTTCGTATACTGGTCGTTTGACGGGGGTATTGGGCGACCCAAACGCGGCTGGGTTCATCTTGGTTACGCTCGGCTTGAGCTTCGCCCAAGGGCTCGACTCGAGGCTACGCCCGTGGCGATGGGCACTCTTTACCGTTGCTGTATTCGGAGTGTGGCTTACTCAATCTCGAACCACCATGTTTGCGCTCGCCATCGCAACGTTGTGGATTTTGGTTAGCAGGTTTCTTCCTCGCTGGCCAGCGGCTCTCGCCTTGGCCTCCACTGTTTGGTTTTATGCCTGGATCTACGGGGTCATGGAGGAGCGCGGTTGGTTTGCAGACCGCGACGGCTCCGACGCCCTGCGCGAACGCTTGATATTAGCCGAACAGCTCCAAGTCCAACAGGCTGGATGGACAGGCAACGGGCTTGGTACTGCAGTTGCAAAGCTCGACAACATTACCCTGTTCTTTCACAATAGTTACCTAGCAATGCAGGCTGAGGGCGGGAAAATTGCGTTGTATTTGCTGTACGCCTTTATTGTGGCACTCTTCCTGACCATCCACCGGGTGCCTTCCAAATCCCGGCCCGTTTGGGTCGAAGCCGGAGTGATTGCTGGGTTTATCTGCTCCATCAACATCGGATTTTCTATTACGCACCCAGCCTTGGCGGTAGCGATTGGTTTGTATCTATACCATTACTGCAAGTTCAGAGAGGAGTCCCAACGCGATCAGCTCCCCTCCGCCTACCGTAAGCCTGAGCTTAAGGCAGCACCTCAGCCACGTTGAGCTCTCTGTGAGTTTCCTCAGGGTTCTGTGATTTCAGTTCAGATGGGTTAGGGTTAGGCCCGACAAGGAGAAGAGAGGGAACTACCGATGCATCGGTTGTCAGGCGCCGTGCAGCATTTTGCGTGGGGGAACCGCACCGAGATTCCGCGCCTGCTCGGCGTCGAACCCGACGGTCAGCCGTGGGCCGAGTACTGGCTTGGCGCCCATCATGCTGGCCCCACGCATTACCTTGACAATCCGAACGAGACCCTCGCCTCCCATCTTGAGCGCTACCCCGAGAACATCGGCGACGCCTCCATCGAGGCCTACGGCGCCAAACTCCCCTACCTGATGAAGATCCTCTCGGCGGCGGGCCCGCTCAGCCTTCAGGTGCACCCCACACGCGAGCAGGCCGTCGCCGGCTACGCGCAGGAGTCCCTGGCCGGGCTGCCGCTCAGCCACCCCGAGCGCTCCTACAAGGATGATTGGCCCAAGCCCGAAATCATCATTGCGCTCACCCCGTTCGAGGGCCTCGTCGGTTTCCGCGACCCGCTTGAATCCGCCACGCTGTTCGAGGCACTGGGAGCTGGTGAAGAGCTTGCCGCCATCATCGAGCCACTGCGCGAGCATTCCGAGCAGACCGCGCTGCAGAAGGTGTTCCTGGACGTCCTCACCATCGGCGAGCACCGAGACCTAGTGAACCTGGTGCTCTCCCGCGCGGCAGAACTCCTCGACGCACCCGGCACTGTTGGGGAATTCGCCCGCACGGCCATCGAGATCAACGAGCACTTCCCCGGCGACCCGGGCATCCTCGCGGCGCTACTCATGAACCGCGTCACGCTCGCCCCCGGCGAAGCCATAGCGCTCGAGGCCGGCGTCCTGCACGCCTACCTGCGCGGCACCGGCATCGAGGTGATGGCCTCGTCCGACAACGTCCTTCGCGGCGGGCTCACCACCAAGCACATCGACGTCGACGGGCTCCAAGGCTTGGTCAGCTTTCGCACCCTCCATCCACAAGTCCAGCTCCCCGAGGGTTCCGAGGGCCTCTTCCGCTACCCGACGACGTTTCCCGAGTTCGAGGTGTGGCTGCTCACACCCACCAGCGACACCCGCCTCACCATGCCCCGTGAGGATGCGGGCCGCATCGCGCTCGTCACCGAAGGCGAGTTCGTCCTTGATGGGGATCGGCGCCTCACACTCAGCTGTGGCGAGGCCGTGTTCATCCCCGCTGGAGAACACGTCGTAACCTCCGGAACTGGCCAGCTCTTCGTCTCGGCGTCGGGCATCTGAGCCTCTTCGGCGCCGTGCCCTGGCTGATTGCTCGGCGGCACAAACACCCTCACCGGCGCATTTCTTGCCTTTTGTGCGCCGGAAGCTGGGGAAACTCGAAGAGCAAACCAGTGAAGCGGTAGCCCCACAAGAATAGAGCGGGGACCGCGAAGCCCACGGTAATTTGAATCAGTAGGAAGAGCCAAGGAGCGCTCTCGGCCACTTCCTGAAATGCCAACGCCGACAACGCTTGCGCTGGAAAGTGAACGCAGTACAGCACTATCGACTTCTGACCGAGCCACTCGAGCGCTGGCATCCGTGGTGCTCTAGACCACAACCAGATGACCGTGAAGACGCCCTCCCAAGGCAATAGCCACGTCCAAACCTGTCCCTGATCGACCATCGGAATCCCCCAGCCAAAGGCATGGGAACAGGCGATCACAACTCCCACGAGGCCAGCCACCCCAACGATCCAAACAGGCATGGTAAGGATCGAGGTCAAATGGCGACGAACTGCCACACCCAGCATGAACATGGCACCGAAGAACAGTACACGCCGGATCCAGTTCGTCGATGGGTCAGCCACCACGAGCACCCCCAACATGCCCAACATCATGACCCACGCTGGTATCCAGCGCGTGAACCACGCAATCGGGTAGCAGCAAAGCAGAACTGCCAAGAACCACATGTGGTATGGGCCGACGATCCAAGTCTGCGGTCGGGTAGCGCTCGAGAGCTCCCCCAGGCAAGCCAGCGTCACCAATGTCCACACGACATACGGCCAAAGAACCCTACGTAACTTCCCTGAGGCGAAGGAGCTGAGCGGCTTGTGTACCGAATTTGCAAGCAGCATTCCAGACATCGCCAACAGCATCGGCATGCGAAACGCTGCGAATCAAGAGACGAAAGCGTCCCAGCTTGGCAAGGACAGGTCGCCTCCAACCTGGAGTACACGAGGGATGCCAGCGGCGTGGTGAAGGACCACCAGACTAACGGCCAGCCCACGCAATGAGTCCATCCAATGCATTCTGCGTTGAGTGCCCAGGGCCCAGCACCTTTCTCTCGTCGCCCACAGCTTAGCGTTACATCGCGCCGCCGCGTCGCACGTCGGAACCACCACCTTAATCTTCGGGACGGCTTGGTGCGTCGCACAGGAATCGCAGACGACAATGTGATGGATCCGGGCTAATATGGCGCTGAGCGACACTCATTGCCGCAGCACAGTAGAGACGAGGGGCCTTGCAAGACTGGACATCACACATCACTGGTCTCCGTGCCGTGTCGCTCTCGACAGTCCTCCTCACCGCTCCCACTACGGAGTTGGTGCTGTGCACCGGCCCCGACGATGAGCCTGGTGCGCTGTCATGACGCAGCGGCCTAGCATCAGCGCCATCATCCCGCACTACGGTGACAGCGAACCCACGCAAGCGTTGATCGCCCAGCTTGAAGCTCAACACGGCGCCCCAGACATCGAGATCATCGTCAGCGACGACTGTTCCCCCTCCCCGTTCCCAGAAGGCTCCGGGTATCAACTCATCCGCAGGCAACGCAACGGCGGCTTCGGCTCGAACGTCAACTCTGCCGCGGCCGCTGCGACAGGCGACTACCTCCTGATCCTCAACAGCGACCTCTCCCTATCGCCGAACTTCTTCTCCAAGCTCGCGCAGGCAGCGACGAAGTTCCCGAACACGGTCATCAGCCCGAAGGTCATCGAACACGGTGCCGCCAACTACACCGCCCGCCGCTGGCCGAAGGCCCGCCATCATGCCTGGGAGTGGCTCACACCACTGGCCCGGATCAGACACACCAAGCTGTGGCATCGGTTCGTCGGACATGACCTCAAAGCGCACGCTTCCAGCAGCGCCGTCTCTGTGGATTGGGTCATGGGAGCCTGCATGTTGATCCCCCGCGACGCGTTCGAGCGCGTCGGCGGTATGGATGAGCGCTTCTTCATGAACAGCGAGGAGGTGGATCTCCAACGTCGCCTGAGCGAGGCCGGGGTTCCGTCGATGTACCTACCCGAGGTATTGGTGGAGCATGCGGCGGGCGGGTCGACGCCGTCGGACCGTCGTCGGGGTTGGGTGACGGACTCCCGCTTCCAATACGCGCAGAAGTGGGGAGGCGTGCGAGGGTTGCGCGCGCTGTTACTCATCGCCACCGACATCAATTTCCTCTGGAACCTCACCCGTCAGGCCAGGCGCGTCGAGGGCGTGAACGCGCGACGCACCCGCAGGCACGAACGCCAACTCATCGCGCATGCGTGGGCCATGCGCCATGGTAAAGAGGGGTACCAGCCATGAGCCTTCCGCACGTCATGTTCGTCGCACCCGCCTTCCACGGGTACGCCCAGTCGATTGCGCGTGGCTTCGAGCTATCCGGGCACGAGGTCACGCTCCACGAGTACGACCGGTTGGATGGCTTCCGGGCAAAGCTGCAGCACAAGGCGCGCGTCGAGCTGCCAACCAAGCTCGGCCTCAAGGACGAAGCCGGGGTGCGTGCCGGGGCCAGCACTGCCGAGGCAATCCGAGCAGCACGCCCGGATGTCGTCATCATCATTCGAGGCGACCACGTGGACGACGTGGTCTTCGATGCCATCGACAAGGTAGGCGCCCGACGTATTCTCTGGCTCTGGGACGAGGTTCGACGCACCAACCACACCGAGGCCACGCTGAACCGCTTTCCGCAGCTCATCACCTACTCGCCACTGGATGCCCAAGCGTTTGCGGTTGCCGGGCGCGAATGCATCCATGTGCCCAACGCGTTCGACCACACCATGGTTCCCACTGGGCGCAGGCAGTCCAACGACATCCTCTTCATCGGGGCCCGGTATCCGCGTCGGCAGCAGTTCGTCGAAGCACTCGTTCGTGCCGAGGTGCCCGTGATGGCGGTGGGTCGCTCGTGGAGTAAGCACCTTTTCGACCGCGCGAGGACGTGGCAGTGGCGACGCCCTAACGTGCGCTCCATGCGGGATGTGCCGCGCTTGCAGGGCTACGAATTGACAGCAGGAGCCCCGGCGGCGCTGAATGTCCATTTCGATCAGGACGGCTTCACGATGAAAACCTTCGAGGCCCCGGGCGTGGGTGGCGTGCAACTCATTGACCGACCCGACGTGGCGGAGTACTACGAGCCGGGCAAGGAAGTGTTGGTGTTCGACAGCGAGGAGGAGCTCGTCGAGCTCGCCCGACGGTGCATCCGCGACGACCGCTGGGGAGACACCATCAGAGACGCGGGCCAGCGCCGCACGCTCGCTGAACACACGTTCGTGCACCGGGCCAAGGAGGTGGCGAAGCTGTGGGGTTGAAGTTCACCGACCACGGCTCGTGGGCAGCGTGGCAGGCGTCTCGTCGACGGCTCCACGTGCTGAAGGACAGGCTCACCCGCAAAGGCGGATCCGGCTCCCCGGTGACCTTCGAGTTCCTGGTGCGAGGCTCGGAGCCGAAGCTGCTCGTCGCCTGCGATTCCAACTCGCCTACTAACCATCACTCGCTGCTCACCCCGCTCGGTGATGCCCTGGATGCCGTGATCGTGAAACCGACGACGGTGAATCTGGAGCTCCCCGCCGGGGCGTGGCGCGCGTTGCCGTCGGCAGAGGCCCTGCCGTCGTCGGTGGAAGCCGTGGCGTCGATCGGTGATCACCTGCCAGCAGGGGCCTGGGCCCATCAGCTCGCCCGGAAGCGTAGCTGGCAGCAATGGGTGGTGCAACATGGACTCCTGACGCCGTTCGCGCCTCCCCCACCACCTGGGGCCACGGTGTTGACCTGGTCGCCGGCGGATTCAGAGTATCTTGGGGCTGGCCGCCCGGATCTGGCGTTCGTGGACGTGGGTTCCCCCATGCTCGCCGCCGCGGCTGGGCACCCGGCGCCGCACATCAGCCGCTTCGAGCGCCCGGTATTTCTTGGACAGCTGCACGGTGCGGAGCTGAGCCGTTGGTCGATGACCCGTTCCGTCACGACGTTCTGGCGCATGACTAAGGCCACCTACCGTCCTCATCCGCGGGAGGAGGACAAGCTCTCCCGCGCTCAGCATGCGCTCTGGCGTCGCCTGGGGATGGAGATTGACGCTGACGGCACGCTCGCCCTGCTGGACCGGCCCGTCGTCGCGGCGTTTTCCACCGGGGTATTGGAGGCTGCGGCTCGGGGCGTACCATCGTGGGTGTTCCATGTGAACCCGCCTGCCTGGCTCGAGGAGTTCTGGGCTCGCTACGGCATGGCCCGCTGGGGGGATGCCCCCACCCACTGGGAGAACACCTACCCCGCTGCACCCGCCACGCTGATCCGAAGCCAGTGGACACAAGCCTCCAACACCGGCACGACAACGAAGGACATCTGATGAGCCGCTACGTTGCAGTGATCCCCGCCCGTGGTGGGTCGAAGGGTATTCCGCGCAAGAATCTCCAGCTGCTGGCTGGCAAACCACTCATCGTGTGGACGATTGAGCAGGCGCTCGCCGTCGAAGGGCTGCACGTGATCGTCTCCACCGAGGATGCCGAGATCGCCGAAGTCTCCCGCTCCGCTGGTGCGGAAGTGGTTGGGCGCCCAGTGGAGCTCGCGCAAGACACCACGCCGACGGAGCCCGTCGTGGAACATGTGATCGATGTGCTCACCGGGCGCGACGAACGGCCCGACGCGGTGATGCTGTTGCAGGCCACCTCGCCCATCCGGCTGCGCGGCACGCTGACGCGCGCGATCGAGCAGTTTGAGGGAACCGATGTGGACTCGCTGGTGGGCGTCGTGGCATGCCCCCCGTTCCTCTGGGCCTCGGAAGGTGGGCGTGCAGTGCCCCATTGGGATTTCGAGCACCGGCGTCGCCGTCAGGACATGACGGAGGCGGAGCTTCGGTATCGGGAAACCGGCTCGGTGTACGTGACGGCCACGCACGTCTACGCCGAGCAACACAACCGTCTGGGTGGACGGATTGGGCTGTTCATCATGGAGGAGATCGAAGGCATCGACATCGATACGCTCGCCGATTTCGAGCTGGCAGAGCACAAGATGCAACAGCTGCTCCAACCGTGAGCATCCAGGCGCCCGCTGGCCTCCATTGCTAGCCGTGGAGGCGACGATTCACGATCGTTTCAACGCAGACCGAACACCGTTCACCGCGAAACGCACGTCGGCTCGATAGCCTGGGCACAGCCACATCGCAACGCCGTGGAAGCACAGGAGCAGGACGCCGATCACCACCAGCTGTGCCAGTGCGGGCAGCCAACCAACGAACATGGAGGCCACACCCCAGGCACCGAGGGCACTCACGGTGCCGATAGCCGCTTGCATAGTGGAACTGGCTAGCAACTCCTTGGTGCGCACTCCCGTAACGCGGCCCGCCCAGTACAAGGAGAACGGCCAGAGGATCACGTGTGAGATCGCTACCCCTGCGACAATGCCGTAGGCGCCCCAGAGCGTGCCGATTCCGACCAAGACGGCCTTGGTTGCCAAGGAAATCGCTGACAGATGGATGAGCGTCCTGCCGCGTCCGCAGCTTGTGAGGATCCACCCAGCGACAGACCCCATGAGAGCAAATGCTTCGGAGGCTGCGATCAAACGAACGAACGGCACCGATGCGCCCCAGCCGTTGCCGAGCGCCAGCTCCACCAGAGGACCGGCAGCCGCGGCCAGCCCCCCCGCGACGAAAGCGATGGGAACATTCAACATGATCTGGCCTTTTCGAGCCAGGGAGGCGAGCGCCTTGGTGTCGTCTTGCACGGGCGCCATGGTTGAAAGCGCAACGCGCGCGAAGGGATTGGAGAGCATACTCAGCGGGGCTCTCGTGATTTGGGAAGCGCGGTTGAAACCCCCTACCACAGCCTTGCTGTACAGGCGGCCGAGCAACACCACGTCCAGGTTTCGATGAGCATAGGTCAACAGACCTGTGAGGAAATAGGCGACGCCAAATCGCAGCAGCTTCCGAGTGCCGAAGCCCCGTCTGGCGCGGCCTGGAAACCATTTCGCGGCCCACACGACGGCGGTCAAGGTACCTACGCCAGTCACCACTTGCGGAACGGTCAGAGCCAACACGCCTCCGCCGCTGAAGGCAAGCAAGAGGGAGAGGGTCATCCCAACCACTGCCGCAGTGGTGTCGATGATCGCCAGGATGCCATAGCGCATCGAACGCATGAGGCTGGCTCGATACTGAGCAGAAAAGCCTGCCAGGAGCAGTGTTGGCGCCATCACATAAAGGACGGTCTGCACCGCTGGCTCGCGGTAGAACCACGCGGCTAACGGCGCGAGGGCTACAGTGAGCAGCGCCAGCCCGCCCCCCACGCTGGCATTGATCCACCAGAGGTTAGTCCGTACCTGCGTCGGCAGTTCCTTTGCCTGTACCGCGGCGGTGGACAACCCCAGATCTTGGAACAGCGTCGTGATGCCAATGACGGTCATCGCGACGGCGTACACCCCGAATTCTGCAGGTTGAAGCACGCGGGCGAGGATCACCAGCCCGGCGATTTGCACGAGCATATGCACCGCAGTGCCCGTCAGTGTGTAGAGGCCAGCCTTCGCTGCTCCCGACTGTGTCACAACTGGTCTCCCCTACCTGTTTCTCGGATTCAGCATAGAGCTGCTGGCAGCGCCTGAGCGAAGCGGGGCATCTGCGTGGCCGTTGCAAACGGAGTAAAGCGACCGAGCTACGCGGGTGAGCTCGGTCGCTACAATCTCCAGCTGCCTATTGTGCCAGCGCATCCGGAAACGTTATCAGGCGCCCAAGGGTAACACGCTCGGGCCGCCTAGACGCACTAGGTTCAGCAATCACACTTGTTGATGGAGTACTTGATGTTGCTCACGGCGATCTGCTGGTAGTTGTGGCGGCTACCCGTATCCAGGCCCGGGGTAACATCCTTGAAGTGCATGCAGAGCTCGGTGATCGGGCCGACGATGCTAATTGCCGCAGTACCCTTCGTCTCGGTGTACATATCCCAGTCATACTGCTTGGAGAAAAGCGAATTAATGACGTGAGGGCTCTCAACGGTGACACTCGATGAGCCGTTGTTGAGCACTCGAAGATGCTCTTGATTAAACACCGTCGCGTTGACAACGCCGTTCTTGGCAGTCACAGTGACTGAGTCTTGATGCCGGTCACGGGGCCCGGAGTGCTTCGAGTCGATATCATGCAGCAGGAACTCAACGCAGTACGCGGGCTGAGGAAACTTGATCTTCAACAGAGTGCCCTGGGAGGTATCGCCGTTCTGAGCTACCACCGCCAGGTTCTTCACCCAGGGATACTGCCGGAAAATTGCCGGGTACTTGCCCGCATTAAGGATTTCTCCGTCAAGGCTGCCCGCGTAGAAACTATCCTTGGTGATCTGGGTGCCGGGCAGCGGCACACGGGTGGCTTGAACATGCTTTGCGGAGAAATTTCCACCCCATGATTCGGCCTCGTCAATGCAGGCACTCGCCGCGAAGGCGGGAAGTTGGCTGGCTGCCACCACGGCGGGCACCGACCACGCCATTCCTTGGACCACTGTCCGGCGGCGCACCGACTTATCAAACTCAGTCATCTAAGCAAAACTTTCTATTAGGTCTGAAGATCGCTTCGAACGCTAGCACAACTCTTCAGCCCGCTCCAACTTGTGGTTCACTTCTTGAGTACCCGCCCTGGCAAGCGGCTTTGTTGGCTCAGGCAGGCATAATCGCGTGGCTCGTGCGTGCCCCGACACCAGGGAAATCATCGGGTCGGCATCCGCACCCGCCTGAAGCACATTCCCCTTGAAACAGAAGCAACCGGTGCGCAATAGCCACATCGAGTCGGTGGGCAGCGGGCAGAAGAAAGCGACCGAGCCACGTAAGGGGGCTCGGTCGCTACCATCTTCAGTTCACTACTGTTCCAGCAGTGAACTCAGAACCATGTTCGGGTGCCCGAGAGCGACGCGCTCGGACAGCCCTGAGCGCTAGTTAGCGCCGCAGTCACACCGGTTGATGGAGTATTTGATGTTGCTCACAGCCATCTGCTGGTAGTTATGGCGACTGCCGCGATTCAGATACGGGCTCACATTCCGGTACTGAATGGATAGCCCGTTGATGGGGCCAACGATGCTAATTGCCGCCGTGCCATTGGTTGACTTGTACATATCCCATTCATACCGGCTGGAGAGCGACGACAGTTCGTGGGGGCTCTCAACGGTGACGCTCGATGAATCGTTGTTTTTGATCCGAAGATGCTGGGCATTGAATGCTACCGCGTTGACAACGCCGCCGTCAGCCGTCACCGTGACCGAGTCTTGATACAAGTCTCTGGGGCCGGAGCGCTGGGAGTCGATGTCGTGAAGAAGGAACTCAACACAGTACGCGGGCTGAGGGAAGGTGAGCTTCAAGATGCTGCCGTCGGTGGCATCGCCACTCTGCGATATGACCGCAAAGTTATCCACCCACGGGTACTGCCGATAGACCTCCGGGAGACGGTCTGTTCTAATGACATCGCCGTCAAGATTGCCCGCGTAGATCGAATCATTGGTGATCTTGGTGCCAGGCAGCGGGATGCGGGTGGACTGAAGATGCGATGCAGTGAAGTGACCGCCCCATGATTCGGCGTGATCAATGCAGGCGCTCGCTGCGAAGGCGGGAAGGTGGTTGGCTGCCACTACTGCCGGCACCGACCACGCCATTCCCTGAACTACTGTCCGGCGGCGCACCGCCTTGTCAAACTCAGCCATCTGGCAAAGCCCCCTACTATACTAGGTCTGAAGGTCACTTCGTACGCTAGCACAACGCCCCAACGTACTCCAACTTTGTCATTGTCCTTGCAACCTCGCCCCGACAAGCGGCTTTATTCACCCGTCTCCACCTAAGCTTCATCAGTTGCTCGGAGCACAGGCTACTGGGGTGAGCGTGAGGCTGCCTGCACCTGCACAGGCACGCGAAGCGGCGGTTGCCCACGGCGGGCACCAACACCCAGCCGCCAACGTTTAGGCGGTGGCAGCAGCAGCTGCGTCTGCCACCTACTGGCCAGTCTTCGCGTACTTCGCCTCCGTCGCAGCCTTCATAGGCCGCCACCAATCTTCGTTGGCGCGGTACCAGTCGATGGTGGCCGAAAGCCCATCCTCAAAATCCTTGTAGCTCGGTTCCCACCCAAGCTCGGTGCGCAACAGAGTTGCATCGATCGCGTAGCGCAGATCATGGCCGGGGCGGTCATGGACGTGCTCGAACGCATTCTCGTCCTCACCCATCAGCCGCAAAATCATCTGGATCACAGACTTGTTGTTCATCTCCCCATCGGCACCGATCAGGTACGTCTCGCCAATGCGGCCACGTTCGACGATGGCGAGCACAGCCGAGTTGTGGTCGTCGACGTGAATCCAGTCGCGCACGTTGAGCCCGGCCCCATACAACCTGGGGTGCACCCCGTCGATGAGGTTCGTGATCTGGCGTGGAATGAACTTCTCGACGTGCTGCCTCGGCCCGTAGTTGTTGGAGCAGTTGGAGATGGTGGCCCGCACCCCGAACGAGCGCACCCACGCACGCACGAGGTGGTCGGAGCCGGCCTTCGACGCCGAGTACGGGCTCGACGGGCGGTACGGCGTGGTTTCGACGAAGCGCTCCGGGTCGTCGAGTTCCAGATCGCCGTACACCTCGTCGGTGGAGATGTGGTGGTAGCGCACGTCGTGGCGACGCACGGCCTCCAGGAGGTTGAAGGTACCCACCAGGTTGGTGCGGATGAACGGCGACGGGTCTGAAAGCGAGTTGTCGTTGTGAGATTCCGCGGCAAAATGCACGACGACATCCGCCCCGCGCACCACATCCTCGACCACCTCCGGGTCGGCGACATCACCCCGCACCAGCCGCACCCTGCCCTCGGGAAGCCCGGCGAGCGATGCCTCGTTAGCCGCGTAGGTCATGGCGTCGAGCACCACCACCTGATCGTCGGTGTGCTCCATCAGATAACGCACGTAGTTGCTGCCGATGAAACCGGCCCCGCCGGTGACGAGGGTAGTAGACATAAGAGACACTCTTCCGTGTGCTGAGGGACGACGCTGTCAGTCTAGCCGCCCCACTTCGGTATATTCCGAACTCGGCCGGGCGAGGCTGTGATCGTCATATCACCAGATCGTCGCCATACCGAAGACCTCACAAGACGAACCGAGGTCAGCCGTGCCGAGCCCGCGTGGGAGTCGCCTGCGGCTGCGACACTGAGTACGGCTCCACCGAAACCGGGCTCACTGCACTCTCGGGACGTTGCGAGATGGCCTTCTTCTTGCCCCGGCGCTTACCGCCACCTTCGTACGAGGTGTAGTAGCTTGCCCCGTACCCGTAGCCCTTACCGTAACCGTACACAACCTCCCCCATCGTCTTCTTGGTGGCGCCATTGAGCACGGCTCCCAGCAGTTTGCCCTGCACTTGTTCGAGGATCTTCGCCGCAACGTGCACCTGCTCTTTGTACGTCTTACCCACGCGAACCACGAGGAGGGCGCCGTCTGAAGCCGCGGTGAGCACGGCGGCGTCGGTGACTGGCAACAGCGGAGGCGCATCGATGATGACAATGTTGTCAATCTCCAGCGTCTGGATGATGTCGGCCATCACCTGAGAACCTGTGACTTCGCTGGGGTTCGGAGGAATCCGGCCGGCCGTGAGCACCCTCAGGTTGGGCTGAGCTGATTGCTGCAGGGCATCTTCAAGCCTGACGTCGCCCGTGAGCACCTGGGTGAGCCCGAGGTGGCTATCCAAGTGGAAGGCCGCGGCCTGCATGGGGCGCCGAAGGTCGGCGTCGATGAGAACCACCTGATGCCCTGCCTCGGCAAGCACTCTGGCCAGGTTGGCAGCTACCGTCGACTTGCCCTCGCCCGGGTTAGGGGAGGTGATCACGAAGGAGCGAGGGGGATCGTCGAGGCTCGTAAACCGGAGGTTCGTCCGCAGCTTCCTGAGCGCTTCCGACGCCATGCCGGTTTCCGCCTGCAGCGCTTCATTGTTGCGCTGCTTCTTCAGTTCGCCAGTTTGAGGAATGACACCGAGCACGCTGGTCTTGGCGTACTCCTCCACTTCCTTCGAAGTACGAACGCGCGCATCCAGCGTACGGCGCAAGACGGCAACGAGCGCACCGACGACCAACCCCAGCCCGGCCCCAAGCAGCAACCCACGTTGCCAATTGGGAGAGACAGGCGTGGTGGGCAGATTGGCTGGTTCGAAGTTCACGAGCGCCACGCTTGGCTGACCATCTTGCGGGAGGCCATCCAAGCTGCCAACCTCATTGGCCTTCGCAGCGGAGGGCTGGATGGTCTCCATGCGATGGATCACGTTCGCGATAGCCTGCAGCGCCGCGTTGGCCCTCGCCTGCGCCTCCGCTGGGTTCCTGCCGGGGGAGCGCACCTCAAGAATGTTCGAGCCGGCGACGATCTCGGCTGAGATTTTGGCTGGCGTCACGCCTGGCGAGCGCTCCTGCAGCACCTTCGCCATCTCATCCGCCACGGCTTTGGTTTCAATGAGCGGCATGTACTGCTGCACCCGCTGGGCAGCGAAAGTGGTTGTCGCCTGAGCGTCGTAGGCGCTTCCCCCCGAGGGCACCGCAGCGATGAGATACCCGGTGGCACGAGCCTCATACACCACGGGCTGCAGAAAGAGCCATCCTGCTGCCCCAGCGACACCCATCGCGCCTGCTACCAGAATCAGCAACCACTGTTTGCGCAGCAAGCGAACGACGTCAATCACCGTCATCGAAACACACTCCCTAACTTGGCCTCATGCAGAGTCTAAGGTCAGACCTGCGCCTGTTGGAAATGCAAGCCCCTCCTCAGGCGGATTTTAGCGTACCCAGACACCAATTGACACCCCCATTGCGCAGGCCATTACACTGGGCCGCGTAGTTGAGAAGAGCAGTGGGTGCTCAGAAGAGGTCGCCGCAGCGTATGGCTCGAGTTCGCAGACGTAGAAAGCTGTTCGTACCCGCACTGTGGCTGGCACTCGTAGATCTGGTTCTGCTCGTCATCGTGACGTTTACAGCCATCTACCTGCGCCAGGCAGTGCCCGGGTTCAGGAACGAAGGTCGCGACGTCGACCAGCTCGTCGCACCCATTGCAGCCGGCCTCATTCCTGCCTGGCTCGCCCTGTTTGCTCTGGCTGGCACCTACGAGCGCCGATGGCTCGGCTCAGGGCCACAGGAGTTCAAGCGGGTACTCAACATGTCGCTCCTAGTTGCGGCGCTGCTCGGGGTGACTGCCTACCTCTTCGACTACCCGCTCTCCCGCGGCTTCTTCATCTTCCTGTTCTCCATCGGCATCCCGCTACTACTCTTGGGCCGCTGGGTAATGCGCCGGGTACTTCACGTGGCCCTGAGCTCCGGGAAGTTCAACACGCGAGTGCTGGTGGCAGGCGAGCAAAGCCACGTCGACGATCTGCTACGAGTCATCGAGCGCAACCGCTGGCTGGGATACCGCCCTGTAGGGCTCCTCATGCGCAACCATGAGCAAGGCATGGAGGCCCCGGGAGGCTTGCCTGTGCTGGGCACACCACGCGACGCAGTTACCGCCATCGAAGCCTCCCAAGCTGACGCCGTGGTCTTCGCGGAGGGCTCCTTCAGCCGCGCCCACGACTTCAACCGTCTCGCGCGCGCCCTGGAAGACGTGGACGCGCAGACCATCGTCGTGCCGGCCCTCACCGACATCTCCGCTAGCCGCATGACGGTCCGCCCCGTCGCCGGCATCCCGCTGGTGCACGTCGAGCGCCCCACCGCAGCCCGAGCCACCGCTTGGACGAAACGGGTCTTCGACATATTCGGTGCAAGCGTGGCCATCCTCCTGTCTTGGCCCATCATGCTGGCCGTGGCACTGGCCATCAAGCTCGACGACGGCGGCCCCATCTTGTTCCGGCAGGTGCGCGTGGGTACCAAGGGCAAGGAGTTCGAGTGCCTGAAGTTCCGCTCCATGGTGGTCAATGCCGAGGAGCTGAAGGCCGAACTCATGGCGAAGAATGAAGCCGACGGCGCACTGTTCAAGATGGAAGACGACCCGCGCATCACCCGCGTCGGTGGCTTCATCCGCCGCTACAGCCTCGACGAGTTCCCGCAGTTCTTCAACGTTCTCTTCGGCGACATGAGCCTCGTCGGCCCCCGCCCCGCACTACCCAGCGAAGTGCAGACCTACAAGAGCCACGTGCTGCGTCGCCTCGACGTGCGCCCCGGCATCACCGGACTGTGGCAGGTTTCCGGCCGCTCCGACCTCGACTGGGACGAGACCGTTCGACTCGACCTCTACTACGTCGACAACTGGTCCATGCTGCAAGACATCGCCATTCTCCTGCGCACGGTGCGCGTCGTGCTCCTCGGCTCTGGCGCCTACTGATTCTGCGGTTCGTCACCGGCTTGGGGTTGTTCGCCCTCTGGCGGTAGCGCTGCGGCAATCTCGGCGGCTACGTCCTCGATAAACTCCAGAACGCTACTCGTCCCCACCACCGGGCCTCCGGCCAGGAGATCGTCGGTGCCGAGCAGCACGGCTGCCGGGGTTCCGCCTACCTCGAGCGCGGTGCGCAGCATCCGGTGCGGGTCGAACAGGGCGTGCTCGATGGGGGCGATGTCGCCCTTCTCCTCCAGCTCCAGCCCTCGCTCAACCTCCATCGTGTACACCTCGCGCAGCGCCACTGGCCCGAGCTTCTCCCGCATCTGCCCCATCCGTTCGCTGACCGGCTTGCAGGAGCCGCAGCTTGGAGAGGTGAACACCAGCAGCTGCGCCTGCGTCCTCGCCAGCTCCCGCACCGAGTAGGTCACACCCGTGGCGGTGATGACCGCCGCCGGCGGCGTCGGGTGCCGCACGTAGTCGAGCTCCCCGCCGTCTCGTGCTACCTCCGCAACCTCGCCCACGACGGGGCCGGACATGCCCGTCGGGCGTCCCCCAACGACCAGCGTCGCCACCAGCGCCGCCACGCCTGCGCCCAACACCCAGCCCCACACGCTGGGCCCGCCGGTGACTACATAGCCCAAAGGCATGCGTCCAACCGCGACCGCGTAGGCCACACCCACGCCCGCAACGAGGGTGAGCAGCACGTTGCGGGCGAGCGTGCGACGGGTCACCTCACCCATGCCGAGCCGCCCGAAGCAATTGCAATCCACGGGGTAGCCGAAGGTGAGCGCCCGCCCAATGACGACGGTGTAGGCGAGCATCAGCGCTAGTGCCGCCACCGCGACGATCACCCCCGCCACTCCAGGCAGCACGAGCAGCGCCACTGCCAACGCCAACTCTGCCCAGGGCAGCGCGAGCCGGAAGCACGAGCGATCCAGCCAGCGCGGCAGGCGCAGCGCGCTGAACGCGCTCGCGACATCCTCCGGTTGGCGCACCTTTGCGATTCCGCTCACCGCGAGAACAACGGCAACAATGAGGGGTGCGAGCACGAGTGGAGACATGGGACGCATTCTACTGACGCACTCCCTGGCATGCGCAGTGACAATCCTTATCCCAACGGTATACTCCAGGCTGACATGAGGAACTCGAGGGAAGGTACGCAATGACGCAGTTGCGGGTGGAGCGCACCCCCATCGACGGCCTGCTCGTGCTACACCTCCCCGTGCACGGCGATGCTCGCGGCTGGTTCAAGGAAAATTGGCAGCGCGAGAAGATGCTCGCCCTCGGCCTGCCCGACTTCGGCCCGGTGCAGAACAACATGTCGTTCAACGCCCACGCCGGAGCCACCCGCGGCATCCACGCCGAGCCGTGGGACAAGCTCGTCTCCTGCGCCACCGGACGCATCTTCGGCGCCTGGGTGGATCTGCGCGAAGGCGACGGGTTCGGCCGAGTGTTCACCGTCGAGATGGGCCCCGAGACAGCCGTGTTCGTGCCCTACGGGGTGGGCAACTCCTACCAGGCGCTCGAAGACGGAACCGTCTACTCCTACCTCGTCAACGACCACTGGTCTCCCGAGGCGCGCTCAAAATACACCTACCTCAATCTCTTCGACGACACCGTCGCCATCGACTGGCCCATCCCCGCTGAGCAAGCGGAAATCTCCGACGCCGACCGCGCCCATCCGCGGCTGGCCGACGTAACCCCCATGCGCCCCCGAGCGACGGCCCCCCTCGCCTCCCGCGAGGTGCTGATTCTGGGCGCCGACGGGCAGCTCGGCACCGAACTCCAGCGGTTGTTGCCGGAGGCGACGGCGCTTCGCCGTGACGCGCTGAATCTGGAAGATCCGGCCGCGATCGAGGCCTACGACTTCTCGGGCTTCGACGTGGTCATCAACGCCGCCGCCTACACCGCCGTCGACGCCGCCGAGACACCGGAGGGTCACCGTCGGGCGTGGGCCGTCAACGCCACCGCCGTCGCGCGACTGGCCGCGGCTGCCCGCCGCGACGACTTCCTGCTGGTGCATGTCTCCTCCGACTACGTCTTCGACGGATCCGCAGAAGAGCACCCGGAGGACGAGCCGCTCAGTCCACTGGGGGTGTATGGGCAGACGAAGGCCGCCGGCGACCTGGCCGCGATGGGCGCCCCGCGCCACCTCATCGCCCGCACGAGCTGGGTGGTGGGAGAAGGCCCCAACTTCGTCCGCACCATGGCAGACCTGGCCGACCGAGGCGTGTCCCCCACCGTCATCGCCGACGCCACCGGGCGCCTCACTTTCACGTCGACGCTGGCAAGCGCCCTGGTGCATCTTGTCGAGCATGACGTGCAGGGGGTGGTCAACGTCTCCAATCTTGGCCCCGTCACGAGCTGGTACGACATCGCCCGCCGCGTCTTCGAGCTTCGCGGCCGCAACCCTGACGACGTCACGCCCGTCACCCAGGAGGAATACACCGCGGGCAAGGAAAGCGTCGCGCCCCGCCCACTGCACAGCGCTTTCCGCCTCGACCAATTGCGCGCCACGGGCTTCACTCCCGACGATGCCTTCGACGCCCTAGAGCACTACTGCTCGGAGCTGTCATGAGCGCCTCGCTCCTCATCCGCGGCATCGGCGTCCTGGCAGAGCTCATTGTCACCGACGGTGCACTAGGCCCAGAGCAGGACGCGCTGCTGGCCGACGAGCTCCGGCGCGTGTGGGCGCGCTGCCTGGTGAACCCCGTCACGCTACGCCCAGATGAGGCCCCCGAAACCACTGTGCGACTGCAGCTCACCAACGACGCGGAGCCCACTGCGAGCACCCTCGACCAAGCGTTCGCAGCGAACACCCTCGACGAACCCCAGCCCGACGACGAGTACACCGTCGTCGCACACGACATCGAGGCCCTGCTCACCTCCGCCACCCAGACGATCACCCGCGCCCTGCTCGCCCGCCGGATCGGTCGTCGGCTCCTCCTGCACGCCGGGTGCGTCGCGCACCCCGTCACCGGCAAGGCGCTCGCCTTCGCCGCCGCCGGCGGCACGGGGAAGACGACGCTGACGATAGGCCTGTCGAAGCGCTACTCCTACGTCACTGACGAGACGCTCTGCGTCAACGCCGACGGCGACGTCGCCCCCTATCCCAAGCCGCTGTCCGTCGTGGGCGCGGGGCGCTACTACAAGGCCGAGCGCTCCCCCGACGAGCTGGGCCTGGCGAGCATCGGGGCCGAGCCACTCCTCGTCGGGCTGGTGCTGCTGCATCGAGACCCGGAGGCCACCGACGTGACGGTGGAAGACCTGCCGCTGCTCACCGCCATCGAAGAGTTGGTGCCGCAGTCGTCGTCCATCCACCGCTTGCCCGAGCCGCTGCACGCCGTCGCGAACGTCATTGACCTCGTCGACGGCGTCCAGCGCTGGACATATTCCGAGTGGGAGACGCTGGAGCCACTCGTCGAAGCACGATTGGGGACGGTCTGACGTGCGTTACCAAACGAATGGGGAGCTTCTGGACGTGCTCGAGGAGGGCACCGACGCGCTCATGCTCGTCGACGACCGCCTCGTGCGCGGCAGCGTGGTGACCGTCGACATCCTGTGGTTGTGCAGCACCCCGCGCACCATCGACGAGCTTGCCGCCCACTGCTTGGAGGCGTTCGGAGCACCCCCGGGAAGGACGATAGAGGAGGCCACGCTCGCTGCTGTGCGCTCCCTGATCGACGTGAAGGCGCTGCGGGAGGTGCCGTGATCCCGACGCCCGAGCGGCTGCAGCTCACGCATGCGGCCATCCAGTTCGTGTGCGAGGTAGAGGGCGCGCGAGCCCTGCACATCAAGGGGCCTGCGTTGCACACCGAGCTGCTGCAACTTGAAGACGGACAGCCTGTGGCCCGCTCCTCCACCGACGCCGACGTGCTCGTCGAGCCGCGCCGGGCACGTCGCGTGATGCAAAGCCTGATGAAGCAGGGCTGGCGGCGTGTGGCGTCGTTCGAGACGGGCTCCCCGTTCGGGCACGCGGCCTGCGTGTGGCATGACAAGCTCGGCTACGCCGACATCCACCGCTCCTTTCCGGGCATCGGGTTGCGCCCCAACGACGCCTTCGACCGCTTCTGGCACGATCGCACCGCAATCCAGCTCGGGCACCGCATCTGCTACGTGCCGAGCCTGGAGCACCAGCGGCTCGTCCTGCTGCTGCACGCGGCCCGGAGCGGAGACCCGGGGGTAGCCGACGTCGAGGCCGCCTGGCACCGCCCCGACGACGAGGTGCGCTCCCGCACCCGCCAGGTGGCGCGCGAATTCGACGCCGAACTGCCCCTCGCGGCGGCCATCGGCGAACTTGAACAGTACCGCGATGACCGCCACTACGAGCTCTGGAAGCAGTTCTCGAGCGGTGACCACGTCGTGCGCTCCGCCGAATGGCGCGCCCGCCTCAAAGCCGCCCGCGGCCCCGTTGACGCAGCGAAACTCGTCGTGCGCTCCGTGCTGGTCAACACCGACCGCCTTGCCATGGACCTTGGACGACGCCCCACCCCTACCGAGGTGTGGAAGGCGTGGCTGCGGCGGATGCATCGCGCCGTCGACGAGAATGTCACCCACCACGACACTTTCCATCCGGAGCAGGAGGATCCCCGATGAGCAGCTACCGCGTACACCCGGACACCGCCTGGGTTCACGATCCAAAAACCGACACGATCCACGTGATGTCACTGCCCGCAGGCGAGCCTATGATGATCGGTGGCACTGGCTGCGTGATCTACCTCGACGTGGTGGCCGGGCTCGACCCGGTGGCCGAGGCCCTCAACCGCTGGGATGCACCCGAAGACGAGGTCCGCACCGGCACCGTGCAGTTTCTGCAGGCCCTCGTCGAGGCCGGTGTTCTGATGACCGATAAAACCCCCGCCGCCAAGGTGGAGCGGAAGGCTGTCGTCGAGGAGACACCAGAGGAAGCGCAACAGGTCGAGGCCTTGCGTGAATTGAGGCTGTTGTTTGTCTGCACGGCGAACATCTGCCGATCTGCCTATGCCGACCGTCGCATGCGTCACCTCGGGCTGCCCGGGATCGTTGTCAATTCCGCCGGCACGCAGGCGCTCGTCGGGCAGCCCGTCGACCCACCGATGGCGCGACACCTCACCGATCCCAATGACGGTTCAAACCACAGCGCGAAGCAGATCACCCGTGACCTCGTCGAGGGAGCGAACCTCATCATCGCGATGAGCGAACGGCACCGCAACTACATCCTTGAGGAATGGCCGCAGGCGGCGATGAAGACGTTCCTGATTGGGCATATGGCCCGGGAGTTGCAGCACCTGCCAGACTCTGCCCGCCCCGAGGACGTGGCCCCCTACCTGTGGGCGCATCGCACCGTCGAGCGCGGCGACTCCGTGCACGATCCCTACGGGCGCGGTGATTCTGTGGCCGAGGAGACTGCGCGTATCATTGACTCGCATCTCGACGTGATCGCCAAGGTGCTCGGAAGAACCATGATGGGAGCGCTGCAATGAGCGACAGTGTCTTGGACGACGACGGTCTGCGGGAAACGGACGACAACACGCCGCGTCGCGCCGCGGGGCGCAAGAAGAATCGTCGCGCACTCACCATCACGCTCGCACTGTTGGGTGTGGTGCTGCTGCTGGCGATCGGGGTATTGGCCTGGTACGGCAAGGCGCTGAACGATGCGCTCAACTCGATCAACCGCTCGAAGGACCTCCTGCCGCCCAGCGAGACGTGGTCTCCGCCATCCGGCAAGGCCGCCAAGCCGGGCGAAGACAACGCGCCGGTCAACATTCTCATCATCGGCTCCGACTCCCGCGGTGCCGACCGTGGCCGTTCCGACGCGCTGATCCTCGCGCATATTTCAGGTGATCGCAAGAGTGTCCACCTCATCTCTATCCCGCGTGACTACTGGGTCAACATTCCAGGTAAGAGGGTGGCCAAAATCAATGCCGCCTACTCGTGGGGTGGCGCTCCGCTGGCTGTGCAGACGGTGCAGCAATTGCTTGGCATCCACATCGACCATGTGGCGATCACAGACTTCGAGGGGTTTAAGAAAGCGATCGACGCCGTCGGCGGTGTGACAGTCTACAACAAGCAGGCTTCCTCGTGGGGCGGGCACTCGTGGCCCAAGGGTGAGGTGACGCTCGCCACCGGCGAGGACGCGCGCTGGTACGTCGGGCAGCGCTACAAGCTGGCAAACGGCGAGTTCGACCGCCAGGAGCGTCAGCGGGACGTGACACTGGCAGTGTTCGACAAGCTCACCTCGCGTGGGGTGCTGGCCGACCCGATCAAGTTCCGCGAGGCCGTCACCGCGATTGGGCCGAGTTTCACCGTCGACGATGCCCTCACCAACGACCGGATTACCAAGCTCGCGATGAGTCTTGGTTTCGAGGGCTCGTCGAATATCCGCTCCTACAGCGCGCCGTGGGCGGGCTTCGGCAGGTCGGTGGACAGGCAGTCGTACGTCAGAGTCGATGAAGAACGCCTGTCTCAACTCGGGCAGGCCCTGCGTGATGACGAGATGGAGAAGTACTACTCAAAGAAGTAGTTTTTTGGCAGAACGCCACTCTCACCGGATAGTGACCCTCTCGTTGGCTAGCGTTTGCGTTGAGGGTTCTCGTCAGGCAACTACTCATAGGTGCCAGCGAATGGTCGGAATGACCCGACTGAGTACTAGTGTCGCTGCATTGAATGGTGAACGACTGCTTTTCAGCGGTCGGATGATTGGGTGCGAAACCCCTTGTCAGACGATGGTCCCTGATGGATGGTGCCCATTTCGCAAGATGAACTCCTGAGTACCTATACCCAGCACCTACCGAACCTCGTACTCAACCAAAACCCGTAGTGACGCCCACATGATTCGAGGTTTGGCTCCTCGTTTTCCTGTCATCATCGAAGTGTGAGGCCGTCGGGCTACCCCGGCGGAGAGATGAGGAGAACGCCATGACCGACCAGCTTGCGCCCTGCGTGAACGCTTCCAATGTCTTCCTGCACCCGCTTCTGGAAGAGGGAGCCACTCCCAGCACGCGCGTCGAGCGTCGGGAACAGGCCATGCTTCGCAGCCAGGCTGCGCGCCTGTGCGCAAACTGCCCGATGCTCGCGCAGTGCCTCTCCGACGCGGTGGTGAAGCACGAGGTCACCGGCTTCGTCGCCGGCACCACGAAGCGTCAGCGTCAGGAGATCCGTGCCCGTCTCGGCGTCCAGATCAGCAACGAGAACATCGACATCTACGCCGGCGTCAACTCGGGCCGCCAGTTTGATCGCCACGAAATCCACCGCCTGCGTCAGGCCAACCCTGACGAGCCGCTCAGCGTCATCGCGCAGAAGATCGGCTGCTCCGTCTCGACTGTGAAGCGTCACCTCCGACGGATCGAGCTCGAAAACACCGTTCCGGAGGAGCCGGTAGCCCCCGTCCTGCCCAGCCCAGAGCAGGTGCTCGCCACCGCGAAGGCGCTGCGCGCCACCAGCCAACGCGTCGCCGCCTGATTATCCATCCCACTTCGTTCAGTGGCGGGTTCCCCCAGCAGGGCACCCGCCACTGCTGTATTCACACCCCTCATCGATTGCCTTCTACAGATGCAACCGTTGCGACCCGCAGCCACGTCATCCGTCACCTCATTGCACGCGCCGGCCACGTCGTCGTCGCAGTGGGACCCCGCTCGTGAGTTGCCGCGCGTGCTGATGGTGTGGAGTTGGTGGGTTGCCTTATGAGTTGGCTGGCTTGTTGGTGTTGTCGGCCAGGAGATCGAGGAGATAGTTGCCGTAGCCGGATTTCGCGAGTTGTTGTGCGCGTTGAGCAAGGTCGTCGTCAGAGAGGAAACCCATGCGCCAAGCTACTTCCTCTGGGCAGCCTACTTGTAGCCCTTGGCGGGCCTGGAGAGTGCGCACGAAGTCGTTGGCGTCATTGAGGGAATCGAAGGTGCCGGTATCGAGCCAGGCCGTGCCGCGAGAGAGGATCTCGACGCGCAACTGCCCCTTATCGAGGTAGTGGCGGTTGATGTCGGTGATCTCATACTCTCCACGCGCTGACGGTTCGAGCCCGCGCGCGATCCCGACCACCTGGTTGTCGTAGAAGTACAGGCCGGGCACGGCGTAGTGCGACTTCGGCTGGGCAGGTTTCTCCTCGATGGAGGTGACCACACCATTGTTATCGAACTCAACAACCCCGTACGCCTCCGGGTTGGCGACGCGGTAGCCGAACACCGTCGCGCCCTCACGTTCGCCCAGCGAACGCAACATCCGCCCAAGACCAGGGCCGGCGAAAATGTTGTCGCCCAGGACAAGGGTGACATGGTCGCTGCCGATGAAGTCCGCGCCGATCGTGAACGCCTGCGCCAACCCCTTCGGCTCAGGCTGCTGCGCATACGTGATGCTGATTCCAAACTGCGACCCGTCCCCCAGCAGACGTTCAAACTGCGGCGCATCAAACGGGGTAGTGATCACCATCACATCTCGAATGCCCGACGCGAGCAGCGTCGAGAGTGGGTAGTAGATCATCGGCTTGTCGTAGACAGGCACGAGCTGCTTAGAAATGGCCTTGGTGATCGGGTGGAGGCGTGTGCCGGAGCCGCCCGCGAGAATAATTCCGCGCATGCCCCGATCCTAACCCCACACCTCCAACCACCCGTTGGCTACAACCGGAAAACTTCAAAATCCGTACGCAGATGAAGCTAAGGCCCCGAAAAAGGGCCCTTCAGTTAATCTGCGTACGGATTTTGAAGTTTCTGGCTCGGAGCCGTCATGGTGCCGGAGGCCGCCGCGTGTTCGGCTGTCGTCAGCGCGCGGACGCGGGCCACGTTAACGCTGCCGACGGCGCGCGGCGGGGCCGCCGAACCAGCGGTCGAGCTCTGCGACGGTGCCGAGTTCCGCGAAACCAGCGGTGACCGCGTCGGCGGCGGCCCGAACCTCGTCGGGAGCCTCCCCCATCGCAACGCCACGGCCTGCCCATTGGAGCATCTCGATGTCGTTGTAGCCGTCGCCGAGCGCGAGCACATCGCGCGCCTCGACGCCCATCTCGTCGCACACGCGCTGCAGCGCGGTGGCTTTGTGAATACCCTTGGGCGCGATGTCGAGCCAGGCAGACCACCCGACGAAGTACGACACGTCGTGCATGCCCAGCTCCGAGATGAGTTCGCCGAAGATGTTGTCGCCATCGGCCTCGGGCTGGCGAATGATGAGGCGCGACACCGGCTTCGACATGAGTTCGTCGATCCCGACGATGTGCACTTCCCCCTCTATTTCGCCTGCCGGGAAGGGCTGCGACGCGTACCGCACGAGGTTGCGTTCCACGCAGATGCGGGCGTTGGGGAGCAGTTCGGAGACGCGCCGGATGGTCTCTGCCGGGTCGAAGAGCACCTCATGCACCAGCTCGAACGGCGGATTGCGCACGAGCACGGCGCCGTTCGAGGAGACGGCCCAGCCGGGAGGCAAACCGAGCATGTCGAAAATAGGGTGCGTTGCGAGCCAGCCACGTCCGGTGGCGAGCACCACCGGCACCTGCTCCGCGACGCGGTTCACCGCCGCGTGCACCTCGTCGGGCATATTGCCGGCCGAGTCGACGAGCGTGCCGTCGATGTCGAGCGCCACCATCTTGGGCGTGAAGGTCATCGTTGCCTTCTCCTCTCAGGAATCCTTCGATCCACCATGCCAGCGGGCGGCAAACGTCGCCTGCTACAAACTTGAACGCACGGTAAACACCCTAGTGAGGAGCTACTTCGTGGTGGGGACGAGAGCCTCCATGCCGCCGAGGAAGGGGCGGAGCGCCTCCGGCACGCGCACCGACCCGTCGGCTTGCTGGTGGTTCTCGAGCAGCATGATGATGATACGGGTCATGGCGCACAGGGTGCCGTTCAACGTCGCGATGGGTTTCACGCCGTCGTCGAATCGTCCGCGGATGCCGAGGCGGCGGGCCTGGAAGTCGGTGCAGTTCGATGTCGACGTCACCTCGCGGTACCGCTGCTGCGTGGGTAGCCAGGCGTAGCAGTCGAATTTGCGGGCGGCGGAGAGGCCGAGGTCGCCGGAGGCCACGTCGAGCACCTGGTAGGGAATCTCGAGCAGCTCCAGGAATTCGCGCTCCCAGCCAAGCAGCTTCTGGTGCCATGCTTCGGCGTCGGCCGGGTCGCAGTGGACGAACATCTCCACTTTGTCGAACCAGTGGACGCGGAAAATGCCGCGCGTGTCTTTGCCGTAGGAGCCGGCCTCGCGGCGGAAGCACGGCGAGTAGGCGGCGTACTGCTTGGGCAGGTCGTCGAGGATTTCGCCCGAGTGGTAGGCGGCCAGCGCCACCTCGGAGGTGCCAACCAGGTACATGTCGTCGCGCTCGAGGTGGTAGACGTCGTCGGCGGCCTGGCCGAGGAAACCGGTGCCGTCCATTGCCGACGGCTTCACCAGCGCGGGCGGGAGCATGGGCGTGAAGCCCCATTCAAGGGCTTTGCTCATGGCGAGGTTGAGCAGCGCCAGCTCGAGCTGTGCGCCCACGCCGGTGAGCACGTAGAACCGCGAGCCGGAGATTTTGGTGCCGCGCTCCATGTCGATGGCGCCGAGCGCCTCGCCGAGCTCCAGGTGGTCTTTGGGCTCGAAGCCTTCGGCGGCGAAGTCTCGAGGTGTGCCGACGGTGTCGAGCACTTCGCCGTCGTCCTCACCGCCGCGAGGGACTCCGTCGAGGACGATGTTGCCGACGCTCTTGATGAGCTCGGTGAAGCGCTCCTCGGCCTCGCTCACCGCGCCCTCGGCGGTTTTCACATCGGCGGCGAGCTGCTTGACGCTCGCCAGCAGCGCGGCCTTCTCGTCGCCCTTTGCCTTGGCGACGTCTTTGCCAGCGGCCTTTTGCTGCGCGCGAAGCTCCTCAAAGCGGGCAATCGACGTGCGGCGCGCGTCGTCAGCTGCCACCAGCTCGTCCACGAGTTCGACGGACTCGCCGCGGGCTTCCTGCGAGCGGCGAATGCGGTCGGGGTCTGAGCGGAGCAGCTTGGGATCAATCATGAGCCCACCCTACTTGCAATCGAGCTCCCGCGCCGAGCGCCAGCCTTCGGTACGCTGTGCCCATGCGGCAACTTCGACGAAGCGGTTTCACGCTCGCGTCCGCCACCTTGCTGGCGCTCGCCTTCGCGTTGTGGACTGCATGGCTGCCCGGGGCCGTCGACGGGTGGTGGCGGGTGGCTCCGCCGGTGCCGACGTCGAACCTGGGCCAGGTGCTCACCATTGTGGCGGGCGTGACTGCGTGGCCGGTGCTGCTCGTCATCACGGCGGGGGTGGCGTGGTGGATGTCCAGGCGCCGGTTTTACACCGCCTCGGGTGCGGTGCTGCTGGCGTTCGTGTTGACGCTGAGCCTCACCACCTTGATGCGCCACAGCGTCGGCAGGGCGCGCCCGTCGTCGCCGTTCGCGGGGGCCATCACGCAGCAGGGGTTCGGGTACCCGTCGGTGCACGTGGCGATGTGGACGGCGGGCGCCGTCATGGTGGTGACGTTGCACTCGACGATGCGCCGACGGCTGTGGCCGGGCGTGGTTGCGGGTGCGGCTGCGGTGCTTGTCGTCGCGGTGGATCGGCTGTGGATGGGCGCGCATCAGGTGACCGACGTTGTGGGCGGCGCATTGCTGGGTGGGTTCGCGGCGAGCCTCGCCAATCTCCTGGCCGACGTGCATGTGGTGCGCAGGTCGATGCGTGGCGACGATCTGGCCGCGGCGGTCATTTACAACCCCGTCAAGATCGTCGGGCTCGAAACCTTCCGCGGGCTCGTGCAACAGACCCTCGAAGACTACGGCTACGAGCGCGTCGTGTGGCTGCCCACCGAGGCCGACGACCCGGGCGTTGCCATGGCGCGTCGGGCGCTCGACGCCGATGTCGACGTGGTGCTCGTCGCGGGCGGCGACGGTACAGTGCGCGTGGTGTTGGGAGAGTTCGCCGACACCGGGCAGAAGGTGGCCATCCTCCCGTCGGGCACCGGCAATCTGCTGGCGAAGAACCTGGGCATCCCGCTCGATGTGGAGCAGGCCCTGCGGCTGGGGCTGGAGAAGCCCGCCACCGCGATTGATCTCATCGAGGTGCAACTGCCCGACGGTGTGCAGTTCGCCGCGGTGCTCGCCGGCGTGGGTATCGACGCGAACATCATGAACGACACCGACGAAGACCTCAAGAAGGCCGTCGGGGTGGTGGCGTACGTGTTGGCCGGCGCTCGACACCTCGATGCCAAACCGATGCGCGTGCGGCTCACCGTCGATGAGCAGCCGCCGGTGGAGGTGGATGCGTCGCTGGTGTCGGTCGGCAACGTCGGCGAGCTTGAGAAGGGTGTGTCGCTGATGCCTGAGGCGAGCGCCCGCGACGGCGTGCTCGACGTGCTCGTAGCCACGCCCAGTACGCGGCTCGACATGGCGCAGATGATCAGCGATGTGCTGTTCGAGGCCGGCGACGGGCCCAACATCGCGCGCTACACCGGCAGCCGGCTGCGCCTCGAGGTGCCCGAGGGCGGGGCGTGCCAGATCGACGGCGACGTCGTCGGAGACGTCACCGACGTCACGTTCCAGGTGCGCCCCGAGGCCGTGCAACTGGCGCTGCCGTAGGTGGCGATCCACCCCAGCCGATGGTTGAGTAGCGGGCGCCGCCCGCGTATCGAAACCACGCTGGAAGAGCGCATTATTGATAAGGAATGAGGGATTCCACCGAAAACGGTGGAATCCCTCATTCCTTATGCGACTGGTGGCCGGGGGCCGCCTATCGATTACGGGTGGCTCTGGCAAAATGAAAAGGGAGCGTGCCAAGATTCAAATCCCCACACACTGGCAGACACTTCGTCGACAACCTCACGTATGAGGCGTTCAAGGAGAGGTACCTATGAGCATTCCACGACGCGCGGCGATTGTCGTCCCTCTCATCGGCGCGGTCTCGGGCTGCTCCCCATCGCCTACGCCCACACCGTCACCGGCCCCGACTGCGTCCGGCTCACCTGCGACGGAGTGCGTCACGCTGGATAGCTACTCCTTCGATTGGGTCGGCGATCCGTGCTCGCCTGGTAGCTCCCCGGTCAGTGACGACCAGAACATGGCTCGCATTGATTGGCACGGCCCACTGCGCATGTCCCCTCGCGGCGCGGTCGCGTGGTACCACGGCGGGTTGGTCGAATGGGATGAGCGCGGTCACCCCTCCCACTTGCTCGCGGTCCGAACCGCTTCGACGACGGCCTATGCAGTGCTGGGCAAGGACATTGTGGTGCCACTGTGCGACGGTCGCATCCAGCGCTGGACCGACGGTTGCCCCGGCGAGGTACTGGCTGGGCACGGCGGTGCGCACGTCGTCGCTATGGCGACTATCGATGAGTCACACTTTGCGACGCTCGGCGACGATCAACAGCTGGCCCTGTGGGACGTTGCACAACGTCAACCGGTTGCCACCGCGAACATCTCGGCCAAGAACCTCGTCCGGCTCGAACTGAGTGACGGAGTGCTGTGGGCTTCAACGCCTACCGCGTGCTTTGGCTACGACGCTCGGCAACTGACCGAGGCGGGCACCGTCGCAGATCTCCCATCCTCACCATATGGGTGGGCGCCAGCGCCTGGACGCCGATTCGTCGGGCATGCGGATGCACTGATCGTTGCCCAGATAGGAAAAGGCGTGGTCGCTCGCCACGACACCAACCGCACCAAGATGTACGCTGCCGCTTCGCCTGATGGTTACATCGGGGCGATCGGTCAAGGCCGGCTCTTTACCGGCAACATCGATGGGCCCGTCACCCGATCAGAATATGTCGATGCGCCACACCATCCGGCGGGCTTGGCATTCTCCAAGGAGGGCAACGTGCATCTCTTAGATCACCTGCGCGGCGGGGGCAAGCTCAATCCAGCTGCCAACCGTCTCGAATACTCTTATGCGTCACCACGACGCTAAACAGTGGAGTGAGCGGGATCAGGGAAACCCCGACCCGGTGGTTGTGTAGGCGGCCACCCCACCCCCGATGGTTGAGTAGCGGACGAAGGCCGCGTATCGAAACCCGGTTGGAAGAGCGCTTCGTTGATAAGGAATGAGGGATTCCACCGAAAACGGTGGAATCCCTCATTCCTTATGCGAGGGGGGCGGTGAAGGCGCAGCCCATCACCGCCCAGGAGACACGGACCCGAGCCAGCGCTCAGCCTCGGTGAACGACTCGTCGGAGAAACGGTCGTCCAGTTTCGGGGCGCGCCCGTCGGCGCGCGGGTAGGAGCCGAGGAAATACAGGCGCGGACAGATCCGCGCGAGTCCTTCAAGAGTCTCAGCGACGCGCTGGTCAGCGATGTGGCCTTCGGCGTCGATGGAAAAACAGTATGAGCCGAGTGAGGTCTTCGTCGGACGCGACTCGATGCGGGTGAGGTTTACACCCCGCACCTTGAATTGCTCCAGAATCTCCAGCAGCGCACCGGAGCGGTCCTCGTCCATGAATGCAACGAGGGTGGTCTTGTCAGCGCCGGTGCGCATGGGCACCTCGCCTGCCTGACATACCTCGACGAAGCGCGTCACGGCTCCGGAGTTGTCCTCGATCTGCCACGCCAATTCCTGCAGTCCGTACAGCTGCCCGGCCACGCGCGCACACACCGCTGCGTCGTGCCGCGAATCCTCTCTGGCTACCTCTTTCGCCGCGCCCGCCGTCGAACCCGCCTCGGTGACCGTCGCGTCACGCAACCCCGACAGGAATCGACGACACTGCGCCGCCGCATGCCCGTGCGTGAGCACGTGCCGCACGTCGGCGAGCGTCGTGCCCGGACGCACGTACAGCCCAAACGACACCGGCACCAAGATCTCTCGACGAATCATGAGCGGCGAACCGTTGATGAGCTCATCCAGCGTGGCCGACACCCCGCCCTCCACGGAGTTCTCGATAGGAACCACCGCCGCCTCGATCTCCCCCGAGCGCACC
>NZ_CAMYFI010000021.1 GCF_947255005.1 uncultured Tessaracoccus sp. | reverse complement strand
CGAGCGTGGGCACCGTGCTCACTGTCGTGTATGCGTCGGCCACCGGCGCCGAGGAACTGTCGTGGCTGAAGGGTCTGTTCCTGGCCGGTATCGTCGGGTGCGTTATCGGATTAAAGCTGCTCGACAAGCCCGAACAGGAGGCCACCGGTGCCGAGGCGTGAAGTGACTCCCCAACCCATCGACGGCGACCCCCGCAGCGTGCTGTTCGTCACCGAGGTCGCCCACCTCCCGTCCGGGCACGTCACTGCCGCGCCGGGCACCGTCGGGCCCCTGCTGGAATACGGCGTACTGAGCGCGCTCGAAATCGTCGACGACGGGGTCGCCGCTACGCTCGCCCCGCCGCACAGCTGGGCCGACCACGGCCCCCGCATCCGCGACGCCGTGCGTCTCGCCGTCGACCTCGAAGGCTGGCACGCCGAAGCGCCCGACGCCGCCACCCACCCTCAGTAGCCGCACACCTAGCGCGCGTGGGCTGGCGCCGGCTGCGCAGGCCCGACGGTCAGCGCGGCGATCCCTGTGGTGATGGGCACCGACAAGATCAGTCCGATCGACGACCCCAGCGTGCGCACAATCTCGCTCGCGAACATCTCCTGGTTGATGGTGATGAGCAGCGACGTGGACGTGAAGTAGACGAGCATGATCACCACCAGCGCACTGCCTGCGTAGGCGAACACGATGGTGTAGATCGTCGACGCGATGTGGTCGCGCCCGATCCGCATGCCCGACGAGAAGATCTCCCGACGCCGCATCGTCGGCGCCGCGGCACGCAGCTCGAATACGGCCGAGGCTTGGGTGATGGTGGTGTCGTTCAGGACACCCAACCCGCCAATAATCAGTCCCGCGATGAGCAGCTGCCGAAAGTCGAGGCCCGGGGCGAGGTTTTGCAGATCCCACTCCGTCTCTTCCGCGAAGCCCGTGAGCTTCGCGAGGTACACGCTGGCGGATCCGAGCCCCGCTGTGACGAGCAGCCCCAGCATGGTGCCGGCGAGCGCCGTCGAGGTGCGGATCGATATGCCGTGCGCCACGTAGAGCACCACGAACATGATGGCGGTGGACCCGACGATAGCCACCAGCACGCCCGGTTTCCCGAGCAGGATGCCGGGGATGATGAACCGCACGAGCACCGCCCCCGCAACCACCAACCCGACGAGCGCGAACAACCCCTTCCACCTCGCGACGGCGATCACGGCGATGACGAACAGCACGGCGAGGGCGATGAACACGGGCGTGCGGTCGATGCCGCGGTAGGCGTAAAACACGCTGTCAGCGGCGTCGATGCGAGACACCTGCACGACGTCGCCCGCGCCGAGTCCTGCCGACGATTGCGGGCCCGTCACCTCGACGCGCTGCGTCGAGCCCTCGTCGGGCCCACCAAGCACCGTGATCTCGTACGTCACGCACGCCACGTGCCCGCTCGACGTATCGAACTGCCCCTCACACGTCGGTTCGACGCGCGTGATGCGCCCACTGGTCTCGATTACCCCTTCGGCAGCGGGCACATGGTGGATGCCTTCGCGCATCTCACTCGACGTTGGCCACAGCCAGATGATTCCCGCGACGGTGAGCACCGCGAGCAGCACGAGAAAACTAATCAGCCAGACCTTCGCTTTCGTGCCCACCTCAATCTGCACGTCGCCATGGGAATGTGAATGCGCCATGTGAACACAGTACCGACACGTTCCACCCGTAGGCGCTCACCACAACCGCAGCAGTTGGCCTAGCAGGCGTGGGGCATACTTGTCGACGATGGACGCCCAATCTTGTTACCGCCACCCAGAGCGCGCCGCGCGAATCGTCTGCCAGCGCTGCGAGCGCCCGATTTGCCCGGACTGCATGATTCAAGGCTCCGTCGGTTTCCACTGCCCCGAGTGCGTGCGCGCGAACCCGCAGCCAAAAGCGCAGCTCAAGATGCGCCGCGTGCAGCCGAACCAGGTGACGTCGCTCGTACTCATCGGCGTGAACGTCGTGGTCTGGCTGGCCATCCTCGCAACCGGCATGGGCGGCAGCCCGCTCATTGAACACCTTGCGCTCACGCCGTATGGCATCTGCCCCTACGATTCCAGCCAGGTCATCTTGACCGACCCCGCAGGCTGCGCCGCCCAGGGTTCGACGTGGATCCCCGGCGTCGCCACTGGCGCGTTCTGGCAGGTGCTGACGAGCGCATTCACCCACATCGAGCCCTGGCACATCCTGTTCAACATGCTGGCGTTGTGGGTGCTCGGACCCCAGGTGGAGATGGTGTTTGGTCGCGCCCGCTTCCTCGCGATGTATTTCTTCTCGGCCATCACGGCGAGCGCACTCGTGATGCTCTTCGGTACGCCTTTTGGCGGCACGCTCGGCGCATCGGGCGCCATCTTCGGCCTCATGGGCGCGTTCCTTGTCGTCGCGCTGAAACAGCGTCACCCCGAAGGGCTCAGAAGCATCCTCATCTGGCTCGGCCTCAACGTGGTGCTCACGTTCATGGTGCCGAACGTCTCCTGGGAGGGACATCTCGGCGGTCTGTTGGGCGGCGTCGCGATCACCGCTCTCATGGTGCACCTGCCGAGGCGGCAGCGTCGCTGGGAATGGATGCTCATCGGTTTGTTGGGCGCGGCCGCCGTCGCAGCCATCATCGCCATCGCGTTGCTGCGCTTTTCCTAAACCGACGGTGCCCCTCCCGTCGGCGGGGTACTAGTAACATGTGCGGCTCAGTCGCGGCACATGTGTCCAACGCTTCTGCGCGACGAGCCACCGTCGGGAAGCAAAGGAACATTGATCCGCGTCTGAGCCGCACAGGTTGCACCTGCCTGCGTTCGTTACTGAGGCGACGCGGTGTGCTCGACGGTGGCTTCCCCGTCGGCATTCGGCGCGCGACGGCCCGGGCGCAGCTTGGCGAAACGCGCCTTCTGGCGCTCGATTTCCAGATGCTCGCGGTGGAGGCGACGCTCACGCGCGAGCTTGCGCTGGAACGCCTGGTGTTCGCGAAGCTCGACGTAGATAATGTCTGCCCGTAGTGCCTTCACGATGGCGGGCATCAAGAACACGAGCACGAGCAGGAAGGGGCTCGCCGCGATGATGGTCACGTTCTGCAGGTTGGACAGCGCATCGTTACCACCAGACAGCAGCAGGGTGAGACCGATCATCGCGGTCATTACACCCCACACTGCGGAGAGACCAGGCGAAGCGTCGGTACGCCCGTTTTGCGACATGGAGCCCATCACCGTCGACGCGGAGTCGGCCGAGGTGATGAAGAACGTCGCTAACAGGATCATTGCGACGATGCCCGCGATGAATCCGCCCGGCAGCTGATGCAGCAGGTTGAACAGCTGTGTTTGGGCTGACCCGTCGCCCCAGATGGAGTTGCCGTTGCGCTCCATGTGGATGGCGGTGCCGCCGAAGATCGCGAACCAAAGGGTGGACACGGCGTCCGGCACGAACAGCACGGTCAGGCAGAACGCGCGAATGGTGCGGCCGCGCGAGATGCGCGCCACGAACATGCCGACGAAGGGGCTCCAGGAAATCCACCAGGCCCAGTAGAAGATGGTCCAACCGGCCAGGAACCCGCCGGCTGTGCCGTCGGCGGTCTCGGCGGTGCGGCTCGCCATCTCGAAGAATCCGGACAGGTACGCGCCGATCGAGCCCGGGATGAGGTTCAGCACCGAAACAGTGGGGCCGAGGACGAACACGAAGATCGCGAGGATGGCCGCGAGCACCATGTTGGTGTTCGACAGGTACTGAATGCCCTTGCTGACCCCCGACATGGCGGACAGCAGGAAGGCCAGCGTGAGCACGAGCACGATACCGATGACGACCCACTGGCTTGGGTTGTCGATGAGCCCCGACGCTTTCAGCCCTGCGCCAATCTGCAGTGCACCCAGGCCGAGCGAACAGGCGGTGCCGAACACCGTCGCGAAAATTGCGAGCACGTCGATGAGACGTCCGAGCCATCCGCCGGCGAGCTTCTCGCCGATCAGCGGGACGAATGCCTGGCTGAGCAGCTGCTTGCGCCCGATGCGGAAGGTCGAGTACGCAATGGCCAGGCCGACGATGGCGTACATGGCCCAGGGATGGAGCGTCCAGTGGAACATGGCGGTGGCCATCGCGGGCATCACTTCGTGTTCACCGTGGCCGGGTACGCCGTCGCGGTAGAAGGTGAGCGGCTCAGAAGCGCCGTAGAACATGAGGCCGATGCCCATGCCCGCGGCGAACATCATCGCTACCCAGCTGATGGTGTTGAACTCTGGTTCTTCCTCGGCCCCGCCGAGTTTGATGCGGCCGAAGTTGCTGAAGGCGATCACGAGAATGAACACGACGAACACCGTGCTGAAGAGCACGAATGCCCAGCCGAAGTTCGTGACGATGAAATCGAGTGCCGAGCTCGCGAAGTTCGCAAACGAGTCTGATGCGAGCAGACCCCACGCCACCACGGCGATGGTGATCGCGATGGCAGGGCCGGCGATGAGCCAGTCGATGGGGGAGTTGGCCTCAGATTGCAGTTCCACCTCCTCCGTCGTGTGGTGCGCGGGAGAGTCGGTAGCCAGCAGCGAAGCGAGTTCGTCGGCTGCGCTCAACTCCTCGTGCGTATGGTCCGTCGTGGGGGTTTCAGACATGCAGAAATCACCTTCGTCGTCATTGGGGGAGCGCGCATTGGCGCCGTTCGACCTTATCGTGTGCTGAAGCCGAGCGCGATTCTGCGGGATTGTCAGTGGGTTCCGCTACAGTGCAAAGCATGACTTGGTCTGGTTCGGATGGGGACTGGTCGACGCCTCCGCCCCGCTACGACGCTGAGGCTCACACTGCCGCGTTTGGAGCGGATCAGCGTGCTGTCGAATTTGTGGAACCCAACACTCCGCCGATGCTGTGGCTCGCCGTCAGCGTGTTGCTCTCACTCGCAGCTTTCGTGCTCGCCCTGGTCGGGCGCGGGGCCACGATGGGGGTCATCGCGTGGGTACTGGCAGGGCCGCTGGCCATTACCGCCGTCGCGCTGTTCACCTCCGCCGACGGCAAGAAACGCGAGTCGGGCTGGTACCGGCCATCCGCGTTGGCCGAGTGGGGCCGACGGGTCGCCGTCGTGCTCGCGCTCGTCGCAGTCGCGTTCGCCGCGTGGCTCATTGCCAGCGACGTCGCGAGAGGAGTCTGGTCGTGAGCCGCCTGCGTGCCATGCGCACGCTGCTATTGGCCTTCCTCATCGGGCTGGTCGTTGTGCCGCTCGCCCAGCTGAACGCCCGCGCAGATGAGGACGCGAAGGGCGCGGAGTTGACGCCCGCGTCACGATTCATGAGCTGCACCCGAGGCGGAGGGCAGGGCAGCGTACTGCTGCTGTTCGACATGTCGGGCTCGCTGAAAGACACCGACCCGAATAACGCCAGGATCACCGCGAGCAAATTGTTCGTGAGTCGACTGGCGGAGATCCTGGGCGAGCTGCCAGAAGCCAACGTGCAGATCGCGCTCGCCGGCTTCGATCACAGCTTCAGCAAGACGCTCGACTGGACCGACCTCGACGCCGAACACCTCGACTCCATCAACGCCGACCTCGACGCCTACGCCGAGCGTCTCCACGGTGTGGAAACCGACTATTGGAAAGCCGTCGATGGGGCGCGTCAGGAGCTCGTCAAGCGCCAGCAGGCGGAGGGCGACCACTGCTCGATGGTGCTGTGGTTCTCCGACGGCGGCTTCGCCATCGCCAAGCGCGCCAATGCCGACGTGATGCAGAAATGGGGAGGCCCGAAGCCGTACGCGCCCGACAACAAGCTCGCGACCCAGCAGGACGCCGCGCAGGCTGTGAAGGACGGGCAAGAAGACATGTGCCGCCCGGGCGGTGTCGCCGACCAGCTGCGCAGCATGGATGTCATCACCCTCGGCATCGGGCTCGCCGTCGACACCGAACCGAAGACGTTTGAACTCATGCAAGGATTCGCTGCTGCGGAGACGATCCCGTGCGGCGACATCACGAAGCCCTCGCCCGGTACGTTCAGCATGGCCAATGACATCGACGGCCTCATCTGGGCGTTTGCGGAAGCCGCGTCCGAAGGGTCGGTGGTGGAAGAAACCGGCCTGTGTAAGGAAGGCGAGGAGCCCTGCGCGCAGGGCACCCGCACGTTTGTCCTCGACGGCGCGATCGGGCGCGTGCAAGCCATCACGCAGCTCCCCGTCGACGGCGGGCGCGTCCTCCTGCAAACCCGTGACGGTGCCCTCACCCCCATGCCGAAGGACGGCGACAACGCGAAAGTACCTGGCGCGACGCTGCGCTGGAAATGGTTGTCGGAGCGCACGCTGGATCTCAGGTTGGAGCGCGACGGGCAGAGCGAGGAATGGATTGGCCCGTGGGGTCTGGTGTTCGTCGCAGCCACAGACACCGACGAGCTGGCGCAGTCATCGGTGAAGCTCTTTGGCGACGTGCAGCCGGTGTGGACGAACCGCAAAGACGTCACGGTTCGCACCGACGCCAAACCCGTCGACGTGCAGCTCGGCCTGGTGAACGGCAAGGGTGAGACGATCGATCCGGCCACGCTGTCTGACGAGTCCCGGTTCGATGTCTCGTTGATCGGCTCCGACGGTGAGACCCGCCAACTCGTCAAGGACAAGCCGGTGACCACGATCGCCGAACCCATCGCACTCGACCCGGGCTCGATGGCCGCTGGCGGCGCGCAGCTGTGGATTACCTTGAATGTCACGACGCAGTCGTGGTCTGGTCAGGGCAAAACCGTTGAGGGCACCAAGCTGGAACCCATCCGGGTGATGGTGCCGCTGTCGGTCGCACCGCCCGAAGATTTCCCGACGATCCCCGCCAAGGTGTCCTTCGGCGAGACGGAGCAGGCCGACCCGGTCACCGTCACCGTTCCGCTCGAGGGCGAGGGGTGCGTCTGGCTGGGGGAGAAGACACAGTTCACCGGGTACCCGAAGGGCCTCGACTCTGCGAAGCTGAGCTCTCCTGCCGCCGACGAGGGCTCCTGTAGCTCGTCGGGGCTCGAGCTCACACTCGACCCGAGCGGTACCGGGCATGGTGCGCTCGTCGGCACGACGGAGGTGTGGCTCAAGTCGCCCAGCGCCAAGGCGGGCATGCCTGTGCAGCTCGAGTTCGAATTGCAGATGCAGCGCCCGGCGTCGCAGCCGGTGCTGTGGGGCACGCTCATCGGTGTGACGCTGCTGGGCATCGCGATCCCCGTCGGCATCTTGTACCTGAGCAAGTACCTCACGTCGAAGATCCCGGGCAACGCAGTGCTGGCGCAGCAATTCACTGGGCCCGTCGACGATTCCCGCGCGTTCACCGACGACGGGATCAACGTCGACCTCAGCAGCATGTCGATCGCGCAGCTCGCAAGCGAGCGCCGCAAGGTTGACGTCGCGGGAGTGCAGCTGCGGGCGAAGACGGGCCTGGCGCTCACAGAGCCCGGCTACGTTGTCGTCGAACAGCCAGGCAAGGCCGCAGGCGGACGCACGTCGCTCGCATCCGTCGGCGACAAGGCCAAACTGCCGTTGGCAGTGCAGGGCAACTGGACGGTGGCGTTGCACCCCGAGCGCCCCACCTCCGGCGACGTGACGGTCACCCTCTTCACCGCACCCGGAGCCCCCGGCCTGAACGAGCTCACCGACGACATCCGCGGCCGCATCCGCGACGCCGTCGCCAAACTCCGCGAGGGCCTGCCGCCAGATGCCGAATCCCCGACGAGCGATCCGTGGGGTGGCGGCCCTTCCGCAGGCGGGCGCCCCGACCCCTGGTCGAACCCGCCCGCGCAATCCACCACCCGCTGGAATCCGCAAGGAGGGCCATCACCTACGAGCGGGTCGCAGACGGGGTGGCAGTCGCCGCCGTCTTCCGGGCAGCCGGGCGGGCAGTCACATTGGCAACAACCGCCGAACTCCAATTGGGGCAATCAGCCTCCAAGCGGTGGAGCGGGATGGTAAACCACAACTAGGAAATGCAACCCAGTGAGGATTGAACGTGCGTAGATTCCTACTCGTCGGATGCGGTGGTTCCGGTGGAACCACGCTTCGTCTCCTGATTGACCAGCTCCGCGCCGACCTCCGTGCCCGCGGCATCTCGTCACTCCCGGATGCGTGGCAGTTCGTGCACATCGACGTTCCCGTCGACCCAGACAAGGGGCCCGAACCGCTGGGCAACATCCAGGAGATGGGCGGCCACTACGTCTCGTTCTCGTCGCCGTCGAACTCGTTCCTGCAGACCGCGCACACCGTCGAGGCACAGCTCACCAGCAAAGACCGCAACTACGTCGGCCTGTCGGGTTGGGCGCCGCGCAACCCTGCGGCAGCGAACACCATCCCCGTCACTTCCGGGGCCGGCCAGTACCGGGCTGTCGGGCGCATGCTCACCCTGCCGAGGCTGAACCCCCTGCGCGAAACCCTCGTGCGTGCGCAGGCGAAGTCCGTCGCGCCGGGTGCCTGGGGTGAAATCCCTGCTGAGGAGCAGTCGTCGGAGGTCATCATCCCCATCATCGTCGGCTCCATGGCCGGCGGCTCGGGCGCGTCGATGTTCCTCGACGTTGCCCGCCTGCTCGGCACGCTGCCGGGCGTGAAGAGCCAAAACATCGGCTGCTTCCTCTACACCGCCGACGTGTTCGCGCAGCTCGACGAGGGCAAGCGTGCCAACGTCGAAGGCAACGCGATGGGTGCGCTGCCGGAGATCATCGCAGCCATTGCCCGCACCTCCGAGGGCTTCGACGCCGCGACGTACGCATCGCTGGGCATTCCGCTGCAGCCAAACACGCCACCGTTTGCGCGCGTGTTCCCCATCGGTTCGAAGATTGGTGGCTCGGGCGCCTATTTCGGTGACGGCTCGCAAGAATCCGTATACCGGGGTATCGCGCGGGCGCTGGCAGGCACCATGCTCTCCGAGCGCGCGTCCAGGCAGTACCTCGACTTCATGCTCGGCAACCCCAACCCGCTCACCAACCTCAATCAGAAGTTTGGGTGGCGCGTCGATCCGCTCGCGCTCCCGTTCGGCTCGCTCGGGTTCGCGTCGCTGTCGCTTGGCCGCGACCGCTACCTCGACTACGCCGCGCAGCGGCTGGCGCACTCCGCGTCGGATCACCTCGTGGGCGGCCACATCAACCCGACGAGTTCGTTGTCCGGCAACGATCAGCTCCGGCAGCTCATGGACAACCAGTGGGGCGCCAGCCTCAACGCGATGGGGCTGCCGCAGTACGGGCAGCCCGTCCCCGACTGGTTCCAGACCGAAGCGTTCCCACGCCAGGTGTGGGAGGCCATCGCCCGGGAAGCCGCCGGGCCAGCCGTCGGGATGCTCGCCAATGCAGGTCAGGCGCCGGCGCCGCAGTGGCTCTCGACCGTCACGATGAACCTCAACCCGATGCGCGAGCAGTGCCGCAGCCAGTTGCAGCGCAACGCCTACGCGTGGGCGGAGGGCTGGGCCTACCAGCTCGAAGACGCGGCGAAGCGCGAGTTCCTGCGCGTCGTCAGCCAGTTCGGCCTGCCGTACGGGCGCGAGCTGATGAGCCGCATCCACGACTACGCCGACCAACTGATCGCGCAGCTCGCCCAGGCGGGGGCTGAAGCCGACGGTGCCGATCCGGTCGCTCTCGATCCTGCCGTCGGGCAGCAGGCGCAGTCGCTGGGCAAGAAGCCCGTCGACATGAGCCACCCCATCGGGCAGATGGTGCAACGCTCGCTCAGCAACTCGATGGAGCGCACGCTGCGTCTGGAAGGTGCCCGCATCGCTGCCGGAATCTTGCGGGCGTTTTCCTCCGACGTGCTGGCGGGTCTTGAGAAGGCCGCCAACGACGCGCTCAGGCTGCTGGAAGTGGAGCGCGCGCATACCTCGTCGGGGGCCGGCCTCGCGCAGCTCAATTCGGAGGTGTACGCCGACTGGCCCGACGAGACCGACCGCGTGCCCCTGCGTTTCAAGCATGCCGAGAACGAGGTGCTGCTCACGACGGCGGACGATTTCCCGCAGCAGTTCCACAGCGACGTTGTGGCCTCGGCGAACGGCAACACCGACTACGGGCAGTCGCTGGCGAAGATCCGCGCCGAAGCCACCGACGGCAAGTGGGAGACCACTGGCTCGAAGGAAGAGCATGAGGTGCTCAGGCAGGTGAGCCACTGGCGGCCGGGCGCACTCCCGAGCCGGGCTTCCGACGGCCAGCCGACGCCGGAGGCGAAGCCGAACTACACGTTGCTGATGTCGCACTCCGACCTCCTCGCGCGCGCCACGTCGCGGCTCGGCGCGAAGGGTGACGTATTCGCTGCCTTCGCTGGCCAGTCCATCTCCGACTACCTTGACGACCCGACGGTGACGGCCATCGATCGCGAGCAACGCCAGAAGTCGTTCGTCGCGAAGATGACGGAGACCATGGAAAAGGCCAAACCGGTGGTGGGTATCGACATCAACATGGCGCAGCGTCTGCACGGCACCGATATCAAGTTCGTCTACTCGTTCTCGGACATTCCGATCGGCGGACAGCATCCCGTGAGCCAGGCCATGCTGCAGCGTTTGCGCGCCAACGCGTCGCTGGATCCGACGAGCGTGGAGAACCTGGAAGACTCTCTGGTGGGCACCGTGTCGGAGGCCGGTAAGGTGAGCGTCTTCGGTTCCTACCAGAAAGTGTCGCCGCTGTGCTTCACGTCGCTGCTCGACCCGATTCAGCAGCGTTGGGCGAAGGCCCCGCTCATCGCGCAGCGCAACCTATGGCAGTGGAAGCGCACGCGTCCCCTGTCGGCGGCCATCGCCATGTCGTCGGACGAACTTCGGCGCGTGATCGCGGGCTGGTACTTGGGTCGGCTCGTCGGGCTGGTGCGTCAGGACAAGACGGGCAAGGCTGCGGTGAGCACGCCCGATGGCTGGTGCAACTTCGGTGAGCTGCTCACGTCGGAAGACACCCAGGTGCGTACCGCCCACGACGTGCTGGCAGCCGTGCTGATGAGCCACGCGTGGGCGTTCGTCCGCTGTGTCGGCGACGGCGACCTCACCCCGCTGACCCCGTACGATGCGCTGCGTCGGCTCGTCGACCAGGCCGATTCCAACGCCCACTCGAACGACGTCAGCGAGCTGGCGGGCACGACGCTGCTGCGCGCGGCGTTCTTCGACAAGCCCATGGAGCTCGACGGCGCCCCAATGCCGTGCGATGGTCCTAGCCCCGTCCTCACCAGGGCGGAGGCAGAAGCGACGCAGACGGTGGGCCAAGCGCGTGCCGCCGAAGCCCGCGCGTGGGTGGAGGGGCTTCGTCGGATGTATGCCGAGCAGTGGGGCCAGGTGGACGCCAACGGCAACGTGGCGGAGCAGAACGTGATGGCCTACCAGCTGGGCTTGCCGCTGGCGCAGGTGCGTCAGATGAGCCTCATGTCCGAGCTGGCGCCGCACGCGCTGCCTGCGCTGAACCTGCTGCAGCAGATGATCGATGCAGCTTCGGTAGACACTTCCACGGGCGGGGCAGGAAATGACGTCTGGATCTGATTACGTCATCCTCGCGGCACGGCGCCCCTTGGCCGTGCTGCTGAGCGCGATGCTGCAAGACCTCACCGTGCAGGGCCTCGTCAACACGTGTCGCATCGTCGATCTGGATGCGCTGCGCGACGATCACGCGGCGGTGCCGGTGAAGGTGCTTCGTCCCGACGGCGTGGCCGGTGCCGCGCTGCAACAAGACCTCGCGAACGTCGACGTGACCAGGCTGCGCGTGGCGGTGGTGGGCGACGTCGACGACGAGGAATGCGTGGTCAGCCAGGAGCAGGCGGTGCGTGTGCTCGAGGCGCTGCAATCCACCATGCCGGGGGCGCCGATCACGCAGCTCAGCGTGTCCGCAGGTAGCCCTGATTCGCAGTGGCAGCGTCGCTCGCTGGTGTTGTACGGGTGGCACAACCTGGTGATTTCTCCGGAGGAGTCGCGCGCGCCGGGGCGGGCGTCGTCGCCGCTGCGCAGCTCGACGCGCGACCCGAAGTGGGCGATGTTGCTGTGTGGCACGCTGACGAGCTTGCTCGGGCTGTGGCCGGGCCAGGCCGCGGGGCCGTTCGACGATCGCCAGCCGCCCAGCGGGCAGCTGGTCGTGCCGATTAGGGGTTTCTCACGTTCGCTGTCGTCGGGCTCGGTGCAACATGCGCTGGGCGAGCGGCTGGTGTCGGTGGCGGAACGCTACCCGGCGCCGCACACCTCGTCGGGGCACGTGGTGACGGTCGACGACGAGGCGTCGCGTGTGGTGGGTATGGCGGAGCGGCTGTTCGAGTTGCACCCGGACACCATGCCCAGGGTGCGACACGCCTCCCCGCCGCCTCGCCCGAGGGACATCGGCGTGGGCGCTGCGCTGAAGGAGTTCTTCCAGTTCCTCGGTAGCGCGCTGTCCGGCGCTCCCGGGCGGCTCATGCGCGCGGTGGATCAGGCCGCGAGCCGGGCCGTCGCCAGCACAGTGCAAAACGCCGTGTTCGGAGGCTCGGATTCGGGCTACGCCGTGGTGGTTCGTGGCGTTCGCGCCGACGGATCATCGTCGAGCTGGGCGGAGTATGAGCAGTCGCTGGAGAGCGTGATCCGACGCTCCACCCGCACCTCAGGCGACCTCCCGCCGGTGCTGCAAAACCCCAAGCTGTGGCGTGATTTCGTGGGCGGCGGCTTCAGCTTGCTGGACGCGGGGCAGCACGCCCAGGGGCTCGATCCGTTCACGTCCGGTTCGCAGCCGGCCATCGTTCCCACCACCGACCGTGTCGCCCACGACCCGCGCGACACGTTCACGCTTCCCGCATCCCTCGCGGCCTTTTTGCCGAACTGGGAGATCGAGCCGGGCGACGATATCGCCGTCTCGCGGCTGTTCGAGCGCCTCGATCACCTCTCCCGCACGCAGCCGCATCTCAGCCAGGCGATCACCACGCAGAAGAACCGCTTGCGGGAGTGGGCGGAGGACGCGCGCAACTCGTACGCCGGCCACGTTGGGCGTCGACTCGCCGACGCGCACCGCGCCACCATTCGGGAGGTGGACGAACTCACCGAGAAGGTGAACCACCTCAGCGCGCAGCCGGAGATCGTCGACGACAGCGCCGAGCTGCAGGACAACCTGGCCATGCAGGTGCGGGTGCTCACCGGGGTGAGCGGCTCCATCATCGCGATTCTCGTGGCGCTGACGGCGCTGCAGGTATTCGCATGGCCGTGGCTCCTCGTCGGCATCGTGATGACATTCCTCGGCTGGATGAGCTCTGGCGCTGTGCTGCTCACGCGCAGCAAAGCGAAAGAATATGCACTCCTCAATCACCTCGAGCAGCGGCAAACCGCACTCGACGACGCCATCCGGCACCGGATGGAAGCGTTGGAAGATCTCCGCAAGATCAGCCGCAGCTACCGTCAGTACCTCGACTGGTCGCGCGTGCTGGGCGCTTTCCTCCACGCACCGCACGGGCACCCGTCGGAAGCCTCGGAGCGCGACGTACACGTCGGCCAGGGGATGCCGCTCAACATCGCCATCGGCGTGGCCGTTCCCGATCGTGACGCCATCGACGACGTGGCGAACGCGTGGCGCGGTGCTCTTTTCGCCACCGGGTGGCTTTCGGAACCGTGGATGGAGTTCCAGCGCGAACTCCCCGCGTCGCTCGGCAGCTTCCGCATGCAGCTGGCCAATGATCCGGCCCTGCTCGAGAGTGATCCGACGATCGACGGCATGCCCATCCTCACGCGTTGGAGCCGCGCCATGGCCGCGCACGCGGCCACCCGCACGGTGAGCGCGTCGTTCCAGTCGAAGATCGTGCATGAGACGCTGCGCGACACGAACGCCCGCAACCGGCTGCTGTCGCGCGTGATCGTGCGCGAGTCGCACTCGGGGCAGGCCAGCGAGGTGCATCGCGACGAATTCATGGCCGGGCTCGACCAGGACGGCCAGCAGCGCGACTCGTTCCAGCATGGCCTGTTCGCCGCCGAGACGAGCGTGCTCGACATCCGCAGTGTCACGGACACGATCCGCCAAGACCAATCCAACGGGCTCGACAAGGCGCTCGTCGTCATCCAAACTGGCCGGGCGATTCCGATTTCCCAGCTGGCGGGCGAACCCGTCGACGCCGCCGGGATTTCCACCATCGAGCACAGCGGCGACTTCGTCTGAGGGAGGCAACGTGAACGACATCGTGACAGTCGGGTTGATCGTCTGGGTGACCATGGCCATCCCAGCGATCGTGCATGGCCTGGCGCTCGCCAAACGCTCGGGTAAGTCGCTGGCGCTCGCCGCGATCGCCTGCTTGTTCCTGCCATGGTTGGGGCTGCTGTTTTTCGTCGACGGTCAGCCTGCCGGCAGGCGCACAGTGACGGGCCTCGGCCACTACTGCATCAGCATGTACGTGGTGGCTGCGTTCATGGCGATCATCTCGATCTTCCCGAACTGGGTGGTTGGTGACCCGCAGTATCTGGGCGGCGTGGACGGCTACGCGCCGCGCGATTCGATAGTGCTCGCCATCATCATCGTGGCGCTAGCGTTGGCGCTCATCGCCGGTGCGGTGGGTATCCGTCGAGGCGGCGACCTCAGCGTCGCCATCGTCATGGGCATCATCATCTCGCTCGCGGCGGGCATGCTTGCGGCGCTCGTGCACCTGTGGGGGCAGGCGGGCCTGTTCAACAGCGACCTGCGCGACGCCCAGGACAAGGTTGCAGCGCACCTCAATGTCGGCCCCGGCGGATGGATTGCGCTCATCGCGCTGATCGTCGCCTACGTGTGCACCGTGCTGCTGCCGCTCGGACTGCGGGTCGAAGCGGCCCCGGAGCCACCGTCGACGATTCCCCAGCCGCCGCAAGGCCAGCCCATGCCCGGCTCAGGAATGCCCGGTGACGCCCCGCAGCCAGGCTGGGCACCTCCGCAACAGCAGTGGCCGACCAACACGGGGGCCGGCTGGTGACGTCTGTACGCAGGGCCAAGCTGGGTGCCTACAACCAAGAATCACGGGCAGGTATTTCGCCGCTCGACCTCGACGTGCTCGCCCACTTCGACATCACCTCGCGCAAGGTCGCACAGGTGCTGATCTGGGAGACCCCAGACGCCGTGGTGGAACACTTCGACGAGCTCGTTGATGCCGTCGCCGATGCGCCTGGAGCGCCGAGTAGGGACCGGCAGCGATTCGAGCGGCTGTGCGCGTGGCGCGACCAGCACGAGTCGCCGTCGGTTGCGCGTATCGACGACGCCGATCTGGTGCGGGTGGCGTCCGCGTCGATCCGCTCGAAGCGTGATTTGGAGTACACGACGGCGCTCCTCAACGGCGGTGCCGCCCTCTGGCAGTTTCGCGACGAGGTGCTGCAGCTGCTGGGCGCCGAGGAGGTGAAGCCCCGTCGAGGCGTCGACGAGAGTGTCACCGAGGAAGCTCCCGAATTGGAGCCTGACTCCGCGCCAGAGCCCGTCGTTGTGCCCCAGCCCGAGCCCAATCCAGAACCAGAACCCGAACCTGAACCCGAGCCAGCGCAGCCCGACCCGACGTGCCCATTCGAGTGGGTGTCCAACGTGCGGTTCGCGGGCTTCGACTGGAGCAAGGGTAACCAGACTCCCATCGGGCACATGGCGGCCCTGGATGTGGACGGGCGGGTGCAGCTGGAGTGGACGCCCTGCCCGAACCCGGCCCCGGTGACGCTGTACCGCGTCGTCCAGTCGGGTGATTCGTGGCCGGTGGGTTCCCCGGATCTGGGCTCGCCCGTCGGCGTGACGTCGGCCACCGCCGGCAGCGTGCAGCTGCACGCGCGCGGCCAGGTGACCTACCTCGCGGTGTGGGCCTACCAGGGAGGCACGCAGTTCGAGGCCACCCAGTCGCAGCCCACCCTCATCGGCAAGAGCGAAGTGGTGTGGCCACCGTCAGGCCTCGAGCTGAGCGTCACGCCCGACAAGATGGTGGCCGCATCCTGGAATGCCCCGCCAGGCAGCAAGGTGGAGGTGCAGCGCTTCCCGGACGGGGTGCCGGTCGCCTACGATCCGTCCCGGCTGCTGCCCGCCGAGGCTGTGCAAAGCGGCGGATTCCTCGACCGCGAAGCGCCGCAGGGCGAACCCCTCGTCTACGCGGTGTTCTGCGTCGCTCAGCTCGCGGAAGGTGGCTCCGGCATCTCGTCGCCGGTGGTGGCTAACGTCGAAATCACGCCCACGCCCGAGCAGGTTCGGCTCGACGTGCGCGAATCGCAGACCACACCCGGCGCGTACGACCTCACCTGGAAGCCCCCGGCGAACGGGCGCGTCGTGCTGTACGCGACGAAGGAGCGCCCTGAGCAGGGCCTAGAGAACGAGGCGCGCACCGCGGAGGTGCTGGAGCAGGCCGGGCTGAGCCCCGAGCGGCGCATCGCGTACCCCATCGACGACCTCGGCGGCTTGCACCAGATCAAGCAGTTCGTCGTCGACACCACCTGGGTGCGCACCCACTTCATCGCCGTGCACTGGATCAACGACGACATCGTCTGGGCCGGTGCCCCCGTCACCATGGTGACTCCGCGGCCACCCGAATGGGCACAGGTGATCGAACGCGTTGATGCCCAGATACTCACCTTCCCCTGGCCCGACGGTGTCTCGATCGTGCAGGCCTTCCAATCGCCTCGCGGCATGGACGTCGACCTGAAGACGAACGAGCCCATCGCGCAACTCACCGAGCACGACTACGACCAGGTGGGTGGCATGCGCATCACCCGCGTGCTGCCCAGCAACGGGTGTTCGCTGCACATCGTCGGCGTGCTGTACCTCGAAGGTCGCCCCGTCTACTCGCGTCCGATTACCATCGACTACCCCGGCATTACGCGGCTACGCTACGAGTTCGAACCCATCCTGGCCAACCAGCAGCCCGCACCCCCCGGCGTACAACCGTCGGCCTATCGGCTCTACTGCACCGCCGACGACGAACTGCACGACGCCCCCATCGTGCTCGTCGGTAACTCCCAGCATCTGCCGCTTGAGCCGGGCGACGGCGTCATGCTCAAGGAGGCGCACGTCTCGCTCGCGCCTGAGCAGCGGGTGTTCGTCGGTGACATGCCGCTGGGAGGCAGGGGCATGTACGTGCGCCTATTCATCAACCGTCCAGCCGACGAGACGGGCACGGTGGCCGTGCTCGACCCTGCGGTGCAGAGCTTGAGGATGTGGGTGTGATGGAGCAACTTCTGTACGGCTCCGGCGACGATATCGCGGGGCGCACCCAAGGCGGTTGGGGAGTGCTGCGGGTGACGCCAGGGATCAGCGCGGAACGCGTCGCGGAGCTGCAGCAGCTCGCCAGCGTGCAGATGCCCACGACGATGCCGCAATTTCCGACGGCAGACCAGCTGGCGTCGAGACCTCGTCGGTTCAGAGCCGAACCCTCTGGCGACGGGTTCACGGTGTGCCTGAGCGCCGAGGCGGGCGTCGACCACACCAAACGTCCGGGCAACGTCGTCTCGCATTGCGCGCGGGTGGAACACTCAGCGTCGCTGCGGGTCACCGACTGGTTCGACGCCGACGGCTGGGTGCTGCCATGGGGGCCGAAGCAGGTGCGCGACGCCACGCTGCCCGAGCAGCTGACGCCACCCTCGGGGTGGCCGACCGTCGCAGCCTTCCTCCGGGCGAATCCTGAGCAGTTGCAGCTCGCCCGCTGGGTGGTCTCGGCGGGAGTTGCGAAACTGCTGACCAGGCAACCATTGATTGTGAAAACCGGCGACGTGCGGGCCGGCGTGCACTGGATTTCGGCGATGCTGTGGATGCTCGACAGCGACTGGGGACGCGAGTGGAGCATCTACATCGGCGAAAACAGCGACTCGCTGGCCAGGCGCGCGCCGAAAGGTCTCTTCATCGCGGTGGTTGCCCCGGACACCTCGGTGCCGGAGCGCATGCTCGACGGCGTCATCGATGCCGCCGGCGAGCCCGCGGAGCATGAAGCGTGGGGGCAGATCGTCGCAGATCTTCTGATGGCTCCCGACGATGTCGCGACCAGCGTGTTCGAGCACCGCGACGAGCTCGTCAACCGGCTGTGGAAGGAAGCCCAGGGCGACTCCTTCACGTCACTGCAAGCGCTGAAGGTGGCGTGGCTCAACCGTCCGGGAGCGTTGCTGCTCGGGCAAGACGACGCCATTCGCCAGCTGGTGGGCGGCGTCGGTGAGCGGGTGCGGGAATGGCCGGAGCTGCGCAACCTCGCGGCGAGCGTGGGAGAGGAGGTCGCAGACGAAGCCCCAACGCAGAGCGACATCTATGGCGGCGTCGGGGGGCCGTCGGTTGGGTCCCCCTACGATGAATCGAGCGGGGTGAAGGAAACAGGGAAGCCGGATGCTGCAGAGCGCGTGATGGCATCGACGCCTGAACCGCAGGGGGTCGAGGCGCCTGAGCCCCACCTGATCGACGAGGCGTTGCGGGCCGTGAGCCACTTCGGTTCGCTCGAATGCGTCGAGGGCGAGTGGCTGACGCGGGCGGGGCAGGCATCGCCCGAGGATCGCCGACGCATGTGGGCCGTCGCCGCCGTCGCATCCTGGGTGGCGCCGCGCCCGGAGCACATCGTCGATGCTGTGCGCACGCAAGACGACCTCGCGCCGGAGCTCGTGCGACGTGTTGCCCGGCGCAGTCAGGAACGATACGGCCCCAACGAGGCCCTTGAGGAGTGGTTGGGAGAATCACCATGGCAATGATCCAGCTCACCGGCGGCCCGATTGCGTGTCCCGACGGCGCGCTCGAGCTGCAGCTCACCACGCGAAGCGGGGCAGAACTCGCCCTCGTCGACGCCCTGGGCAGCCCCGTCGAGCCCGCCTTCCGCGCCACGCGCTCGCAGGTGGTGGTGCTGCCGGGCCAACCCGTGATCGTGATCGCCCGGCCCACCGAGGGCAACGCGTTCGTCGAGGGCACCCGCATCGGTGTGACGGTGAAGGCCGCCTCCGGGTCGGGTGATGAGGTGGTGCGTCCACCCGTCGATGCCGGAGGCCGCACGGCGATCTCGCTGGTGGAGATCGCCGATGGGCGCATCGCCGACCTCGTCGGGCAAGCCTCCCTCACGGAGCTGGCGTGGATGCGGCGCGGCAGTCAGGCGTTCCACACCAACCATGCGCAACGCGCCGGGCACGCGACGAAGTGGGCGTGCGTGCTGGACGGCTCCGCCATGTCACAGCACACCGCCGACGAGAATGCGTACCGCCAGTTCCTGGAACTCGTGCTCGGCACCGCCGCCACCGCGTACGGCGGTGCGCCTTCGGCGTGGTGGGTGGCCACGCAGCCGCCCCGCGACGTCACCGCAACCCTCGAACACGACGCCATCGCCTGGGAACAGGCGCTGAACCACGCACCCGCCCCCTGGCCGAACGTGGGGGATGCGGTGGAAGCGGCCTGCGCAGGGCTGCCCGACGATGCCCCGCTGCTCATCATCTGCGACGGGGTCTTCGTCGACTACCGCGAAGTGCGCGACGCCGTCGCGGGGAGAGAATGCATCGTCGTGGCGTTGGGCAGATCGAAGTACGGCGCGCGGGCGGAAGACCGCCCCACCCAGTTCTGGGAAGAGGAGCTGGACGCGTTCGACGGGTTCCCCCGCGTGGTCTCGCTGGCTTCACTGGCGGGGTTGGACGATGCCGGGCCGGCCCTGGCCGACGCGATGTTCCCGAGGAGCCAGGCATGAACCTCCAGCAGTGCCCCCGCTGCTTCCAGCCGATGCACGGGCCGGGCAGGTGCGCGTGCGGGTTCGACGTGCCCGCCGCCTGGTTCGACTCCGTCCAGCTGTCGATGGCAATCACGGGTGCCCGCACCGTCGGGAAATCGGTGCTGATCGGCGTGATGATGGATCAGTTCGAGTATTTCCTGGCTGACAAGGGCTCATTCCTCACCCCGCTCGGCGACACGCACGCGCGCTTCCACGAAAAATACCGCGTGCCATTGCTGCAGCAGCGCAACCTATTGGGCGCCACGCCGCCCGCCGAGCAGGAACCGCTGTTGCCCATGCTGTGGAAGTTCACCGACGGGGGCACCGAGTTCTGCCTGTCAGTGATGGACGCCGCCGGCGAAGACTTCGAGCGACTGAGCCCGTCGGATGAGCGCTTCCGTTACCTCGGGTTTTCCGACTTCATCGTCACCTTGATCGACCCGCTGAAGGTGCCCGGCGTCTCCGCGGTGCTCGACGGTGTGGTCACCGTGCCGAGCCACTCCGGCAACGACATCACGGTGCTGCGCCAGGTGCTGCAGGCGCGCGCCGCACAGCGCGTGCAGGGCGGCCCGGAGCAGGTGCTCGCCGTGGTGCTGTCGAAATTCGACGTGCTCCAGCGGCTGCGCACGCTGCGCGCGGCACCGTGGCAGTCCATCTTTAACCGTCCGGGCTCCGCGATGCAACGCGACCCGTCGATGGTCTCGGGCCACGACGCGGAACTCGACGGTTCCCTGCTGCACGAGGAGCTGCTCGGGTTGCTCGACAAGCTCGGCGCCGGCATGGTGCTCTCGGCGGCGGCACAAGCCGGCCTGCCGTACCGTCTCTTCGCCGTGTCCGCCCTGGGGTCGGAGCCGGACGCGCAATCCGTCGGCAGCGGCGGCATCATCCCATTTCGAGTGCTCGACGTGTTGCAGGCCGCAATAGCGAAGAAGAGGAGGCAGCTCCATGGTGGCCAGTAAGCCGAGCAACCGCCCGAAAGTGTTGCGCGTGGGGCAGCCAGCCGAGCCCTGCATAGGGTTTGACGGGCAGCCGCTTGGGCGCATTATGTTCGGCGCCACTTGGGAAGATGCCGACTTCGACATCGACATGTGCGCCGTGCTGCTCGATGAGTACGGTCAAATCCCCTCGCAGCAGTCGTTCGTGTACCGCCGCAACCGTTGGGCGCCCGAGCGTTCAGCCTTCGTCACGTGGAAGATGCCCGGTGAAGAGGCAGGCATCGACAGGACGCAGGTGCTCGTCGACCTGGATCGGCTTGACGAGAGCATCGTGGCGGTGAAGATCGCACTCACGGCGGTGATGCGCGGCCAGCCGCTGGGGGACGCCGGCACTTTCCGAACGCGCGTGATGGACCTCGCCACAGCACATACGCCGTTCGTGTTCTCGCCGCCGGTGGCAGCGTACGCCCACGAACGGTGCATGGAGCTATGGAAGATTGAGCGCGCCCATGGAGGATGGGTCGTCGAGGCGCTGGGCGAAGCGTACCCAGGCGGACCGAGCGCGTTTGCGCGCGACCACGGCTATCGCCCAGGCTGAGCCCTACGCCGCCGGGCTGGAGGGCGCGGCGGTGCGGGGTGGCGTCGGTTAGCGCCCGGTTCCGGCGTACACCGTCGCGACGTCCTCGGCATCGAGCCCGAACGCGGTGTGCGCGGCCTGCACGGCCTTGTTCACCTCGTCGGCGCTCACGATCACCGAGATGCGGATCTCCGACGTGGAGATCATCTGGAGGTTGACCTCGGCGGCTGCGAGGGCCTTGAAGAAGGTGGCGGTCACGCCAGGGTGGGAGCGCATGCCGACACCGACGACGGACACCTTGCCGATCTGGTCGTCGTAGCGGATGCGGTCGAAGCCCACTTTTTCCTTGATGCGCTCCAGGGCGTCGACGCCCTTGCGGCCCTCGGTAGAGGGCAGCGTGAAGGTGATGTCGGTGCGCTCGGCGCTCAGGTCGGAGATGTTCTGCACCACCATGTCGATGTTGATGTCGGCATCCGCGACGGCCTGAAAGATGGTGGCTGCATTGCCCGGCTTGTCGGGAACGCCGACGACGGTGATCTTGGCGTCGTCGCGGTCGTGCGCGATGCCGGTGATGATGGCTTCTTCCATGTCGGTTCCTTCCAGTTCTTCCTGGGGGACCACCCAGGTGCCGGGCTTGTCGGTGAACGATGAACGCACATGCACGCGCACATTCTCGCGGCGGGCGTACTCAACGCAGCGCAGGTGGAGGATCTTGGCGCCGGATGCGGCCATCTCCATCATGTCCTCGTAGCCGATCTTGCTGATGTGCCTAGCCGACGGGACAATGCGCGGGTCGGCGGTGTAGATGCCGTCAACGTCGGAGTAGATCTCGCAGAGGTCGGCGTCCAGCGACGCGGCGAGCGCGACGGCAGTGGTGTCGGACGCGCCGCGCCCGAGCGTCGTGACGTCCTTCGTGGTCTGCGACACGCCCTGGAAGCCGGCGACGATCGCCACCTTCCCCTCGTCGAGGGCCTTCTCGATGCGGCCGGGGGTGACGTCGATGATGCGGGCGTTGCCGTGCACCGGGGTGGTGAGCACGCCTGCCTGAGAACCGGTGTAGCTGCTCGCGTCGACGCCGATGTCCCACAGCGCCATCGCCAGCAGCGCGGCGGACTGTCGCTCGCCGGTGGTGATGAGCATGTCGAGTTCGCGGGAGCGTGGGTTGGGGGAGACCTGGAGTGCGAGGTCCATGAGGTCGTCTGTGGTGTCGCCCATCGCGGAAATCACCACGACCACCTCGTTGCCTTCCCCGCGGGTGCGGGCGATACGGCGCGCGACGCGCTTGATGGATTCGGCGTCGGCCACCGAACTGCCGCCGAACTTCTGGACGATGCGTCCCATCCCGGCTCCTTCCTCTTGGCCAGCCCAAGCCTAGTGGGCCTGGCACGGAAGTTGCGGCGGTGTTTCATCGTCGGGGATCCCCGGATGACCGAAATCCTCCACGCGTGCAAAACATCGCGGAACAGCAGGGGTTACAAGCTTCTCGTGGAGGATAACGGTCAACGTTGTTGACGCACCTGCAGCGGCATGCCACTATCAACGCATGCGTAAGTGAGCTTGTTGCCCCGCCCTCGAGCTCTGCTCGGGCGAGGTCAGCGACCCCACACCCTCTCACTCAAGGAACCATCATGCTCACTGTTCGTTTGGTCAACCCCATCCCCGCCACGCATCTCGACCCCGACTACCAGGCCAGGACAGGCCTGTTCGACGCGTACAATCACGAGATCATTGGTGGGCCGCAGTGGGATGGCGATCCCGAATCGGAACTCGCCGCGGCACGCCTCGACACCGAACATCAGCGATATCGCTGGCTTGCCGAGATCGACGGCCACGCCGTCGGATTTGCGAATCTCACTGTGAACACCGTCGATGCACCCGATGCGGGCGACGTGCTCGTCTTCGTCTCGCCGGAGCATCGAGGCCGAGGGATTGGCGCGGCGCTGCTCGACGTCGTGGGCGAGCAGGCTGCATCTCTCGGCCTGGATCGCCTCGAAAGCTGGATTGCAACCCCCGTCCCACGAGGGAAAACGGTGAGCCCGCGCCACGGTGTTGGGGAGCTGCCCGCCGACCATCCGGGGGTGCGGTTGGCGCTTCGGGGTGGCTTCAGGCTGGGCCAGGTGGAGCGCATCAGCCGGTACGACGCGGCGAGCCCGCTCGTCGATCCGAGGGACGCGCTGCGTGAGGCCGAGGCGGCGGCTGGCGACGAGTACGAGGTCATCTCCTGGACGGGGGAGACCCCCGACGAGCTGCAAGAGGGCATGGCGGTGCTGCTTCAGCGGATGAGCGTGGACCCGCCGTCCGGTGACATGACCACGACGGAGACGACGTGGACAGCCGAGCGAGTGCGGGAACGCGACCGGCAGGTGCTCGTCGAGTTCAACTATTACTGCACCGTGGCTCGCCATCGCCCGACGGGGGAGATCGTTGGGATGAGCGAGCTCGCCCAGCCGCGGCACAACCCGGTGGCGTTGTGGGAGCAGTGGAACACCATCGTGCTGCCCGCGCATCGCGGCCGACGTCTCGGGCTGCTGGTCAAGGCCGCCAACCTGGTGCAGCTGCCCACGGAGGAGCTAGCAACGTGCAGCATTCTCACATGGAACGCCGAGGAGAATCGTCACATGTTGCGGGTGAACGAGCGGCTCGGGTTCCGTGAAATCTTGCGACGAGGCGGGTTCGAGAAGCGACTTTCGGCGGAGGGCTAGGCAGAAAGTTGACCGTTATCCTCCTCGAGTTGCCGATGACCCCCGCGATTCCGCGATTATCCGCAGGCGTGGAGGATAACGGTCACGTTTCGAGGACTTGACCAGCGGGTTGGCGCTCTGCCACCATTGCCGCATGCGCAAGTGAGCATTTCGCCCCGCCCTCGAGTCCTGCTCGGGCGAGGCCAGCGACCCCACAACTTCTCACCCAAGGAATTTTCATGCTCACTATTCGTTCCATCAACCCCATTCCCGCCACGCATCTCGACCCCGATCATCAGGCTCGCATGCAGTTGTTCTCCAGGTACAACCATGAGCTGATCGGTGGGCCACAGTGGGATGTCGACGTCGAAGCCAACCTCGCATCTGCGCGCGCCACCACCGAGATCCAACGGTACTGTTGGCTCGCTGAACTCGACGGCGTCGCAGCTGGCTACGGCAATCTCGCCATCAACACCGTCGATGAGCCCGAAGTCGGAGATCTCACCATCTACGTAGCGCCGGAACATCGTAGGCAGGGTGCAGGGAAAGGGTTGCTCGCTGCCATCAATGCCCAAGCCCACTCCTTGGGGCTCTCCCGTCTGACTTGTTGGCTCACGGCGGCCCCGCCCGCTGGGGGTGCGACGCTCAGCCCCGCCCACGGCGTGGGCGCAGTGGATGCGGATCACCCAGGGATTCGAATGGCCCTCAACGACGGTTTCGAGCTCGGGCAAGTAGAACGCGTCAGCCGCTACGATTTCGCAGCGCCGCTGGTCGACCCACGCGACGCGCTCACGCAGGCCCAGTCTGCGGCCGGCGACGAGTACGAGGTGATCACGTGGAGCGGCCTAGCCGACGACGCCCTGCTGCCTGATCTGGCCCAGCTCACTGAACGCATGAGCCGCGACGTGCCGACCGGTGGGCTCACCGTGACGCCTACGACGTGGACGGCCAAGCGAATCCGCGAGCGCGACGAGCGAAATCTCATCAGCAACAGGTTCTACCGGGCTGCTGTTCGGCACCTCCCGACGGGGCAGCTCGTCGCCCTGAACGAACTGCTGCGTGACCGCAGCAACGCCGAGGCCTTCGTCGATCAGTGGGACACCGTGGTGCTGTCCGAGCATCGGGGGCACCGTCTGGGCATGGCCGTCAAGGCGGCCAACATCCTCCAGGTGCGTGAGGCAGAGCCGACGGCGACCGCGATCATCACGTGGAACGCCGAGGAGAACCGCCACATGCTGCGGGTGAACGAGGAGCTCGGGTTCCGCGAGATCCTGCGTGAGGCGGCTCTCGAGAAGCAGCTTTCGGCAGAGGGCTAGCCGAACAAGTTGACCGTTATCCTCCTCGAGAAGCCGATCAGCCCCGCTTTTCCGCGATTTCCGGCAGACGTGGAGGATAACGGTCAACCGAGCCCGTCGTGCGCACGCCCCGACTAGGCTGGGGGCATGGATACGATTCGCTGGGGAATCATTGGTACCGGACGCATCACCCGGGCCGTGGCGAAGGACTTCCGCGAGGTGGCGGGAGCCGAGCTCACGGCGGTGGCCTCGCGCACGCAGCAGCGCGCCGACGAGTGGGCCCAGGAGTTGGGCCTACAGAAGGCGTACGGTTCGTACCGCAGCTTGCTCGACGACGAAGACATCCACGTGGTCTACATCGCCACGCCCCACCCGCAGCACCTGGACATCGCGCTCGCCGCGATCGAGCGCGGGAAGGCAGTGCTGGTTGAGAAGGCTATGACCGCGACGTATGCAGGTGCCCAGAAACTCGTGCAGGCCGCACGCAGCCGGGGCGTGTTCCTCATGGAGGGCCTGTGGACGCGCTTCCAGCCGGCTATGCAGGCGGCGAAGGAGGTCGTCGCCTGGGGACGGATCGGCGACGTCGTCGGCGTGCAAGGCGACTTCAGCATCTGCCACGAGTTCGACCCCGCCGACCGCCTCTTCGCGAAGGAACTGGGCGGAGGCTCCATCCTCGACCTTGCGGTCTACCCCGTCTCGCTCGCGCAGTTCTTCCTGGGCAACGTCAAAGACGTGCGCTGCCTCACCCGGCTTTGCCCGAACGGTGTCGACGCCGCGGCCAGCATCTCGTTGCGCCACGAAGGCGACGCGCTCAGCTCGCTCACGAGTGCCATCGACGCCCACGGGCCCGGCCGGTTCATCATCTCGGGCACGAAGGGATGGATCGAGGTGGAGCCGCCCTTCTCCCACCCGACGACCATCTCGGTGCACCGCTCCGGCACGCTGCCGCGCGTGATTGAAACCAAGCTGGTGGGGCGCGGCTATGCGCATCAGTTCGCGGAGGTCACGCGTCTCGTGCAGCAGGGCGCGACGGAGAGCCCGACGATGCCGTTGGCTGACTCGCTCGAAGTCATGCGCGTCCTCGACGAGTGCGTCACCCAGGCGGGCATCACCTACGAAGAGGCGACGGTCGACCTCGGCTGACGTCACGCGTCGAGCAGAATCGCTAGGGTTTCACGGATCTCAGCCAGGTACACAGGCCCGACGTTGCCCGTTCGTCGCCGGATTCGAAGCGTCGCCACTGAGCGCACATGCTGGCACTGCGCGGCGGAAGGCGCAGCGAGTCCATTGCCGTGATCGGGATCGATGATGACTTCCACCGCGCTACGCCGGAGCGTGCGTGTGAGTGGGACGACCTGCACGACGTTCGGCCCACCGCGCAGCACACGCCCCGCGGTGATCACCACTGCCGGGCGAATGAGCCCGGCTTCGCTCCCGATAGGAGTTCCCAGGTCGATCTCGACGATGTCACCCGGCGTCAGCATCCAGCCATGCCGTCTCGTGTGGGCCCAGCTCTTCAGCAAGTTCGTCCGCCATTGCGTCTTGGCGGAGGGCTCGGAGCGCTTCGCTGACGAGCTGATCGACGGTCTCATTGCGCTCAGCAGCCAGCTTGGTGACGCGCGCATGCGTCGCCCGGCTGACGCGGATCGTGGTGGTTTCAGTCATGGCACCGCCTCACGGTTGTAGATCAATCAGTCTACACCGCCGCGCAACGCGCCACAGGGCCAAGATAGATCAAGTTCGTGGCTGGTCTACCCACCACGAACTTGATCTATCTGGCAGCGCTCGGGCGCTCAGGCCTTGGTGACCACCACGCGGATGCCGAGTTCGTCGTCGCTGTGGGTTACCTCGTCGAGGGCTTCGACGCGCTGGATGCTCGTTGCGAGCACTTCGCCGGCGATGAGGTCGAGGTTCTCGTCGACGGCCTCGACGAAGTCGGGCTCCACCGCGAGCAGCAGCGAGATGCGGTCGGACACCTCCAAGCCAGCGCGCTTTCGAGCCTCCTGCACGACGCGGGTCACCTCGCGCACCCGCCCGGCCTTGATGAGCTCGGGCGTGAGCTCGAGGTCGAGCGCCACCGTCTCGCCCTGCTCGTTCACCACAGACCAGCCCTCGCGCGGGCGCTCGGTGAGGAGCACATCGTCGGGGGTGATTTCCACTTGCTCGCCGTCCACCACGACGGTGGCCCTGCCCTCCGCCTTCAGGCGCTCGGCCAACGCCGCCGCGCGAGCCTCCGCGATAGCCGCCGCAACCTTCGGCGTGCGCTGCGCGAAGCGCTTGCCCAGGTTGCGGAAGTTGCCCTTCGCGAACACGTCGACGATGTCGCCGGCCTCCGCGAACGTCTCTACCGCCGCCACGTTGAGCTCCTGCTTGATCTCCTCCACCAGCTCGGGGGAGAGCTTCGCGAATACCGTCGACGGCACCAGCATCCGCTTTAGCGCCTGGCGGATCTTCACCTTCGACTCGGCACGCGCAGCGCGCCCGAGTTCCACGGCGCGACGGGTGAACGCCATCGCTTCCTCGAGGCCTTCGTCGAGCAGCGCCTCGTCCACCTCGGGCCACGCAGCCAGGTGCACCGACGACGGCCCGGCCGGATCCGTCGCGACGTAGAGGTCTTGCCACACGCGCTCGGTGACGAACGGCGTGATCGGCGCCATGAGGCGGGTCACGATGGAGAGCACCTCGTGCAGGGTCCACATCGCGTCTGGGTCGCCCGCCCAGAACCGGCGACGCGAGCGTCGGACGTACCAGTTCGACAGCAGGTCGACGAAGTTCGCGATCAGCGTGCCGGTGCGCTGGGTGTCGAAGTCGTCGAGCGCGTCGGTTACGTCGCGGATGAGCGCGTGCGCGGCGGATAGCAGCCAGCGGTCCAGCACGTGGCGGTTCGCGATGGCGGGCGCGTCGCCCGTCGGCTCCCAGCTGTTGGTGCGGGCGTACAGCGAGAGGAAGCTCACCGTGTTCCAATAGGTGATAAGCACCTTGCGCACGGTCTCGCCGATGGTGGCGTCGCCCACCCGACGCGCCATCCACGGCGAGCCGGAGCAGGCCATGAACCAGCGCACCGCGTCGGCGCCGTGCTTGTCTATCAGCGGGATCGGCTCGAGGATGTTGCCCAGGTGCTTGCTCATCTTGCGGCCGTCGTCGGCGAGGATGTGCCCCAGGCATACGACGTTGCGGTAGCTCGACTCGTCGAACACCAAGGTGCCGACGGCCATGAGCGAGTAGAACCAGCCGCGAGTCTGGTCGATCGCCTCGCAGATGAAGTCGGCCGGGTAGTTCGCCTCGAGTTTCTCCTTCGAGCCGGGCGCATGCGGGTAGCCCCACTGCGCGAACGGCATGGAGCCGGAGTCGAACCACGCGTCGATCACCTCGGGCACGCGACGGTACGTCTTGCCGTCGCGGGTGATCTCGACGTCGTCGATGAAGGGTCGGTGCGGGTCGAGCTCGGAGAGGTCGCGCCCGGCCAGCTCGCCCAGCTCGGCGAGCGAGCCGATGCAGAGCAGGTCGTCCTTGTCGTCGACGTTGCGCCAGATCGGCAGCGGGGTGCCCCAGTAGCGGCTGCGCGAGAGCGCCCAGTCGATGTTGTTGTTGAGCCAGTCGCCGAACCGTCCGTGTTTCACGTTGTCCGGGTACCAGTTCGTCTTCTCGTTTTCTTCGAGCAGGCGCTCCTTGATCTTGGTGGTGCGCACGTACCACGACGGCATCGCGTAGTAGATGAGCGGCGTGTGGCAGCGCCAGCAGTGAGGGTAGCTGTGCTCGTAGCTCTGCACGCGGAACATGAGCCCGCGGGCCTGGAGGTCGTCGATGAGTGGGGCGTCGGCGTCCTTGAAGAACGTCGACCCGACGAGCTTCACGCCTTCCTCGAAGTGGCCGTGGTTGTCGATGGGATTCACGAACGGCAGCCCGTAGGCGCGGCAGATCGCCATGTCGTCGGCGCCGAACGCGGGTGCCTGGTGCACCAGGCCGGTGCCGTCTTCGGTGGTCACGTAGTCGGCAAGCACCACGAAGTGCGCCTTATCGGGGAACTCGACGAGGTCGAACGGCCGCGTGTACTCCCAACGCTCCATATCCTGACCGACGAACGCCTCGCCCGTGCGCTCCCAGCCCTCGCCGAGCGCAGCGTCGAACAGGGGATCCGCGACGACGACGGGCCGCTCGCCCTCCTTCGTCGCCACGACGTAGGAGACCTCGGGATGCACCGCGACGGCGGTGTTCGACACGAGCGTCCAGGGCGTCGTCGTCCAGACGAGGAAGTCGGCCTTGCCGGCGAGCGGGCCGGACGCGACGGGGAAGCGCACGTAGATGGACTGGTCGGTGACGTCCTCGTAGCCCTGTGCCAGCTCGTGATCCGACAGCGCGGTGCCGCAGCGCGGGCAGTATGGCGCGACGCGGTAGTCCTCCTCCAGCAGCCCCTTGTCGAAGATCTGCTTGAGCGCCCACCACACGGATTCGACGTAGGGGGTGGACATGGTGACGTAGGCGTCGTCGAGGTTCACCCAGTAGCCCATTCGGGTGGTGAGCTCGGTGAAGGCGTCGACGTGGCGCAGCACGGATTCGCGGCACTTCGCGTTGAACGGCTCGATGCCGTACTTCTCGATATCTTCCTTGCCGGTGAAACCCAGCTCCTTCTCGACGGCGAGTTCGACGGGCAGGCCGTGGCAGTCCCAGCCGGCTTTGCGGTCGACGCGGAAGCCGCGCATGGTCTTGTAGCGGGGGAAGAGGTCTTTGAACACGCGCGCTTCGATGTGGTGCGTGCCCGGCTTGCCATTCGCCGTCGGGGGGCCTTCGTAGAAGGTCCAGGTTTCGGCATCCTTGGTGCGTTCGAGGGACTGCTCAAACGTGTGCTGTTCCTGCCACAGCTGCAGCACTTCGTGCTCGAGCGCGGGGAAGTCCACCTGGGTGTCCACTGCGCGGTAGGTCATGCTCGATCCTTCGTCTCATCTCACGTCGACGAAGGGACGAGCATCTGCCCGCGGTACCACCCTTCTTGGGCGCTGATGCGCCCCGCTTGGTTCGCTGCCGCTGCCGGTTCTAGTGAGTCTCGCGACCGTTCTTCCGGCGGCTCCGGGGTGATTGCCCCATCACTGCCTTGCGTGCCCGCCTATTATGCGCCGACTTGCGCGCTTTCCTCAAGCGAGCGACGAGGCTCACACATAGTCCCCGGATGTTAGGGGCCGTGCTTCACAGATTTTTCCTCGCGAAATGACTGGTGTGGTGGCGATCATGGGGTATGGATCGTGAGGGGTTATCGTTGCAGGCTCGTTTTGAGGTGACCAAGAAGTACGCTGCTGCGTACGAGGCGGCGTCGAAGACAGACAAGGGCTTGATCTTGGATCAGGTATCGAGGCGACCTGGCCTGGCGCGCTGGTGCAGACCTGTATGGGTCTACCTGATCCGCGCCTTGATGCGCTACGTGTCCTACTCGGATCGTAAGGCCGTGGCCGCGATGCTCAAACCGATCTACACCGCCGTCGACGACGACGACGCCTTGATGGCGCTGACCGCGTTCGCTGATTCGGTCCTGGGCCGGAAATATCCGATGGCGGTGAAAACCTGGGAAGACGCCTGGGATCGGTTCATCCCGTTCCTCGATTTTGGGCCCGCGACCCGCAAGGTGATCTACACCACCAACCAGGTCGAGTCGTTGAACTACCAGATGCGCAAAATCATCAAAAACCGCGGCCAATTCCCCAACGACGCCTCGGTAGTCAAGCTGCTCTGGCTCGCGATCCGCAACATCGAAGACAAACGAGCCCGTGAACGAGCCAAGGAAGCAGGCCTACCCAAAGGCACCAACCGGAAGGCCCCCTGGCAAGCTCGTCGAAGGCGCCACCATCCAAGGCTGGACCAAAGCCCTCAACAAACTCGCACCACGCTACCCCGAACGATTCCCCCAAACCACCTAAAAACAGACCACTTACACAAACGACTTGACAAGCTCCTTTGGAGCGTGAACTCACAGCGCATGGAGTCGTGTGTCACCTCCGCATTGCTGGGGGCATCGGCAGGCAGATCCCCGCGCGCTTCCAGCCAAAGCCGTTCAGCGTGAGTCCTTTCGCTCAAGGCTTTCCCACTCCACTAGCGATAGTGCTTCACCACCGCGTCGATTGTGGCCTTCTGCGTGGGGCTGAGGGTGGAAGGGTCCCGCACGCTCCCGCAATGACACACAGTGGGTACGACCGGGCCCATCTTCCAAGCCTCGATTCGATCCTTGAACATGGGCACGCCATCCCACGCGAGGGACCAACCTTGCACGTAGTACAGCAGCTTTTGCCGCTGAACCTCGCCGAGGCGAAGGCTCGTCTCGTTGATGTGCTTCAGCACGTCCAAAGCCCTAGTCATCGATCTGCCTCCTTACGCCTCTACGATCAAACTGCAATTGCATCGGGCGGATTGTCTCCCTCTTTACGATGGTACATCGCGAACTCGGACGAGGACAGATTCCCGGCAGGAGGCACCCTGTCGGAGCATGGGCTCTGCGAGCCGGAGGCGCGCTGCTCCCCTCGAATTCAACCTCCCGCGGCTAAGCAGTCCTCACCGGTTGCTTGAACAGCGCCAGCGTGTCGGCCCAGCGCCTCGCAGGGTTGCGACGGCGACAAGACCGAGACTGCTCAAGGCAAGTGCCCAGTGCCACCAGGAAACCGGCAAAGCCCTCCCCGTGATATCGGCGAAGCCGAGGAGCATGGCCAAAGTGTCGCCCGCGAGGAGCCATGCCACCGCCAGGAGTGAGGCCAGGAGCACGCCAGAGGCTTGCCACACCGAGACGGCAAGGATCGAGCAGGAGATCAGTACGCAGGCGATGGCGGCCTCGTAGAGGCTCTTGGCGGCTGGCTGGTCAGCGATGGACCATGCGAGGCTATGCGGAACGAGTATCCCCATGAGGGTCGTCGCACGTAATGTGAGATACACGTAGCAGGTCCTCGGCAGAGTTGCGCTGAGCTCGGGTGTGGGGTCGACGAGCAGAACCGCTCCCAAGACTGGCATGAATGAGATGACGAACTGCCGCACGTAACGATGCCCATCTGCACCAGGCAGATCCATGGCTTCGTCTCCAAGGGCGAACACGCACACGATCGCAACGACCAGCACGAACGCGAAGGCAGGCCATCGCCACAACCGTGCGGATGCCGAGACGCTCATCAGATGGGCTCGTAGGTATCCCAGGCATCGGCCTGCACGAAGGGCAAGTAAATTGCCAGTGCAACGCCGATGCACGCTACGCACAGCAGCATTGCCAGCCAAGGTCGGTTCTTACCACGGTGCGTAACGAAGACCAGCCCGGACCAGATTGCTACTGCCGTCATGAGGTTCAAGCTGACGGTGGCGATCAGGAGTCTTGGGATTGGGCGTCCCCCGGTGACCATCCACGTGGGCATTTCGATGGTGAACAGCTCCGGCCAGCCGTGCCAGAAGAAGACCCTGTGCGCAAGAAACATCGCGAACAAGACGCCGGGGATACTCCAATACGATGGGATGAGCATGGCCACGGCTGACCCCACCGCGATGCCGGCGACGAGTGCGGCGGGTCCCGTGAACAATTGCCAAGGCAAGGTAAGCCCTCGTGGATCTGCCTGACAGAGCCAGCACACCAAGCCGCAGACGGTGAGCGCGCTGAGCTGCACAGCGAACCCCTGCGCGGCCACCGCTGCTGAGATGTGGAATACGGGCTTCCATCGCTGCACATTGGCTGGAAGCACCTGCTGAATCTCGGGCTTGACATTGACCAACACCAGCGCGACGACAGCCGCGGCAGCCACTGGAGACATCAACAGTGTCGCACCGCTCCAAACGGACAGCATCCAAGACCAGTCGACTCGCCACCCAAACGGAATTCCGTCGACAGGCCGCACGTTGGACATCACCATCAGCTGCGCAATCGTCAAGGTCGGAAGGACCAGCTTCCAAGATGCCTTGACCCACATGAATACCGCGCTCATAGCTCAGCGTTTCCGATCAATGAGAGCAGCCAAGACTCGTTGACTTCCGAGGTGAGTGGCCCTTGGTGCACCACCTTTCCCTCGCGCAATACGATCACCGAGCTGGCAAGTGACAGCACATCCTCGATGATGTGGCTCGACAACAACACAGCTCCGTGAGTGCGCTCCCGGATGAGCTCCACCATCGTGGCGCGTTGCCGTGGGTCAAGCCCCGTACTCGGCTCATCCAGCAGGAGACTGCCAGACTTCGCCGCCAATGCCTGAGCCAGCCAGACCCTGCGCACCATACCGCCCGACAATCTCTTCAGCTTGTCATCAGCCCGGCTTGCCAATCCCACAGCGGCAAGTGCCTCCATCGCCTGGGCCCGAGCCGCACTTCGGTCAAGATCTCGCATCCAAGTGAGGTACGCCACGAAATCGACAGCAGTGAGTTCCCTCGGTACCGCCGCCGTTTGAGGCATGAAAGCGATCTTGCGCAGTGCTTCCCTGCGCTCTCCCCGTAGATACGGATTCAAGCCATCGATCGTCACTTGGCCCGAAGTCGGATCAAGTGCTCCCGACAACGTTCTCAGCAGCGTCGTCTTTCCAGAGCCATTGGCACCCAGGAGCGCGGTGACGCCCTCGGACACCGAAATTGAGACCGCGGACAGCGATGCTTTCGCTGTCCGCGGGTACCGGACGCACAACGCGTTGGTCTCGATCAACTAGATCCGCCCCTGAGACTGCGCGCCGCACGGATCGATCGCCCAAGCGACATCCACGCAGACCTTCGTAGCACCGGTCCACGTGCCGCCAGTCGGTGCGCCGTAGTTCACCTTGTTTGCGACACTCCTGTAGGAGGTGCTCGTGGTGTTCCGGCTACGCGCCGACACCGTCTGCGAGAGGTTCCACGCATAGGCCTGAACGTATACCCCCCGACCGTTGTAGACCCCCGCCTTCGCAGTCGCGTTGTTCCTGACGTAGAGAATGTCCATCGCCACATTCCCGTATGCGTACCCCGCGGTCCTTCCCGACTGCGTCACGGTCTTGCCAGAGTAGGTATAGGCAGCATCTGCATCCGGAACCGGAGCCAATACGCCCAGGGCCAAGGAGCCAACCATGGCCGCGCCGATGAGGTTCTTCTTCAGGGACATCATTGTTCCTTTCGCAATAGGAATCGCAGAACGACTGCCCTTTGGTGCGTGGAGATTCCGATAGGCGTACGGGACTGACGGCCAATCTGCGACAGTGATTGATTCGAATATCTCACCGTGGTGCCTCATTGTCAAGTCCCCGACGTGCCTCAGCTTCTTTGAGCGCGTGGGATGGTTTGGTGCCTCAGATAGTTTGAGCGCGAAGCTTGCCGGGTGGAAGGCAAGATTCCGATGGCCGCGAGGCGACAGGTGACGAACAAGCTCAGGGCCGCGTATGCGCGGGCGTCAAAAACGGACCGGGGACAGATCCTCGATGAGGTGATGTCGACAACGGGGATGGGCCGGTCCACGGCCAGGCGGATGCTCACGGGCCCAGCATTGCCAGCGCCTGCTGAACAGATCGACCGGCGCCAGTTGCGCCCGAAGGGCTACAGCGACGATTCCCGAGCATTGCTGGAACACGTGTGGGCGCTCATGGGCATACTCTGCGGGAAGTATCTGACCGTGATGCTGCCGATGTGGCTGTCCCTGCTCGCTGACGCCGGGAACCTGGACAACAAGCCGTTCGCGACCCCCGCCGCGCGGAAGAGTTGGAAGCGATGAGCGCGGCGACCATCGACCGGTACCTGGACCCGGCACGGGACCGGATGCGGCTACGGGGTATCTCGACCAGGGCCCCTGCGCCAGCGTTGCTGCGCAACTCGATCGGATTGTCCAAGGCCGGGGACGCACCACCGACCACGCTGGGAGGGATCGAGGCGGACACGGTGGCGCACTGCGGGCCCACGTTCGCCGGAGAGTTCGCCAGGACCCTGACGATGACTTGCCTGGTCACCGGGTGGACCGAGAACGCCACGATCCGCAACAACGCGTCGAAGTGGATCGTCGGGGCCGTTAGCCAATTACGGCAGCGGTTCCCGTTCCCGCTGGTCGTATTCGACTCGGACAACGGGTCAGAGTTCATCAACCACGAAGTCGCCAACTGGCTACAAGCCCAAGACATCGCACAGACCCGGTCCCGGCCCTACCGCAAGAACGACCAAGCCACCGTGGAATCCAAGAACAACCACGTCGTCGGCCAGCACGCGTTCCACTGGCGCTACGACACGTCCGCAGAACTCGCTCTCCTCAACGAGCTCTGGCCGCACGTATTACTGCGATTAAACTTCTTCACCCCGACGAAGAAACCAATCGGGTACACCACCGGCCCCTCAGTGCGCCGCACACGACGCTACGACACGCCAGCCACCCCTGGCAACGCGTGCTCGCCTCCGGCCTCCTCGCCGACGAACAAGCAGCCACCACACAAGCCCGCATCGCGGGCGTGAACCCCGCGGACCTGACCCGGCGAATCACCCAGATCCAACACCGCTTGATCAAGCTCTCCCAACACAAAACCAACGCCCTCGCCGCCACGCGCGGCCTGGACATGACATTCTTGACACCATCAATACAACGACTCAGAACAACAACATGAACCACAAGCCTCGCGCTCACAATCCGTGAGGCACCAGCCCACCACACGCGCTCACTTTCCAGTGAGGCACCTCGGTCCCCGCGAAATCGCCCGCATCCAACAAGAACTCACCCGACTCGCCGCCACCAAAACCCGCCAACTCGAACAACAAACCCGACCCAAACTCCCCCAATCAGCGGCATCCGACAACACGCCAGCTAACCCCAGTTACGCGGGGAAAACTATCTGAGGCACAACCCCAAGTTCGAGGGGACTTGACAATGAGGCACCACGCCGAGTCCGTATCGACGACGCCCCGCGCCCGCTGCACGGCGTGGCCTCGTGCGTGTGTGGGACGGGCATACACTTGGAAATCGAGAAGGAGGTGCGCATGTTCGACTGGCAAGCGTGGGCTGCGGCGAGAGGCTGGATTTTTCACTGCGGCTGGCCCCACATCCTTGCCCAGTTTGGCGGCGGAGGTCTGCGCAAGGGGGTGCTGCGCGAGGTGCCCATGGGCATTGAGGGGCGCTTCGGCGAATACCCCTGCCTGACGTTTTTCACCACAGCAGGCACCGACCCCTGGGGCGGCTACTGTGTCGTCGGGCTTCGCGTACCCGGAGCTCAGTTCCCCACGCTGAGTATCGCCTCAGTACTAGAAACCCTCGACGGTCCTCGCGTCGAGGTGGGCGGTGATTTCGACGTCGAGTGGCAGGCCGTCGCCTCCTCCCCGGCGTTCGCACGCGACGTGCTCGTCCCGGCGGTTGTCTCCCAGCTCGCCAGGGTGGAGTTCGAGTGCCTGTGGTTCGAGCGCGACGCCATCTTGTTCAGCACCCGCCGTGACCTCACCGTCGAGGATGTCGACGAGTACCTCACGGTGCTGCACACCATCGTCGACGCCATTCCCGTTCGGGTGCTGGCCGCCGTCGGCGCCGGACGCGCGCTTCCCGTGCCGCAGCCTCCCCTGGTGCGCCCGGGCCCCCTGGCCAGGCAACGTTTCCAGTTCGGCACCTCGGCCGACGCCTGGCGCGCCTGGACCGCGCAGCGGCAGTGGCTGTTCGCGTCATCGACGGACATCCACAGCCGCCTCAAATACAAGCTCCCCGTGACACCCGACGGGCACGGTTTCGTCGGCAAGTTCGGCGATCTGCCGGTGTTCGGTTTCCAAGCCTCCCCGCTGCGCAACGTGGTGGGTGTGCGCATCCCCGGTACGCGCCTGCCCGTCGTCGCGCTGAACAAAGACGATGAGGTGATGATTGAGCTGATGGGGGCCGGCGACCTGGAGATTGGCGACCCGGCGTTCGACTACACCTGGCGCATCCGCGCCGACGACGCCGACGGCGCCCGCCTGCTCTTGCGCCCGCAGCTGCGGCAGTGCTTTGACGAAGCACCCCCGTTCGACCGCCTGTGGTTTGGCGGCGACGCCATCGCGCTCATCACCACCCAAGCCATCGCACCCGGCTCCGTGGACGGATTGTTGACGTGGCTCCTCGACATCGCAGGCCAGCTCCCGCTCACGGTGGGCGAGAACGACTGAAAGGAATCCCATGGCCATTTTTGATGTGCCCCTCGACGAGCTCCGTCGCCGCACCTCGATTAAATGGACGCGCTTCGAACCGGACGTGCTGCCGATGTTCGTGGCGGAGATGGACTGCCGCGTTCCCGAGCCCGTCGCTCAGCGGATCGAGCAGGCGCTGCGCGACGGCGACACCGGCTACCCAGAGCAGCCAATCTACCGTGAGGCCTTCGCCGATTTCGCTGAGTGGCGCTGGGGCTGGACGCCCAACCTCGCCAATGCAACGCGTTCCGGCGACGTGATGCAGGGCATGCGCTACGCCATCGAAGCAGTCACTGCCCCCGGCGACCGCGTCGTGTTCAACCCGCCCATCTATCCGCCGTTTCGGCAGATCATCAACGGCACGGCCCGCACCCCCGTCGAAGTGCCGCTGGTGGACGACCGCCTCGACTTCGACGGGCTCGATCACGCCTTCGCCGACGGGGCCCGCGCCTACCTGCTGTGCTCACCGCACAACCCGAACGGCACGGTGCACACCCTAGAAGAACTCGCCCAGGTGGCCGAGCTCGCGCGGCGCCATGACGTCACCGTCATCGTCGACGAGATCCACGCGCCCTTCAACGGTGCGGAGTTCACGCCTTTCCTCGCCCTCGACGACCCAGGCAAGGCCATTGTGTCGACGTCGGCGGCGAAGGCGTTCAACCTCGCTGGTTTGAAGGCTGGGCTCCTGTTCGCCAGTGACGCCGCCGCCGACGCGTTGCACCGCATGCCGAGCTACGTCGGCGAGGCGATGAGCCATTTCGGTGCGCTCGCCCACACGGCGGCGCTCACGCACTGCCGCGAGTGGCTCGTCGAACTCCAAGGCGAGTTGGAACGCAATCGTCGGCTCTTTGCCGACCTGCTGAGCGAACACCTGCCTATGTTGCGCTACGAACCCGCCGAGGGCACCTATCTCGCATGGCTGGACTGCACGCCGCTTGGCATCGACAGCCCGGGCGCGTTGTTCCACGAGCAGGGCAGGGTACGCTTCAATTTCGGTGCAGACTTCGCGCCGGAAACTGCGCAATGGGTGCGGGTGAATCTCGCCACCAGTAGGGAGATTATTGAGGAAGGTATTCGACGGATGTCCGTAGCGGTGAACGTGCGGAACTCGTAGCCTTCTGGTTAGGTGGCCTGGTGGACTGGTGTTTGTTTGTCCAGTCGTTCGAGGCCGATAAGGAAAGGAGCCACCCATGGCATTACCTATGGCTGCATGGCGGCTGGCCTACACGAGTGGCAAATGGCTGGCCTTGTCGGGGCCGACGTCGTTGGTCATCATGCCACCCCCGCCCGCCGAGATGTCGGCATTCGCGACGAACCTGTGGCGCGGCACGCTCGAAACGCGCACCCCTGAGGCGCTGTTCGAGTTCGTGCACGAGGTGGGCATCGGTTCGCTGCGCGACTTCGCCGCGTTCTTCTGGGACAAGGCGGGCCTGCACGGCCTGTTCCGTGGCGCGGTGCAACTGCTCGATGTCGACGGCGAGCTCGTCGCCGAGGGTGAGGATGCGGTGACGTGGCAGGAGGAGCTGCTCGACCATGACCAGACCTACACCATCCAGCTTGCCCCCGTTGAGGCAGACCAGGCACGGCTGCCGCTCGTCGTCGGCGCCGCCTTGGTGTCGTCCGTAACGCTGACGACGGCGAAAGACCAGCTCATTCGGCTCCCCGACGCGGAGTCCATGGGAATCCTCGAGAAGATCCCCGTGTTGGGCGTGCGACGCCGTCAGCGCCCCCTGCCTGCTCGCGCAGCAATCCCGGGCGCCGCGAAGCCCAGCCCCTGGGCGGATACTCAGCCCGCAGCTGGGCCAGTTGACGACGTGACGCTGGACGCCAAGACGCTGCCGCAGCCGCTCGCTCCGCAGCCGGCTGCGGCTCCATCCATCGCCGCGGCGGCTGCGGGTGTGCCGTCGCCCGAGCCCGAGGTAGAACCCCACCAGCTTGCGGA
>NZ_CAMYFI010000020.1 GCF_947255005.1 uncultured Tessaracoccus sp. | reverse complement strand
CATGCGGTCTTGGAGTCAACCAAACCTTCAGCAGACCCGTGTGCTGCGACGGGCTGACAGGGTTCCCCGAGACGATCGAGGCGACCTGGCCCGATTCGATGGTCCAGACCTGCGTGGTCCACCTCATCCGGGCAGCGATGCGGTTCGTGTCCTGAAAGGACCGCAAAGCCATCGCTGCGGCGTTGAAGCCGTTCTACCAAGCCGTCGATGCAGACGCTGCCAGAGCAGCGTTGGACGAGTTCGCGGTCACGCCGCTGGGCAAGGCCAACCCGAACACCGTCCGGGTCTTCGAGGACGCGTGGGGCCGGTTCGTGCCGTTCCTGGCGTTCCTGCCGATGCTACGCAGGGTGATCTACACCACCAACGCGATCGAGTCGTTGAACTACCAGCTGCGCAAGGTCACCAAGAACCGAGGCCACTTCCCCTCCGACTAGGCCGCGGTCAAGCTGCTGTGGTTGGCGATCTGCAACATCGAGGACAAACGAGCCCGTGACCGGGCCAAGGAGAAAGGACGACCCAAGGCAGCCAAACGCAACGCTAAAGGACGCCTCGTCGAAGGACAAGTGACCACCAACTGGAAACAGGCCCTGGCCCAACTCGCCATCGCCTACCCCGACCGCATCAACCCCTACCTCTAACCAAACCCCGGAGACCACCACTTACACAAAAAATTTGACAAGCTCGCTGGGCATGGCCTCATCTTACGGCCGACTCAGCACGATGAGTGAGGTCTTCGTCGCTCCGATGTTCCCCCGCAGGGCAGAGGTAACCTGTGCGGCTCTGTCCCGGAACATGTGTCACTTGCCTGGCTGCGTGGAGGCGTCGTCGGGAGGCAGGTGACACTTGATCCGTTCTGTTGCCGCACAGGTTGCACCTGCCTGGCGGGAAGCCGACGACGGCGCAACCTGGCCGGGCCCACACCCGGCAGCGGCGGTGGGTCAGCCGTGGACGATGAAGTCGGCGCGGCGGAGGGGGCGCTCGTCGCGGAAGTACCTGCGCTCGGATGGCCACCACTCGTCTTCCCACTTCGCAGCCAGCGCGGCACTGTCGCGCGCTGCGATGCGGCGTCGGCGCTCCTCCTCGTCGACATCGAGCCACAGCGACAGATCCCACCAGTGTCCGACGCGCTCCACCACCGCGAGCGCCAGCGCTGACACGCCTTCGACGATCACCAGGCCGCCAGGAGCGACGATGCCAGCGCCGGCAGGTGACGCCGCATCGGGAGGCCAGATCTGGTACGACGCCGCACGCTCCGCACGCAACGGGCGGAGCACCTCGTCGATGAAACGCTCGTGCTCCCAGGTGGGGGTACCGGGGCGCGCGAAATCGTCGAGATGCACCACCTGGCCGTCGTATTGCCGCGCCAACTGCCCAGCCAGCGACGACTTCCCGCTCGCCCCGAAGCCGTCGATCGCGACGATGAGCGTCAGAGAATAACCTCACCCTTGGGGCCGGATTCGAACCGAACGCGGCTGATGCCGGGCATCGCATTCGGCGCGACGAGGTGAAACTCGACGCCGTCGAGGTGGTCCGAGATCTCGTGTTGCAACCACTCGCTCAAGCGCTCGGCGGAGCCGGAAACCTCGAAGCCCTTGAGCTTCACATCGCCGCGCAAAGCGCTGGGGCGCACGTCGGCGTCGGACTTCCACTGGATGAAAAAAGGCAGCTGCGGGTCGGCAATCAGTCCGCGCACACCGATCTGCAACCACTCGAGGCGGCGACCGTCGGGAAACACACGCGAGCCCTCGACGGCCTTGCGGCCCAGGTGCTCCTCGATGGGGGCGATATCGTCGACGCTCACCACCCAAGCCATCCAGCCGCCGCCCATGTTGGAACGCGACCGCACGGCCTGCCCAAACGGCGCCTTTTCAGCCGCGGGATGATCGAGTACCTCCACTACTTCGATGTAGCGCGCGTCAGCGAGGGGAATGATGTGGTTGCGGGTACCGAACCGGGGGTGAACCCCGCCGTCCTTGTGCTGAGTACCCAGCTGGTCAGCGAGGCGGGCGGCATCGGCCTCGAGACCATCGGGGCCTGCCGCGAAGATCAAGTGGTCCACGTGCATCATGCCCCCCATTGAACACGACGAGGCGCCGTTCCTCCGAATCGGGGTACCCGCAGTGCAATCCCGCTTGGGTCTTCGCGATCGCTGTCAGTCGCACGAGCCTTGTAGTGTGGAACCGTGACTAGCCCGACCGTCACGCTGTCGACCACGACGGTGTACCCAGAAAGTTCCGCGAGCGCATTCGAGCTCGCGTCGCAACTTGGTTACGACGGTGTGGAGCTCATGGTGGGTATCGATCCGCTCAGCACGGACGTTGACGCTATCGCCAAGCTCAGTGAATACCACAAGGTTCCGGTGCTGTCGCTACATGCCCCGACGTTGATCATCACCCCGCAGGTGTGGGGGAGCGATCCGTGGGTGAAGCTCGACAAGTCCGCCGAAGCCGCCAAGCGGCTGGGGGCCGACGTCGTTGTCGTGCATCCGCCATTTCGTTGGCAGCGCGCTTACGGTGCGAAGTTTGAGGAAGGCATTCGTCGGCTCAACCAAACCTCCGGCGTGACGTTCGCCGTCGAAAACATGTTCCCGTGGCGCTCCCCCGCAGGCAAGCTGCCCATGTACCTTCCGACGTGGGACCCCACCGACCGCGACTACGACCACCTCACTCTCGACCTCTCGCACGCCTCGACGGCCGGGCTGCAAGCCATGGATCTCCTCCATGCGTGGGGGAGCAGGTTGAAGCACGTGCACCTCACCGACGGACGTGGCTCGTTCAAAGACGAGCACTGGCTGCCTGGCGAGGGCGACCAGAACGCGTGGGGCGTCGTCGAAGAGCTCGGACGGAGGGGATACGCCGGCCACATCGTGGTGGAGGTCTCCACCCGTCGCGCACGCTCCCGCCACGAGCGTGCGACGATGCTCGAGGACGTGCTCACCGACACCCGCAAACACCTAGAGATTGGGAAGGGGCATCGATGATCCATGGCATGCTGCGGCGCGTGATCCGCTCGAAGCGTGTGCAACACACCGCGCTCACGTCCGGGGCGCTGGAAGAAATCGCCCGCCCTTACGTTGCCGGCGTCGTGCCGACCACCGCCGTCGAGACCGGCCTCGACCTGCGCTCCAAAGGGCTCGAGCTCGGCTACACCTACCTCCCCACGAGCGAATCGGAAGCGGAATCACCGGCCGCGCTCGAAGAGCTGCTCGCGAATCTCGGCGACGTCGCGCGCGGCGTGGAGCTGTCGGTGAAGCCATCGCAGCTCGGAATCCGCACCTCGATGGGCGAAGCGAGGGCCACGCTGCGCGCACTTGCCGACGATGCCGCCGCCGTCGGTGCCTTCGTCACGCTGGAAATGCAGGGGGCCGCCCAGTACAGCGACACGCTCCGGCTCTGGCGCGAGGTGCACATCGACCACCCCGACCTCGGGCTCACCCTGCCGGTCGATATCCGCCGGGTCGAGCGCGACGTGCTGGCCCTCCTTGACGGTTCCCCACGGCTCAGGCTGTGCATCGGGTCGTACCCTGTGCCCCGCGCGCTCGGCTACCACAGCGAGCACCTCAAGGCGAAGGCGCTCGTGCGCTGCCTCCGCCTCGCGATGGAGGGCGGCGCGCGCACGATGCTCGCCTCCCATGACCCACGAATCATCGCCATCGCCCAAGAGCTTGGCCGACGTAACCCCGTCGCGGAAATCGAGTTCCAGATGTTCTACGGCGTGCGTCCGCTCGAGCAGCGCCGCCTGGCCGACATCGGTCAGCGCTCCCGCGTGCTCCTGCCGTACGGTCCCGGCTGGTACGAGTACCTGCTCACCCGCGTTGCCCTCAGACCACAGACCGCCTGGGGCTACCTCCGAGCGGTGTTCGACAAGCGATGATGAACACCGACGTTGCCCCGCGCGACTTGCAGCGTCGCCTCGGGCTGGAGATCGTCGTCGTGTTGCTGCTCTCGCTCGGCCAATCCGCCGTGTACGCGGTGTTGTCGATCTGGGACAAACTCACCCGCCAGGTGGTGCTAAACCAGCAGGTGACAACGATGAACACCTCGCGCACACCGGACAGGCCGTGGCTCGACTTCGCCTACCAGCTCGCCGGCACACTGTTCCCGCTCATGCCGGTGGCGTTGGTGCTGTATCTGCTGTGGGTGTATTTCCCTCCCGACGGTGGCCCCTGCAAGGCGATGGGCTTCGACCTGCGCAAACCAGGACGCGATTTGGCGCAAGGCTTCGGCATCTTCGCCGTGATCGGCGTGACTGGGCTGGCCTTCTACCTCTTCGCCGTCCGGGTCGGCATCAACACGCAGGTCAGCCCGGCCAATCTTACGGCACAGTGGTGGACGGTGCCGATCCTCGTCGGGCGGGCGTTCATGAACGGCATCCTCGAGGAGGTCGTCATGATCGGCTACCTCTTCACGCGTTGGGCGCAGCGCGGCGGCCGAATGTGGGCGATCGTCGTCATCTCGGCGCTGATTCGCGGCGGCTACCACCTTTATCAAGGTTTCGGCGGGTTCTTCGGCAACCTGGTGATGGGCCTCGTCTTTGGGTGGCTGTACCTCAAACTCAAACGCGTCATGCCGCTGGTGATTGTCCACGTGCTACTCGACCTGTTCGCGTTCCTCGGCGCCGGGCTGCTCGTGTACCTCCCGTTTGCGTGAGGCCGCACACGCTTCGGACGCGACCGTCGCAGCCGGGCCAGTCTGCGTAGACTGGCCGCCATGCGTGTTGGAGTATTTGGAGCCACTGGCCAGGTAGGCGGCGTCATGCTGCGCGTGCTCGCCGAGCGAAAGTTTCCCGTCGACGAGTTGCGCGCGTTCGCCTCGCACCGATCCGCCGGTAAGACGGTGCACTACGACGGCGCCGACATCGTGGTGGAAGACATCGCCGAGGCCGACTTCGCAGGGCTCGACGTCGCGTTGTTCTCCGCGGGCGGGGGCACGTCGAAGCAGTGGGCTCCTGAGGTGGCTGCGGCGGGAGCGACCGTCGTCGACAACTCCTCGGCGTGGCGGCTCGACGACCGCGTGCCGCTCGTCGTTTCCGAGGTGAACCCCGGCGACGTGCATCGCGCGGAGATCGGCATCATCGCCAACCCCAACTGCACGACGATGGCGGCCATGCCCGTGATGAAGCCGCTTCACGACGCCGTCGGGCTCGTGGCTATGCAGGTAACCACGTTTCAGGCGGTCTCCGGCTCGGGGCTCGCCGGCGTTGACACCCTCGCGCAGCAGGTAGGCGCCGTCGACGATCCCCGCAGCCTCACTCACGACGGTTCGCGCATGCAGCCTGGCGACCTCGGCCCCTACGTCGCGCCGATCGCGTTCAACGCGGTGCCCATCGCCGGCAGCATCGTTGACGACGGGCTCGGCGAAACGGACGAGGAACAGAAGCTGCGCAATGAGTCGCGCAAGATTCTGCACATCCCAGAGCTCGCCGTCGCCGGCACATGCGTGCGCATCCCCGTCTTCACCGGCCACTCGCTCGTGGTGCACGCGCGGTTCGCGCGTGAGATTTCGCCCGACGACGCCCGTTCGGTCTTGCGCGACGCACCCGGCATGCAGTTGGTTGACGTGCCCACCCCGCTCGCTGCGGCAGGTGGCGACGACACCCTCGTCGGGCGTATCCGTCAAGACCACTCGCTGCCTGACGGCACCGGGCTGGTGCTGTTCCTCTCCGGCGACAACCTGCGCAAGGGCGCGGCACTCAACACGGTGCAGATCGCGGAGCTGTTGGTATGACGCTCGCGCTCATCGGGGCCGGCAACATGGGCGGCGCCTTGCTGTCCGGGTGGCTGGCTGCCGGCTGGAACGCCGACGACATCGTCGTGGTGCAACGCTCTGCATCCCGCGCGGCAGAAGTTGAGCAGTGCTTCGGCGTCCGTTGTGTGGGCCTCGAGGACGCCGCCAGCGCCGACATCATCGTCGTGGCGGTGAAGCCGCACCAATTCGACGAGATCCTCGCCGCACTGCGCCCGCAACCGGGTGCGCTGGTGGTCTCCGTCGCAGCCGGCGTCACGCTCGAGCAGTTGCAGGCCCAACTTCCACCCGGCACGGCGTGCGTGCGCGTGATGCCGAACACGGGCGCGCTGGTTGGTCAGGGCATGAGCGGCATCGTGCCCGGCGAGCACGCCACTGGCGAGCACATCGAGCGCGTCCAGAAGCTCTTCACCGCGGTGGGGAAGACCCTCATCACCGACGAGCAGCACCTCGACGCGCTCACCGCGCTGTCCGGCTCCGGACCCGCCTACCTCTTCTACATCGCCGACGCAATGATCGAGGCCGGCGTGCATCAGGGTCTCACCCGCGACGAGGCGACGACGCTCACCACGCAGACCTTCTTGGGTGCGGCTCAGCTGCTCGACGCCTCCGGCCGTACCGCCGTCGAACTGCGCGAACAGGTGACATCGCCTGGTGGCACGACCGCTGCCGCGCTGCGGGTACTCGACGATCACGGCGTGCGCGCGGCCATGCTCGACGCCGTCGAGGCCTGCGCTGCTAGATCGGCCGAACTGGCCGAGCGGTGAAACACCTACGGGGTGTAGTAGGTGCTTTACCGATATTAGGCTGATGCACTCTCCGCGCGTTACCATGGGGAGTCCTGTCGCGTATTCGCGGCCCGAACAAGCTGTCAAGAAAGGCTGAACGTGGGTTCTGTCATCAAGAAGCGTCGCAAGCGCATGGCCAAGAAAAAGCACCGCAAACTGCTCAAGCGCACTCGTATCCAGCGTCGCCGCGCAGGCAAGTAACGCCGGTGGCTCCCGCAGCGCGGGTTCGGCTGCTCACCCGCTCAGGATGTCATCTCTGTGAAGACGCCGAGCGCATTGTGCAGCGCACGTGCCAAGCGCGCGGAGCCACGTATGCACTGGTGGATGTGGATTCCGATGAGGCGTTGAAAGCCGAGTTTTCGGACCACGTCCCAGTACTCATCATCGACGACGTGGTGCGCAGCTACTGGTTCGTGGATGAAGCTGCGCTCGCGAACTGGCTATAGGAGAAGGCAGTGAGTGAAGTAGGTCTAGGGTCCGTCACCTTCGTCGGATCCGGTCCGGGTGAGTTTGCCCTGCTCACCATGTTGGGAGCACGCACCCTCCACTTCGCCGACCTCGTGGTGGTCGATGCCGACATCGACATCGAGGAAGTGCGCCAACTCGGCATCGGGCATGCGCGCGTCGAGCACGTGGCCGACGATGAAACATCGCAGCTGCTCACCGCCGCTCGCGAAGGGTTGAAGGTGGTGCGCCTCGAGCGCGCCGATCACTTCTTCGACGCCAATCCGTCGAGCGCGTTGTCCGACATGGAATCTGCCGGGGTACGCATCAACGTCATTCCCGGCGTCAACCACTGGACGACGATGCTCAACTACGGTGCCATTCCTATTGAGGGCAGCGCCGCGTTCCTCGACGCCACCATCCAGGCGCCCGCCGCCGACGCGTGGCCGGCGGCGAAGACCGTCGCCGTCCACACCTCCCGTGAGCTGGTGCAGGCGGTCACCGACGTCGCGCTCGAGCATTTCGATGCCTCCGACGCGGTCTGCATCCTGGAAGGTGTGGGCACGACGGGCCAGCGCAGCAAGGTGGTGACGTGGGGCTCCATGCCCGACGTCGAATCCGACTACTGCTACCTCGTGACCGGCCCCTCCATCGACTCCCAGCGCGAGCGCCGCACGGGATGGTTCGAGGAGAAGCCGCTGCTCGACTGGCGCATCCTGAGCCCCAGGACGAAAGATTCGCTCGACGACCTCGGCGAGGAGCTCGCCCAGTACGGCGCTGTGTTTGAAACCATCCCGACGATGTCCATCGAGCCGCCCCGCACCGAGCAAGGCATGGAGCGCGCTATGCGAGGCCTCGTCGACGGGCGATACCTGTGGTGCGTCTTCACCTCGCCGCACGCCGTCGTCGCAGTGTGGGAACGCCTCGAAGAGTACGGCCTCGACTCGCGAGCCATGTCCGGCATCGCCATCGCGGCGGTGGGGCGCGGCACGAAGGAGGCACTGAGCCGCCGCGGCATCACCGCAGATCTCACCCCCGAGGGCTCGAATACCGTCGCCGGGCTGGCCGTTGAGTTCCCCGCCTACGACGAACTGATGGATCCGATCAACCGCGTGCTCGTGCCGAGCGCCGACGTCGCGATCGACCCGCTCGTCGAAGGGCTCACGCACCTGGGCTGGGAAGTCGAGGGTGTCACCGCGTACCGCACGGTCCGGGCCGCACCTCCGCCGGCCGAGATTCGCGATGACATTAAGACGGGCATGTTCGACGCCGTCGTGTTCACCACCGCATCGTCGGTGCGCAACATGATTGGCATCGCGGGCAAGCCGCACACGGCATCCGTGATCGTCGCCGCGGGGGAGGCCACCGCCGCCGCCTGCGAGGAGCACGGGCTGCGCGTGGATGTCATTGCCGAGTCGCCCACCGTCGTCGCTATCGCTGACGGGTTGGCGCGGTTCGCCGAACGCCGTCGCGATCATCAGCTCGCCCAGGGCGAGCCGCTGAAGAAGCCTTCCGAGCGCAAACGCCGTCGTCGTCGGAAGACGGTTGCAGCGAAGACATAGTCTGAGGTCATGACGAGCTCGACGACGGTGCACGTGATGCGCCACGGACAGGTGTTCAATCCCGACGGTCTGCTCTACGGGCGTTTGCCGGGTTTCGGCCTGTCGGAGCTGGGGCATCGTATGGCCAGCCGCATGGCCCAGCACTTCGCCGACGAACCCCTCACGCATCTGCGCTGCTCGCCGCTGCAGCGAGCGCGAGAGACGATGGCGCCCTCGGCGGCGCTGCACCCCGGTCTCGAGGTCGTCATTGACGAGCGGCTTATCGAGGCAGAAAACAAGTTTGAAGGCAAGGTGTTCGGGGCGAATAACCGTGCGCTGTTCGACCCGCGCATGTTCTGGCACGTCCGCAACCCGCTGCGTCCCGGTTGGGGCGAGCCCTACGTCGACATCGCTGAGCGGATGCTCGCCGCGCTTCGCGACGCGGCCCGTGCTGCCGGTGATGGAGGAACAGCGCTCGTCGTGTCGCATCAGCTTCCGATTTACATCGCCCGGCGCGCGGTGGAAGGCCGTTGCTTTGTGCACGACCCGAGGCGTCGGCGCACGACGCTGTGCTCCGTGACGACGTTCACTTTCCGTGACGAGCGCCCCGTGCGCGTCGATTATGCCGAGCACATTCCTGACCTACTGCCGGAGAGTTCATCGGCGTCGAAGTTCCGGGTGGGGACATGAGGCGCGCCATCGCCTCCGGCGTCGCCGTATTCCTGCTGGCCGCCTGCTCGCCCGCGCAGCCAGATGAGAGAGCCGACGACGGAGCCGCCGGGTTCACGATTGGCGACGGCACCGTCACGATCTTGGAGCCGGCGCAACGCCCGGATGCCCCAACACTCGAGGGCCCGTCGCTCATGCAGGAAGGCGAGCGCATCTCCACCGAGGATTTCGCAGGCAAGGTCGTGGTGGTCAACGTGTGGGGCTCCTGGTGCGCGCCCTGTCGGCACGAAGCGCCCGAACTCGTTGAGGCCTACGAGCGGGTTGGTGAGGGTGTCGAATTCCTTGGCCTCAACACGCGCGATCTCACGCCGGCGCCCGCGCAGGCTTTCGTCCGCACCGCCGGCATCACCTACCCCAATATTTTTGATCCCGACGGCGCCTTGTTGCTGGGGTTCGGGCAGTTGCCGCCCAAAGCGATTCCGTCCACCCTCGTGATCGATTCCGACGGCAAGGTGGCCGCTCGGGTGATCGGCGAGGTAGATGCCAACACGCTGGTGGCCTTGGTGGGTGATGTGCAGTGATCCCGTTGGAGGGGTGGGTTGCTTCGGCGCTCACGTCGTCGATGGTGCTAGCCATTCCGGTGGCGCTGTTGGCCGGGCTGGTGAGTTTCGCATCCCCCTGCGTACTGCCGCTCCTGCCCGGGTACTTGTCGTACGCTTCTGGCATCGGCCCTAGTCAAATTGAGAGTGGCGAAGGGAAACGTCAGCCACTGGTGCTGGGCACCATCGGTTTCATCCTCGGGTTCTCGGCTGTCTTTGTTGCGACGGGAACCCTCGCCGGTGGCATCGGTTCGGTGTTGATCGAGCATCAGCGGGCGGTGACGATCATCGTCGGTGTGCTCATCATCGTGCTGGGCGTGGCGTTCATGGGTATTCTGCCGCTGCCGAATGTGTGGCGCCCGTCGTACACCCCGACGCTGGGCGTGGCGGCAAGCCCCGTTCTCGGCCTGGTGTTCGGGCTCACCTTCACACCCTGCATCGGGCCGGCGCTGTCCGTCGTGCTGACGCTCGCCTTCAACGAAGCCTCAGCTCTGCGCGGCGGCGTGCTGGCATTCTTCTATGCGCTCGGGCTCGGTCTGCCGTTCCTCGCGTTCGCGCTCGCCTTCGCGAAGCTCGCGCCCAGGTTGCAGTGGTTGCAACGCCACCAGGTGCTGGTGCAGCGCATCGGGGGCGCGCTGATGGTCGCGGTGGGCCTCGCGATGCTCATTGGCTGGTGGGATGCGCTCATGGCAGGCGTGCGTCAGTGGGCCGCGAACTTCGGGACGGTGCTGTGATGCTGCAGTGGATGCGATGGACGTGGAATCAGCTCACGAGCATGCGGACCGCGCTGATTTTGCTGTTCCTGTTGGCGCTGGCGGCCATCCCCGGCTCGATCATTCCGCAGCGCCCCAGCTCGCCCATCAAGGTGCTGGAATACCAGCGCGCCCACCCCACCTTGAACAAGGTGTGGGAGGCGCTGCACATGTACGACGTGTACTCGTCGCCGTGGTTCTCCGCCATCTACCTACTCCTGTTCATCTCTTTGATCGGCTGCATCGTCCCGCGCATCGCGAAGTACGCGCGTGACCTGCGCACACCGCCCCCCAAACTGCCTCGGCACTTGCACAAGATGCCGGTGCACGCCGTCGTAGATGCTGCGCCAAACGAGCGAATCCTCGACGAGGCGGAACGCTGGCTGAAGTCGCACCGCTATCGAATCCGGCGCACCGACGAGGGGCTGAGCGCCGAGCGCGGGTATCTGCGCGAGTTCGGCAACCTTACGTTCCACCTCTCCCTGGTCGGGGTGCTCCTCGGCTTGGCATGGTCGAACCTGGGTGGTTTTCACGGCAGCGTCGTCGTCGTGGAAGGCCGTGGGTTCACCAACGTCATCACCCAGTACGACGATTTCACCGCCGGCGGGTGGGTGAACACCGATGACTTGGAGGAGTTCAGCCTCACCGTCGACAGTTTCCAGGCAAAGTTTGAGACGGGGCGAGTGCAGCGCGGAGCTGCGCGTGTGTTCGATGCTCACGTCACCGTGAACGAGGGCGGACAGACCCATGAAGAGCTGATGACGGTCAACACCCCCTATCACACCCGAGGTGGCTCGCAGATCAACCTGCTTGGCCACGGGTACGCCGCCCACGTAACGGTCACCGACGGCGACGGCAACGTCGCATTCTCCGGCCCGCAGGTGCTCCTGCCGCAGGACGGCAATTTCTCCTCCGTCGGCGTGGTGAAGGCGCCCGATGCGCGCCCCAAGCGTCTCGCTTTCGAGGCGATCTTCCTACCGACGGCGGTGCTCGACGAGCAGGGCCCACGCTCGGTATTCCCCGACGCGCTCGACCCGGAGATTTGGATCAACGCCTGGTACGGCGACCCCGCGACGGAGACGGGCATGCCGGAATCGGTCTATACGCTCAACACGGCAGGCTTGGAGCCGGTGCTCGGTGACAACGGCGAACGCCTGCGGGCCAGGATGAAGCCGGGCTCCGGGTTCACACTCCCGGATAACTTGGGCACCGTGCAATTCGACGGCTACTCTCGGTGGGTGAAGCTGCAGATCAGCCGGACACCGGGCAACCCCCTCGCGCTCGCGTCGGTGCTGATCGGCATCGGAGGGCTCACCCTCAGCCTGTTCGTGAAGCCCAGGCGCATGTTCGTGCGGTTGCGCGACGAGGACGTCACCGTCGGTGGCCTCGACCGGAGCAATACCGCCACTGGCCTAGAAGATGAAGTCTCCGAGCTCGCCGCAGCCCTGCACGGGGGGAAGGAATAAGGTGTCGCAATACTCTGACCTGGCGATGGTGGCCGCCGCCGTTGCCTACGTCGTCGCATTCATCCTGCACACGGCGGAATGGGTGTTCGCCCGCGGGCTCACCAGCGAACGAGCGGCGGATGGCTCGGAAGATTCGAAGCGCCTGAACGTCGACGTGTACGGGCGCCTCGCAGTGGCCGCTACGGTGGTGGGCTGGCTGCTGAACACGGTGGGGGTGGTGTTGCGCGGCGTCGCGGCGTCGCGAGCTCCGTGGGGCAATATGTACGAGTTCGTCACCTCCGCGATCGCCATCTTAGGTTTGCTGTACCTCCTGTCGCTGTGGCGTTGGGGCACCCGGTGGCTCGGCATCGGCGTGACGTTCATCGCCGCCGTCATGCTCGGGCTGGCCGTCACCGTGTTCTACGTCGACGTCGCGCCTCTCGTGCCGGCACTCCACTCAGTGTGGTTCATCATCCATATCGTCGCAGCCGTGATCGCTGCCGCCGGGTTCAACATCGCCGCCGTCGCGAGCGCGCTGTTCCTGGTGCGGCACTCCGCCGAGGCTCGCGCCCAGCGTCGCGGCACCGAGCTCACCGGCTACCTGGCGCGGATTCCGTCGCTGAAGAAACTCGAAACGTTCGCCCACCGCATGACGGCATTTTCGTTTCCCATCTGGACGTTCACCATCGTCGCCGGTTCCATCTGGGCGCAGTACGCCTGGTCGCGGTTTTGGAACTGGGATCCGAAGGAAACCTGGAGCTTCATCACCTGGGTGGTCTACGCCGGCTACCTCCACGCATCGCTCACCGCTGGCTGGCGGGGACGCCCCGCCGCGGTGCTGTGCCTGATCGGCGTGGCCACGTTCTGGTTCAACTTTGTGGGCGTGAATCTGCTGTTCAGCGGGCTTCATTCCTACGCCGGGATTTGATCGATGGCTGTCGATAACGAAGGGATCGACGACCTGATCGAGCTCTACGCTGAGCAGCGTCCCCGCCTCTACCGGCTGGCACGGCTGCTCGGAGCGAGCACCGAAGCAGGCCCGATCGTGCGTTCCGCGTTCCGGTCGCTGCACCGTCGCAGCAGGCGCCTCATTGACCCGCAGGAGCGTGTGGAATACCTCACCGAACAGGTGGTGCATCTCGCACGCACCGCGTCCGGGGAGGGCGTCGAGATTCCTGACCCCGACGACGGCCGCTACCTGCCGCTCATCGAGCGCCTGCGCAGGCAGAGCGCATCGTCGGCCGAGATCCTCGTCGTGAGTCACTTCATGACGATGTTTGGTCCGGAGCTCTCGCGAGTCATGCGGCTGACGGTGCATCGCAGCAATCAGCGGCTCGAGAGCGCGCTCGAGGAGCTCGCGAGTGACGAGGGGGAGGGTGAGCAGATTAACGCGCTGTCTGCCGACCTCACCGCAGCGCTCAACTCCATCGCGAGCCAGATCAAGGTTCCTCCTGCCAAGCCCCTCGAGCCGGTGCTGCAGGAGGCGTCGTCACCCGAGCGAGGCAGCGTGCGTGGGCAATTAGTGGCTGTCGCGAGCATCGTGGCGCTCGCGGTGGGCTCGATTCTGGCGGTTGGCACCCAGCGGGAATCAGCGGTAGCGCCTGAACCCGTGGCGTCCACCACCGTCGAAATCCCGACGCCCACCACTCAATCCGCGGTGCAAGCGGTCGTGCGCAGCGCGCCGATGTACTACGTTGGGCGCACCGACGGCAAGCTGTATCGGGAGTACCGCGACTTGCCATCGACGGCGAGTCTTTCTCGAACCGGCATCGAATCGCTCATCACGCTCGTGCCGCTCGACCCCGACTACGTGTCGTTGTGGACGGGCAAATACTTGGGATCGACACTGCACGACGGGGTGCTCACCGTCGACCTCAGCGCCGACGCCTACTCGAGTATCGAGCCCGATAAACAGCAGGCCGCGATTGAACAGATGGTGTACACCATGTCGGAGTTGCTAGAGCGGCCTGGCCTCGTCGTGCACTTCCACGCCGACGGGTCTGCCGCACCGGCACCGTTCAACGTATCGCAGGGTTATCGTCGCCACGGGCTTGGCCCGATGCCGGGGTTGTGGATCACCTCGCCCAGGAATCAGGACGTGACGCCCTCGGGCACGCTTTCCATCCAGGGCACGGTGAGGCCCGAATATGGGGCTCCGACGGTGACGCTCGTCCACACCGAGACGCAAGAGGTCGTTTCCAGCAGCATCGCGCAAACGGGTCTCGCGAAGAACGACGAGGGGTGGCTCATCTGGTCGGTCATGTTGTCAATCAGCGAACCCGGCACCTACGAAGTGAGGGCCGCGGCCACCGCGCGAGGCCTCAATGTGGCTGGGCAGCCCAACAGCGTGTCTGAAACCAAGTTGGTGCGGGTAGCCGACTAGCCCGCTTGCCGGTGCGTTACGTGTTGTGAATCACCATCTTGGCCACCCGTGCCTGCACGCTGCGCGGCGCGAAGCGGTTGGCCAGCGCCAATACGCGGTTGCGGACCCCGTCGATCGCGAACGGACGGTGCTCCTTGAGGGCCTTGAACGCGGTCTCCACCACCTGGTCTGGGCGGCGACGCTGCGTGAGCACACCGTCGTCGCCGGCATTGGAGAAAAACTCGGTGTCGGTGGGACCGGGGCAAATCGCGACGGCTCGCACGCCCGTGTCGTAGAGCTCCTGCCACAGCGCGATCGTAAATTGCAGCACGTAGCTCTTCGCCGCCGCGTAGACGGCCATGTCGGGAATGGGCTGGAACGCGGCCGTGCTGGCGACGTTGATGATGGCCCCCCGCCGTCTCCCGATCATGCCCTCCACAACGGCGCGGGAGAGCTCGGTGAGCGCGCCGACGTCGAGTGATGTTTCCTGCGCGAGCCTCGACGGCGCCAGTTCCGCGAACCTTCCGACGGACCCGAAGCCGGCGTTGTTCACCAGAGTGTGCACGGGCGTGGCGTGGATCTCTTCGACGAAGTTTGCCCTGCCCGTTTCGCTTGCCAGGTCTACGGCGCGCACCTCGGTGCGGGTGCCGTATTTGTGCGCGAGCTTGTCGGCCACCTCCTCGAGCCTGTCTCTTCGCCGCGCGGCGAGGATGATGTCCGAGCCCTGCTTGGCCAGGTGCTCAGCGAAGGCGATGCCGAGGCCAGCGGAGGCGCCTGTGACTACTGCCCATTCCTTGGTCATGGGAAACAGCCTATCGCCGCCCGTCATACCACGCGCCCTTCACATCAGATGGCAGGATGGGGGGCATGCAGCATTTCGATTTGGCAGTCATCGGTTCCGGCTCCGGCAACTCCCTCATCGACGAGCGATTCGATGGTCTCGAAGTTGCGCTGGTCGAACGCGACCCGACCTTCGGGGGCACCTGCCTGAATCGCGGGTGTATCCCCACCAAGATGTACGTCCACCCTGCCGACCTGGCCAGCGCCTACGAGGACGCCGGCAAACTCGGCGTCACCTTGCAGCGCGGCCAGGCTGACTGGAACGCCATGCGCGACCGCATTTTCACCAGGCTCGACGCCATCTCTGCAGGCGGCAAGCAGTGGCGTCGCCAGAACGCAAACGTCACCGTATTCGACGGGGAGGCGTCCTTCGTCGACGCCCACACGCTGCGCATTGGCGACACCCAGATCGAAGCTGACCAGATTGTGATTGCCACGGGTTCTCGCCCGCGCACGCTTGACGTGCCGTGCGCCGAGGGGCTCCACGAGCGCATTCACACGTCAGACACCATCATGCGTATCGATCAGCTGCCCGATCGGCTCGTGATCGTTGGCGGTGGATACATCGCGGCTGAGTTCGCGCACATCTTCACCTCGTTCGGTGTCGAAGTCACGGTGCTGCACCGGTCCGAAACACTGCTGAGAGGCGCCGACGAGGACATCTCCGCCGCTTTCGGCGAGGCGCTCGCTCAGCGGGTGAACCTGCGTCTCAACCAGCAGGTGTCGAGCTTCGAGCCTGGGCCGGCGGGTGATGTTGCCGTCGTGGCAACCGACGTGAACGGCGTCGAGTACGAGTACCTTACCGACATGGTGCTCGTCGCCGTCGGGCGTGAGCGCAACGTCGAGGCGCTGCATCTCGACGCCGCAGGGGTTGAGCGGCGTCCCGACGGCGGCGTTCGCGTCGACGCCCATCAACGCACGAGCGTGCCGCACATCTGGGCGATCGGTGATGTCTCGTCTGACTACCTGTTGAAGCATGTCGCGAACCACGAGATGCGCACGGTGCAACACAACCTGCTGCACCCGGATAACCTCATCTCCTCCGACCACCGCTACGTGCCGAATGCGGTGTTTTCGAAGCCGCAGATCGCCTACGTCGGTGCAACCGAGCAGCAGCTGCACGAATGGGGGCACCCGTACGTGAAGAAGGTGCAGGCGTACGGCGATGTGGCCTACGGGTGGGCCATGGAAGATGATAGCCACTTCGTGAAGCTGTTGGCCGACCCGACGAGCTGGCACCTCCTGGGCGCCCATATCATCGGCCCGGAGGCGTCGACGCTGATTCAGCCCCTCATTCAGACGATGTCATTCGGGCTGCCCGTCGACCAGATGGCGAGAGGGCAGTACTGGATCCATCCGGCGCTCACCGAGGTGGTTGAGAACGCCTTGCTCGGGTTGCTCGAAGCGAAGACCCCCGCGGAGCTCTCCCGTGGCTAAACGCTTCGCCGCCTCCGTCGCTTTTGCGGCGGTGCTGGCGCTTAGCGCGTGCGCTCCAGCGCCCATTATCTCCCCGCCCGCGCCGAACATGGGGTCGACGACGCCATCTGCGCGTGGTAGGGCATCGGCGGGTGCCAACACCTCCGACCCGTCCGCGACGCCAGAGGCACCCCGCGAGTGCCTCGCCGAGGCCCAGGCGCTCTCCGCGCAAGAGCAGGTGGGCCAGCTGCTGATGGTGGGTGTGTCCACGTCGGACCTAGATACTGCGACGATTGATGTCCTGCGTAGCACGAAGGCAGGATCCGTCGTGCTGCTCGGCAGCTCGAAGGTGACTCGCTCCGACGCCGCGGCGCTGGCGGCTCGCGTCGGAGCGCTCGGCGCTGCCGACATCCCCATGCTCGTCGCGGCAGATCAAGAAGGTGGCCAGGTGCAGCGCCTGCAAGGCCAAGGATTCACCCGCATTCCCGACGCCGTCGCGCAAGGTCAGATGAACGAGACGGCCTTCCACGCCCAGTCGGAGACGTGGGCGGCAGAGCTCGCGCGCGCCGGAGTGCGGTTCAACCTCGCGCCCGTCGCCGACGTGGTGCCCGATGATCTCGCAGCCAGCAACGAACCCATCGGGCAGCTCACACGCCAGTACGGCTCAGATCCGGAGAAGGTGGCCGACAGCGTCGTCACCTTCGTGCAGTCCATGCAGAGCGCCGACGTGGCCACCAGCCTCAAACATTTCCCAGGGCTCGGCAAGGTGAGGCACAACACCGATAATGACGAGGCCACCGACCAGAGCACCGTCGTCGATGACCCGTCGTGGAAGCCCTTCATCGACGGCATCCAGGCCGGCGCATCGTCGGTCATGATCTCGTCGGCAACGTTCGAGCAGATCGACCCCGACCACAAGGCTGTGTTCAGCCGCAAGATCATCACCGACATCTTGCGGGGCAGCCTCGGGTTCGACGGGGTTGTCATCTCCGACGATCTCGGTGCGGCCGGTGCCGTAGCCGACGTGCCCGCGGGGGAGCGGGCCGTGCGTTTCCTCGACGCGGGCGGTGATCTCATCATCAACGCCGACGCGAACATCGCGCAAGACATGGCCGCAGCCATCGTCGCCAAGATGGACGACGACCCGGAGTTCGCCGAGGCCGTCGCACAGTCCGCGGCTCGGGTGCTGGCGTTGAAGGAATCGATCAGCACCATGGAGTGCGGCTAGCGAACCGCACGCTTCAGATACGCAAGAGCGGAAATGTTGGAGGGGCTGCCCGGCTGGGTAGCCCCTCCAACATTTGCGGTAGATACTACGGGTGTGGCTTAGCCGAAGCGACCAGTGATGTAGTCTTCCGTCGCCTTCTCGTCGGGGTTGTGGAAGATCTTCTCGGTGGGACCCACCTCGATGAGCTCACCCGGCTGGCCCTGCTCCTTGAGGTTGAAGAACGCGGTCGTGTCGGACACGCGGGCTGCCTGCTGCATGTTGTGTGTCACGATCACGACGGTGTACTCCTCCTTCAGCTCCTTGATGAGCTCCTCGATGGCGAGGGTGGAGATGGGGTCGAGCGCTGAACAAGGTTCGTCCATGAGCAGCACGTCGGGTTCCACCGCCGTCGCGCGGGCGATGCACAGACGCTGCTGCTGGCCGCCGGACAGCCCGGAACCGGGCTTATCGAGGCGATCCTTGACCTCGTTCCACAGGTTGGCGCCGCGTAGTGCCTTCTCCGTGATGTCGTCGGCCTCGGAGCGGCTGATGCGCTTCTTGTTGAGGCGCACCCCGGCGAGCACGTTTTCCTGAATCGACATGGTGGGGAACGGGTTGGGCCGCTGAAACACCATGCCGATTTGGCGACGCACGCGCACCGGGTCGACGTTGGGCGCGTAGAGGTTCACTCCGTCAAGGAGGATCTCTCCCTCCACGTAGGCCCCCGGGATCACCTCGTGCATGCGGTTGATGGAGCGGAGCACGGTGGACTTGCCGCAGCCCGACGAGCCGATGAAGGCGGTGACTGCGCGGGGCTCGATGGTCATGTTGACGTTCCGCACCGCGTGGAACTTGCCGTAGTAGATGTCGAGATCCTTGATCTCAATGCGCTTGGCCATTGCAATGAATCCTTTTCGTGTGTGCGGTCAGTGGCCCTGCTTGGGGGCGAACTTCCATGCGATGAGTCGGCCTAGCAGGTTCAGGCCCATGACGATAATGATGAGTACCAGGGCACCCGTCCAGCCGAGGGTGTGGAGCTGCTCCGCGGTGGGGCCGATCGTCTTCAACGATTGATACACCATCACCGGCAACGTGGCGGTGGGCCCGTTGAACGGGTTCGCGTTGGTGAGCTGGAAGTAGCCCGCTGTCACGAGGAGCGGCGCCGTCTCACCGATGATGCGGGCAATGCCCAAGATGATGCCGGTGACGATACCTGCCAGCGAGGTTGGGAGCACGATACGAACGATCGTGCGCCACTTCGGCACACCGAGCGCATACGATGCCTCGCGCAGTTCGTTGGGCACCAACTTGAGCATTTCCTCGGTGGAGCGAACCACCGTCGGAATCATCAGCACCGACAGTGCGATCGAACCGAGGAAGGCGGTGCGAATCAGCGGGCTCCCTGCGCCGAAGAGCATCGAGAACAGCGCGTAGGCGAACAAGCCGGCGACGATCGAGGGGATACCCGTCATCACGTCCACCAGGAAGCGGACACCGGCTGCAAGCTTCGTCTTGTTGCCGTACTCGACGAGGTAGATCGCCGTGAACAAACCGATCGGGACAGAGATGATGAACGCGATCCCGGTGGTCATCAAGGTACCGACGAGCGCGTGCGCCGCGCCGAGGTCGGCGTTGGCGTCGTAGGCCTTCGCTTCGGTCTGGGTGAAGTAGGCGAGGTCGAAGCGGGGAGCGCCCCTGGAGACAACCTCGAAGACCAACGAGCCGAGCGGGAGAAGCGCCAGGAGGAAGAAGCTCGTCAACACGTAGCGAACCAGGCGGTCAACCGCGCGACGCTTGCCCTCCACCGCGATGGAAACGACGAACACCAGAGCGAAGAAGATCAGCGTGCCGAGTGCCACCATGCCGGCCCAGGAAAACGCTCCGATCAGCGACAGACACCCAGCGGCGATGCCCCAGCCCAAGGCGAGGAAGAGGATCCACGAGAACTTGGGCAATTGCCCGCCTGTGATCGCTTCCTTCCCAGGCGACTTGCTGCGATTGGACGTGGTTTGAGTACGTTGTGCGTCAGTCATCATCAGTTCGCTCCAGAGAACTCGGCACGACGTGCAATGATCGCACGTGCGATCATGTTCACCACGAGGGTGATCACAAAAAGCACGAGGCCAGCAGCAACCAGCTGTGCCTTACCTGTGCCTTCAGATTCGGGGAAATTCTGCGCGATGTAGGCGGCGATGGTGTTGGGGTTGTTACGCGTCAACAACTGGAAGGAAATGAGCACCTTGCCAGGCAGGATCATGGCCACGGCCATGGTTTCACCGAGCGCGCGACCAAGGCCGAGCATGCACGACGACACGACACCCGGTGCGCTGAAGGGAAACACCGCTTGGCGAACCATCTCCCATCGGGTGGCGCCCAGCGCCAGCGATGCTTCTTCGTGCAGACGTGGGGTTTGCATGAAGACCTCGCGGGTGAGTGCCGTGATGATCGGCGTGGCCATGAGCGCGAGCACGATCGCGGCGGTGAGCATGTTCTGGCCGCCAGAGGCGAGGATGGGGCGCATCTCACCTGAGCGCTCGTGCAGCTCCCAGGCGTTGAAGAGCGGGAACCAAGCCATGTTCTCGTTCAGCCACTTGAAGAAGGGGTGCAGTGCGGGGGCGAGCACCGTCACGCCCCACAGGCCGAACACCACCGAGGGCACGGCTGCCAACAGGTCGATGATGTAGCCGAAGATGCGGGAGATCCGCTTGGGTGCGTAGTGTGACAAGAACAACGCGATGCCGACCGCGAGTGGCACGGCCATGCACATCGCCAGTACGGAAGACCAAACGCTACCGAATGCTAGCGGCAGCACCCACTGCCAGAACCCGCCGGCGGCCTCGACGGCGCGCAGACTGGTCGGTTCCGCGGGGTCGGCGCTAAAGGCTGGCAGCGCTTGGGACGTTAAGAAGGTGGCGACGGCTGCGAGGATCACGAAGATCATCAGCGCCGACGCGAGCGAGATTCCTTTGAACAGTGCGTCGCCGTAGCGCGCTTTGCTGCGAACCAGCGAATGCGGGTCGTCGGACTCCGTGCCCACCTGTTCGGTGGAGGGCGTCTGCGTGGACATGATGCTCCTTAGCGGTGCCTTGGAAACAGCTTCGAGGCACCAACGAGGTCGGGGATGAGGGAGCGTGAACCGCGCTCGCCTCGCGTGGCGAGACGAGCGCGGTTCACGCGATCAACCGAAACTGGTTCAAAGGTCAGGCGTTGATCGAGTCAATCGCAGCCTTGACCTTGGCGGTCATGTCAGCGGACAGCGGGGCGCTGCCAGCCTGCTCAGCGGCCAGCTTCTGGCCTTCCTCGGAGGTGATGTAGGTGAGGTAGCCCTTGACGACCTCGGCAACCTTCTCATCCTCGTACTTGGCGCAAGCAACGCCGTAGGAGATGAGGACGATGGGGTAACCCTCGGCCTCGCGGTCGAGGTTCACGACGATGTCGTGCTCCTCGCGGCCTTCGGTGTCGAGCTTGGAGTTGTCGACTACAGCGGCAGCCTGCTCCGGGTCGGGAGCAGCGAACTTGCCGTCCTTACCGATGTGGGCAACGCCCAGGCCCTCGGCAGCGGAAGCGTCAACGTAGCCGATGGTGAACTCGCCCTGCGACACAGCGTTCTTCACGCCGTCGGTCTTCTCAGCGGGCTGGCCGCCGTCGGTGTAGGGGAAGGTCTTGGAAGGCTCGGCATCCCACACGCCCGGAGCGACAGCCTTGAGGTAGTCGGTGAAGTTTTCGGTGGTGCCGGACTCGTCGCCGCGGTACACCACGTTGATGAACTCGTCGGGCAGTTCGACGCCCTCGTTGAGCTGAGCGATGGCAGGGTCGTTCCACTTGGAGATGTCGCCCTTGAAGATCTTGGCGGCAACCTCGCCGGTCATGTTGATGGCGTCCACGCCGGGGACGTTGAAGACGATCGCGACGGGGGAGATATAGACGGGGATGTCGTACACGGTGGAGTCAGCGGCGCAAGCCTTGAACTCGCCAGCCTTGTTCTCGTCAGCCGTGAAAGGAGAGTCAGAGCCAGCGAACTGCACCTTGCCCTGCTTGATGCCGTCGCGACCGGGGCCGGAGCCCTCAGGGGCGTAGGAGATCTTGACGTTGGGGTTGTCCTCCATGAACTTGGCGGTCCAAGCAGCCTGGGCGGCCTTCATCGAGGAAGCGCCCATGCCTGCGATAGTGCCGGAGAGCGCGCCGCCACCGGTGGAGCCGCTGCCTTCAGACGAATCCGAACCAGCGGGCTTGGAGGCAGAAGCATCGTTGGAAGGGGACTTGGTGTCCGTACCCTTCTCGTCGCCACCGCAAGCGGTGAGGGCGAGGGCGGCCGTCAAGCCGAGAGCTGCAAAAGCGCGGAGCTTCATGAAATTCCTCTCAAAGGATCATCATTTGCCGACCAGTTGGGCGGCGGAACGTTTGTTCTCAACTGGGAACCTAGGCGGGGTAAGTTACGCGTCTCGGCAATGAAGGTGAACAACGGGTGAACAAAGTTCGTGTCGCGCGCGGGATGCCCCAAGGCGCATCAAGATTGTTATCTACCCGTGATGAGAACCGCGGCTCAGGCCGTCGATTTATGGTGTTCCTCCGCGACGATGTTCCCGCGCGAATCACGGTGCAGCACCGTGATCTCTCCGACCAACATGGAGCGGTGCTTCAAACCCAACCCTTCTTGCATCGCTGGCAGTACTGGGCGGTGCCCGCACAACGCCGTCGGTTCCGTGGCTGCGGCGGCGACGTCGCGTACCCGGGCGGCCACGCCGTCGGGATCATTCGTGCCTTCTTCCTCGGTGAGGAGCGTGATTGTCTCGGTACGGATGTCCTTGTAACGGCCGTACGGGGCGAGCGTCTCCGCACACCTGACCGCGGGCGAACTCACGAGGTGCCGAACCCCGAACGCCTCGAACAGTGGGATGAGTTCAGCAGCCTGACGGCGGCCGCGCCCGTCGAGACGTCGGCTCTGATCGTTACCCGACCAATGCTTGCGCAGCATCGCCTTCGCGTGGCGCACCAGCAGCAGCGCGGTGGTGGGAGGCAGCGCAAGGGCCTCCTCGAGCACCTTGACGTCGGTGGGGTAGCTGAGCATGGCGGGGGCATCGTCAACGGGTACCCAGCGCACCTCGTCAACCTCTTTATCGGGCACGTGAAAGAACCGCGCCCTCGCCTCGGCGCGCCAGTAGTCGACCTTCTTCTTATGCTTGCCCACGGGGTACGTCAGGCTGGACAGCCGGGTGCCAAGGTTGATGAGGAGGCCGGTTTCCTCGCGCACCTCGCGCACGGCAGTCACCGGGCGCAGCTCGTCGGGATGCGCCTTTCCTTTCGGGATCGTCCAGTCGTCATAGGCCTGCCGGTGCACGAGCGCGACGTGTTCGATGCCGTCGAAGTTGTGAAATACGACGGCCCCCGCCGCGCGCACGCGTCCGCTCATCGTTCGCGCCTATGGGAGAACTGCTCAATGAGCGCGAACTGCAAGTCGCGCAGCGGCTTACCGTCAGCGTCGAGCAGGTGCGGCGTCCACGTGCGGTCGTTGAGCGCCCAATGCACGGTATCGGGTGCGAAGGCCAAGTCGAAGAGGTTCGAAATCTGCTTGATATGACGACGGTGCGAGAGCCCGACGACGGCCTCCACCCGGCGGTCGAGGTTGCGGTGCATGAGGTCAGCGGAACCGATGCCCACCACAGGGGTGCCCCCGCCTGCGAACCAATACACGCGGGAGTGCTCCAGGAAGCGCCCCAAGATGGAGCGCACGCGAATGTTTTCGCTCAACCCAGGCACGCCAGGGCGGATGGTGCAGATGCCGCGCACCCACACGTCGACGGGAACCCCGGCCTGCGAGGCGCGGTAGAGCGCGTCGGTGACTTTCTCGTCGACGACGGCGTTCACCTTGATGCGGATACCCGCAGGCTTGCCCGCCTTGTGGTTGGCGATCTCGCGTTCAATGTGGGTAATTAGGCCAGCTCGGATACCGTGCGGGGCGACGAGCAGGCGACGGTAGTTGCGTTCCTGCGTGATGCCCGAGAGGTGATTGAACAGGCGGGCCACATCGTCGGTGATGATGGGGTTCGACGTGAGCAGGCCCATGTCTTCATATTGACGCGCGGTTTTGGGGTTGTAGTTGCCCGTGCCAATGTGGCAGTAGCGACGCAGGCCCTCCGGCTCATCGCGCACCACGAGGCACAGCTTGCAGTGAGTTTTCAGCCCCACCATGCCGTAGACGACGTGCACGCCCGCGCGCTCGAGCTTGCGTGCCCAGTCGATGTTGTTCTGTTCGTCGAACCTGGCCTTGATCTCCACCACCGCCAGCACCTGCTTGCCCGCTTGCGCGGCATCGACGAGCGCGTCAACGATGGGGGAGTTGCCCGACGTGCGGTACAACGTCTGCTTGATGGCGAGCACCTGCGGGTCGTGGGCGGCCTGCTCGATGAAGCGCTGGACGCTCGTCGCGAACGAGTCGTAGGGGTGCTGCAGTAGGACGTCGTGGCGCTTCAGCGCGCGGAACATGTCGACGGGCGCTGCGGTCTCGGCCTCGTTGAGCTCGGGGTGCGTCGTCGGCAGGAAGTTCGGGTACTTCAGGTCTTCGCGGTCGGTGCTGTCCAGCTGGAAGAGGCCCTTGAGATCCAGTGGCGCGGGGATGCGAAACACCTCGCTGTCGTGCACATCCACCTCGTGTTGCAGCATCGTCAGCAGGCTGTCGTCGATATCGTCGGCCACCTCGAGGCGCACCGGCGGGCGCCCAACCTTCTGGCGCAGGAGCTCCTGCTCCAGCGCGGTGAGGAGGTTCTCGGCGTCGTCCTCCTCAACCTCGATGTCTTCGTTGCGGGTGACGCGGAAGGACGTGTGAGACACCACCTGCATGCCCGTGAAGAGCTGACCTAGGTGGCGCGCGATGACTTCTTCGAGCGGCAGGTACCTGCCTGGCCCCACCTCGACGAAGCGGGAGAGGTTGCTGGGCACCTTGATGCGGGCGAACTGCTTCGCGCCGGTCGCGGGGTTGCGCAGCATCACCGCGAGGTTCAGCGACAGCCCGGAGATGTAAGGGAATGGGTGCGACGAGTCCACCGCCAGCGGGGTCAAGATGGGGTAGATGCGCTCGGAGAACACCGTGCGCATGCGGTCTTTCTCGGTGGCGGTGAGTTCCTCCCACCGGAGAAATTCGATGCCTTCCCTGGCGAGTTCGGGGCGCACCGTGTGCTGGAAGAGGTTGGATTGCTCGTCGACGAGTTCGTGGATGCGCGCGAGCAGGCGCTCGTGGAGGTCCTGGGGGAGGATGCCGCTGGCGCTCGCCTGCGCGACGCCGGCGTCGATGCGGCGCTTCAGCCCTGCGATGCGCACCATGAAGAATTCGTCGAGGTTGCTGGAGAAGATGGCTAGGAACTTCGCGCGCTCGATCAGCGGAACACGCACGGCGTCGCTCGCCTGGTCGAGTACACGCTTGTTGAACTCCAGCCAGCTCAGCTCGCGATCCCCAAAGCGGTCTGCCGGAAGGTCAGTGGTGTCAACGTAGGTGGTCATACGGCTCTCCCGAAGCGTGTATCGCGCGCCGCAATCGAAAAGCCTGCGGCTTCGTACATTCGAACGACGCGCTCCTCGGCCGCCTCGACATACAACTCGACGGTGTGGTCGCCCACATCGAAGAGGTGCTGAAGACCGGCGGCCAGGAGCGCCCTGCCGATGCCCTTGCCTTCGTGCCCGGGTGCGACAGCAATGACATACACTTCGCCCAACCCATTCCCGTGCCGCTTCGTCCAGTGAAAACCGATGGGTGCGTCGCGATCTCGGGCAACCAAGAGGCCGTCGGGGCTGAACCAGGGCTGGCTTCGTAAATCGTCGAACTCCGCGCGGGTGAGCTTGCCCTGCTCGGGGTGGTGGGCGAACGCCTGCGCGTTAATGGCGACGATGGCGTCGGCGTCGTCAGGCTGGAACGGGCTGATCTCGACGGGGACAGCCTCTGATGCGACGTGGCAGAGGGGGCGTGTCATCCGCAGCAGCACGCGGTTGGGGGCGAGGCCAACTGCATGTGCCAGGGCTTCCGCGCCAGGCAGCGTGCCGAACGCCCACACGTCGAGGGTGGGGTGTTCGCTGAGGACACGTTGGAGGAGTTCGCGGCCATGCCCGAGGCGACGGTGATCGGGGTGGACGGCGAGCATGATGGTGCCGTCGCGGAGGTCGACGACAGCTTCCGCAACGTCGCTCGCGATGATGTGGCCCGGGCGTAACTCTTGGACGACGAGCTCGCCGGACTCGTTGATGGGCGAGACGCCGTCCACAGCGGTTGCTGCTTCGAATATCGAACCCACGACACTCCTTCAACACCGGATGAACCGCCATCTTAGTCGGGTACTCAGTAACCCTCTACGATTGCATCCGTGGCGTGGAAACTGCCTGACGAGTTTTTTCGACGGCGCCTGGAGCCGGCCGAGGCCGACGAGGCGCCGTCTGAGCCTGCCCTCGACTCCGAGCCTGACGGAGAGCCACAGCCCCCCGAGGCCAGCGTGCCTCCGTCGCGGCCCATGCTCATTCCGGTACGCATCGCCGCGGTGCTCATCCTGCTCGCTGGCCTGGTGGGGTTCGGCATTAGCAAGGCGCTAGTGGCGAACTCCTCGCGAAGCCCGAAAGCGAGTGTGTCCCCGTCGTCACCGGCTAGCTCGGAGAGCGTGACGCCGAGCCCCAGCGAGAGCAACACGAGTGCGCATGCCGCCTACGACGGGGCTACTGAGACGCTGGTGCCATCGGTGGTCACCACCACGTGCACCGACGCCGACCCGAGCGGGCTCGTCGATGCGAGTGCCGCCACCGGCTTGGAATGCGAGGGCAGTGGCGTCGGGGAGCGGATCGAGTTTCGATTCGCGAGCGTCGAGGAGATCGTCGGCGTGAGCCTCACCAGCGGCAATTCAGTTGAGCCTGAGGAGACCGCCGGTCAGCGGCAGGTGATGAGCGTGCGCTGGCGGTTCTCTGACGGTTCCTGGTTTGACCAGGGGCTCTCGGGTAGCAACGGAGCGTCGCAGGCCGTGGGCTTTCCGCGCGTGCGTGCTGATTCGGTGACGCTCGAAGTGGTGTCGACGAGCGCCTCCCCAACGGGAGACGAGGGCGACAAGTTCACCATCGGCGCCGTGGAGTTCCTGCGTGTCGGGTAAACCGTCGTCTATTCGGGTACCGCTTGTACACTGGCGCGCATGGTCGCGATCCTGCCTTGGGTGCTGATTGTCGCCGCCGCGCTGCTGGCGCTGGCAGCGACGGTGACCCTCGTCCGAATGCTCATCGATCTCGCGGCCAGACTAAGGACTGACAATGAACATTGATATCGAAGTACCTGAGGGCCTCGACCCGGCGCTGACCGCGCTCGGGTGGCTCGTCGGGCAGTGGGAAGGTACCGGCAACGGCACCGACCACGAGGGTAACGATTTTGCCTATGAGCAGCGCATTCAGTTCTGGCCAGGCGGTGGGCCGTACCTGTACTACCTCGCTCAGGCCTTTCTCCTGGATGAGGATGGTAAGCCGGGGGAGATGATCGAGATGGAGACGGGGTTTTGGCACCCGAAGCCCGACGCGTCGCTGTCCGTCACCACCACGAACTCGAACGGGTGGACCGAGGTATTGGTCGGGAAGATTCAGGTGACGCGGATTGATCTGCGCACCGACGCCGTCGTGCGCACCGAATCTGCGGCGATAGAGCACACAGCCGGGCAGCGCCTGTACGGCAAGGTGGAGGGCGACCTCATGTACGCCCTGGATCGGGCGACGACCGGCCACGAACTGCGCCCCCATATGTGGGCGAGGCTGAAGCGTGTCTGAGCAGGGAATTCTCGTCGAGAGTGGGCCCGACGAGGGGCTGGTGTGGCACTACGGCAACCCCTTTGCGGAGACCCGCGCGCTCGAAGAGGGCGAGGGGGTGGTCGTGCTGGGGAATCGCGATGTGGTCGAGATCTCTGGCGACGACCGTCTCGAGCTGCTGCACCTTATCTCCACCCAGCACATGCGTGGTGTGGGCGCTGGCGACTCGGGGGCGCTGCTCATCTTGGACGCCGCTGGGCATATTGAGCACGTGCTGCACTTCGTCGACGACGGTGCCAGCCTGCTGGGCTGGACGGAGCCTGGGCGGGGTGCGGCGCTCGTCGAGCACGTGCTGCGGATGCGGTTCGCGATGCGGGTGGAGGCGCGTGTCCGCGACGACCTCACGCTGTATTGGGTAGGTCATACGGTGCCTGTGCCCGACGGTGCGCGCGTGCGGCATTCTGACTTAGGCGGCACTGAGGTGTTCGCGGCGGAGCCGATGCAGGGCACCGCCGGAACGTGGGCGTTCGAGGCGCTGCGCATTGCCGCCGGGGTGCCGCGCATCTTCGTCGATACCGACGAACGCACTATTCCCAACGAGATCGGGCTGTATGGAACGCACTTGGACAAGGGCTGTTACCCCGGCCAGGAGACGGTGGCCAAGGTGCACACCTTGGGGCGGCCGCCGAGGCGGTTGGTGCAGCTGCACCTGGATGGCTCACGCTCGACGCTGCCCGGGTTGGGGTCGGAGCTGAAGCTGGGCGAGAAAGTGGTGGGGCGAGTGGGCTCGTCGGTGCTCCACCGCGAGATCGGGCCGCTGGCGTTGGCGCTGGTGAAGCGCAGCGTGAGCCTCGACGCTCAGCTCGATGCCGACGGGGTAGAGGCCGCGCAGGAAATGCTAGTCGACCCCGACGTCGGGTTGCACGTGCGGCCCCGGCTGCGCTGAGCGTCGTACTATCCCGCCAGGTCGCTGGGATTGTTCGCGCCCAACCCTGAGAACCGCTCGAAGAACGCGGTGAGTTTTCGGAGCACCCGTTGCTTCGTCGCCCCGTGTTGGCCGCGGGCAGAGAACCGGGATACCGGTGGCAGCACCTTCGTGATGGCAGTGCCGCCGGTTTGAACGTGTCCGTCGCGGAAGGCTGTTGCGACGAAGACGCGGGTCTCGTCGGGGCGGAGGCGCTCGTCGGTGATGATCGCCTCAAGCTCGGATTCTCGTTTCGCGGCAATGTATTGCAGCCATTCTTGGTCGATCTTCCCGGTGGGAGAGACGCCTTCGACGAAGTCTTCGATCAGGTCGCGTTTGCTGCGTAGCGTGAGGCTGGCGTTGACGGCACGGCTGATCTCCGCGCGGATCTCCTTGTCGTCGCCGTCTCCTCGTGTGCTTTGGTATTGCTCGACGAGCATGAGGATGTAGTCGACGTTGATCTCCACCTGCTTGATGAGCTCAATCTCGAAGACGACGTCGTCGTTAATGCGCTCCCTGTCTCCTTCGCGTTCCTTACGGAACTGCGCATGGAGATCGAGGTAACGGCTTCGGTAATCCTGTTCGTGCCTGTCGGTGAGGAGCTCGTCGCCCTCGAACTCGTCGAATGAGGTGAGGATGTTGCGAAGCCGCAGGATGGAGCCGAAGAGCCCAATGAAGGCTTTTTGCGCTTCCTCTCCGACGATCACCTCGCCCGGTGGGAATTGGGTGAGTAGTTCGTCGACGTTGGTTCGATACTCCTCGTAGTACTCCCGGTACGGCTTCATGACGACGACGCCGCGAGCTTCCTTGTTGCCGAAGAGCGCGATGGCGTCGTTGGTGGCCTGCTCCAGGTCGCGGAAGCTCACGATGTTGCCGTAGGTCTTCACCGAGTTGAGGATGCGGTTCGTGCGCGAGTACGCCTGGATGAGCCCGTGGGAACGGAGGTTTTTGTCGACGAAGAGCGTGTTCAAGGTGGTGGCGTCGAAGCCGGTGAGGAACATGTTCACGACGATCACGAGGTCGATCTCGCGCTTCTTCATCCTCAAGGACAGGTCTTTGTAATAGCCCTCGAAACCCTTCGGCGTGGTGTCGTGCGAGGTGCCAAACATCTCGTTGTAATCATCGATGGCTTCGCTCAAGAACATGCGGTCATCGAGCGGCCAGGACGCGGTATCGGAAGGCTGTTCGTCGCCGAAAATCTCGTCGCCTTCTGCAGCGTTGGCGCCGTAGGAATAGATGATGCCCACCTTGAGGCGCTGATCGGACGGGAGGTCTTGTTGCTGCTGGTGGAAGTGGTTGTAGTACATGCGCGCGGCCGGAATGGACTCCGTCGCAAACAGGGCGTTGAAGCCGCGTACCCGTCGCTCGCCCAGCGAGTAGTGCTCGGACCGCTTTGTTTTCTGGTTGAAGTGCTCGCGGATGTACGAGACCACTTGGCTCATCCGCTCGGGCGCCATGAGTGCCTCCTCGGTGTCGATCGCGGACACCTGCTTGTCGACGACGTCGCCCACCTTGATGGTGTTGATGTAGTCGATGCGGAAGGGCAGCACGTTCTTGTCGGTGATGGCGTCCACGATGGTGTAGGTGTGGAGCTTCTCGCCGAAGGCCTGTTCAGTGGTCCGTAGCTGAGGGTTGCCGCCGCTTAGGGCGTTGTCAGCGAAGATAGGAGTGCCGGTGAAGCCGAACAGGTGGTAGCGCTTGAACGCCTTGGTGATGGCGGTGTGCATGTCGCCGAACTGCGAGCGGTGGCACTCGTCGAAAATGACGACGATGTGGCCGTCGTAAATGGCGTGGCCCTTGTTGGCCGAGATGAACGTGGCCAGCTTCTGGATGGTGGTGACGATGATGCGCGCGCCCGGGTCTTCGAGCTGCTTCTTCAGCGCTGCCGTCGACGTGTTGGAGTTGGCCGCGCCCTTCTCGAAGCGGTCGTACTCAAGCATCGTCTGATAGTCGAGGTCTTTGCGGTCCACGACGAACAGCACCTTGTCGACGTCGTCGAGCTTGGATGCGAGCTGCGCGGTTTTGAACGAGGTGAGGGTTTTCCCGGAGCCCGTGGTGTGCCAGACATAGCCGCCCGCAGCCGTGGTGCCGAGCTGCTTGTAGTTGGTGGAGATCTGGATCTTCTGCAGGATTCGCTCGGTGGCGACGATTTGGTACGGCCGCATCACGAGCAGCATGCGGTCGGCGGTGAGCACGCAGTACTTGGTGAGGATGCCCAACAGGGTGTGCTTCGCGAAGAAGGTTTTCGCAAACGCGGTAAGATCTTGGATTGGTTTGTTTTTTGCGTCTGCCCACCACGAGGTGAACTCGAATGAATTTGAGGTTTTCTTCACGCGTTTGGGGCTGGATTGCTCGCTGAGGTGCTGGCGACGCGTCGTGTTGGAGTAGTACTTCGTGAGCGTGCCGTTGGAGATGACGAAGAGCTGCACGTACTCGAACAATCCAGAGCCGGCCCAAAAGCTGTCGCGCTGATAGCGGTCGATCTGGTTGAACGCCTCGCGGATGTCCACGCCGCGACGCTTCAGCTCGACGTGCACCATCGGCAGCCCGTTGACGAGCACCGTCACGTCGTAGCGGTTGGCGAAGTTTGCCCCACCCTCGTCTTGGCCCACCTCGTACTGGTTGATCACTTGCAGGCGGTTGTTGTGGATGTGCCGCTTGTCGATGAGCTGGATGTTCTTCACCGAGCCGTCGTCGCGCTTCAGCAGCTGCACGTGGTCTTCCTGGATTCGGATGGTTTTCTCGACGATGCCGTCGTTCGTGCTCGCGATCCTCTCGGTGAAGAACTGCTGCCACTCCGAATCGGAGAACGTCACGTCATTCAGGAGCTCAAGCTGTTTCCGGAGGTTTGCGATGAGTTCTTGTTCCGTTTGGATGGTGAGGTACTCGTAGGCCTGAGATTGCAACTGCCGGATGAACTCCTGCTCCAACGCTGCCTCCGACTGGTAGCTGCTGGATTGATCTTCGTCGGGCACATACTCCGCGACGACGGTGCTCTCCGTCGAGACGGCGATCGGGTCGTACTTGCGTGGGGTGGGGTCGGGCATGTTGTCATTCTTTCAGTCCGTCATGGGCGGTATGCAGATCAGGTTAGGGAACGTTCTTCAGGGTTGGGCGAGGGAACGCCAGCCGCTGATTTGCATAGAGAATAAACAGCTCCCCTAGCCCCAGAATTTCTCGAAAATCGTAATAATTCGCCCTCTGGTGATATGCTGACGATATGATCCTGCTGAGATTCACGGTGCGCAACCACAAGAGCATTCGAGATGAAACTACCTTCGAGCTCGTGAGTCCGGCGCTCAGGACGCTGCAGCCCAAGGACGGTGACTGGCAGAAGGTGAGCTACACCCTCGCCGGTGTGTTCGGGGGAAACGCAACGGGGAAATCAGCCCTGCTTGACGCGCTGTGGTACGCGCTCACCGCTATCCAGTGCTCCGCCACGACGTGGCAAGGTTCGAAAGCGATGCTTCGGGCTCCATTCCGGCTCGACAAGACTTCTCGCACTTCCACCAGTCTGTACGAACTTGACGTTGTACATGACGGGCGACGATACCTGTACGGCTTCGAGGTAGACCAAGATGGAATTGTTCGGGAATGGCTTCGAGATATCCCAACCAGCCGTTGGCGAACGCTCCTCGACCGAGACCGGGCTGGGGGCAGAATGCACGTTCACCCCAGTCTCGGCGGAAAAGTTGAGGTGACACCCAGGGAGCTCGTGTTGAGTAGAGCTCTGCTGTTGCGGCAGTCCCCGCTGCATGGGTTTGCGGGAGATTTGGCTGGGCAATTCGACATGGTTTCTGTCAAGGATTCCCATCGGGAGGCTCGACTCGCAGGCATTGCCGACTCGCTTGCTGACGGAGACATTGCGTTCAGCGACCTCGAAGCACTCCTGCAGGTGGCGGATGTGGGAGTGACCAAGGTGGCAATCGAAGAGAACAACATCCCTGAGCGGGTGCGACGCGCCTTGGCGAGATTCGCGCATGACTTACGTGAGCCGGAAAGTGGCTCAGAAGACGGGGCTGTATCTCAGGATGAAGACCTGGTTGAGGATGACTTTGACAATGACGTGCTCGAACAGGTCGTTCGAGAATTGCGCTTCACGCATCGTGGGGTAGGCGAGCAGTTGCCATTGTTTTCTATCCATGAAGAAAGTGACGGCACAGTGGCATGGCTGGCGCTTGCTGTTCCAGCTCTGGAGCGGCTACGGCAAGGTGGTCTGCTATTGGTGGACGAGATTGACGCGAGTCTGCATCCCATCTTGCTAGAAGTGCTGCTCGCGAGTTTTTGCGATCCTTCAATTAATCAGAAGCACGCACAGCTCATCTTCACCAGCCACGAGTCATATGTCTTGTCTCCGCTGAGTGATGTGCGCCTGGAACCTGAGCAGATTTGGCTCACAGACAAGACATACGAGGGCGTGACGGAGCTGACCTGCCTCGCGGACTTCCCCAAGCACCCAGACGCCAACGTGGCAAAGCGGTACTTAACTGGGCGTTACGGTGGTATTCCCCGACTCTCTCCGAGTATGTTCGCCGGGCTCGTTCAGGCGGGCGAAGGAGAGCGCTGATGGTTCGGGATGGACGTCGACGCCGGGTGCCAAAACGCAGACTGGCACGTCGCATCCTTGTCGTCACTGAGGGAACCTGCACAGAGCCGCAATACGTCGAACGCTTAGGAAGCTACTTGCGAAGCAAGGGAGCGACGGTACTCGTGAGGCATGTTGCCGTGGGTAAGGACCCTCTCAAGGTAGTGCAGAAATGCATTGAGCAACGCGATACAGATGGCGAACGCGGGAAGGGCTACGACGACTGCGTGTGTCTGGTGGACGTGGACAACCACGCTTCGCTTCCTGCAGCAATCCAGCTGGCGAAACAGCAATCAATTCTGCTGCTGATATCGAACTTGAAATTTGAGGTGTGGCTGCGTTGGCATGCGGAATCGAAACGTTCAGCACTGAGCTCGAAGCAGCTTGACAAAACCGTTGCACAACTCAAATTGGTGCAAGGGAAGCAGCTGTCGCCGAAGTTTCCTATTGAAAATGTGGACGATGCGTGTGTCATTGCTCGCCAAGCTGACCCCGATCTCCGCGCAGGCAGACAAGGTCCCGACCCCTCCACCGCGCTCCCGGTTCTCGTCGAGCTTATGCGCAGCAATGCCCCACTCAAACTGGCGTAGCAGCGAGCTAGGTGTGGTCCGTCCGCGGGATTACCGAGAGCCCTTTACCCATTCCACCAACTCGTCGATCTCTTTCTGAGAGGTTGCGGGCCAAGCCGGCCAGTCTTCGTACCTGACTGGGCCAGGGTTGCGAGCGGGAGTGACTGGGTGAGTAGAAGACTGAGTGGGAAGCTGATTCTCTTGGCTGGAGTGGGGAAGCTGCTCGACACCCAGGTCTACGTCCCGGCCATCCGGACCTGTGGTCTCTGGTGTCACCGTGCCTCCTCGAACGTGAGCAACTTGTCGCGGTAGTATTCGTACTGCTTCCGACGGGCGGCCAGCTCGGCGGGTAGGCCATTTGAGAGGGAAATCTCGAGTTCTTCGAAATGCTGCAGCTGGGCGGCGATCTTGCGCTGGGTGGCGAGTGGGGGAACCGGAATTTCCCAGTTGAAGAACCGTCGTGAGATAACCCCCGCCATCGAGCCATCGGTCCGGACGCAGGATTGACGAATGCTCTCGCTGGCTGCTTTCAGACATTGGTAGACGTAGGTCGCCTCTACATCTGTGCTGGGGACCAGTGCACGAACGTCTTGGTTAAGGGTGGTCGCCGAAGTCAAAAGCCGCACAGGGAAGGCACGTCGTAGGATGTTTGATCGCATGATTACGGCAACGGCTGGTGGTTCCACCAGCGTCAGGGGAGATTCGGTGAGTGCAGTTTCCGTAATGCGCCCGCGAATCTCAGCTCGGTTCGGATCACTGATGTCCATCGAAGCCAGCCAAGGAATCGTGCCATTAGACCAGTAGAGCTGGTTTGATTTGCGGGGGGTCATTCCGCCAATCCAGCTGCCAATATCTCCCAAGGAAATCCGGGGTGCAGTCACTTCGTCAAGCAACCTCAGGCGGTAGTGCGTGTATTGCTGTGCCCTTGCTTCCAGCTCCGCTTCCAGCTCCGCTTCCAGCTCCGCTTCCAGCTCGGTGAACTTGTCCAGTATCCCGACGATCTCTCGCTGCACTTCACGTGGTGGTACGGGGACAACGACCTTCGCCATATTTGATCGGGAAATAGATCGAACTTTTGTTCCATAGACAAGTTTGGGTTTCTGCTTTTGGAATCCTTCGGAGCGGAGGTAGTAGGAGAGAAACACGGGTTCTACAAGCTGCGACGAGAATATCAACGTGTGGTTGCTTACTGCGGCAGGTACTGCGCCGAGCCAAGCGACGGCGCGTCCAAGGTCTTCGTCATTCTCACTGGTATCTGCGATGATTACATCCCCGGGATTTGCCTGCTTAGATCTGCTGGCCAGTACCTCAGTGACAAAACTCAAGGCGTTGGAGGCTGAAACTCCGTAATGTGTATAAATCTGCCCGTAGTGGATAGCAGGAATACCAGAATCTAGAAGGTCCTTTTTCTGTGGTCCTCCGCCACTCGTGAAAGAGCCTATGTCGGCCATTGGAAGATGAGGCACACCGTCGGGAGCAAGTTCGGCGAGTAGTCGTTCGATCCGGTTCACTGCTTGCCCTCCAACTTCTTCTGTTCCGCTTTGATGTTGGCCAGGTATGCTTTCTCGACTTCGCTTGGTTCCGCGTCGAGTTCGGCTCGATATTTGTCGTACTCGGCGATGGCCTTCGCGTCGGCCTCCGATCGCGAGATGCTCCCCGTGCCCTCAAGTACGGGCGCGTCCATGGCGGTGAGCATCTTGTCGAGGTGCCCCAGCCAGTCCCTCATATAGGTGGGTTCATGCCGTTGGGCACGGAACTCAGCTGCCTCGAAATAGGCGGAGACGAGCGATCCAAGCTGCTTCAACTCGAATTCGTTGAGGTAATTCTTTGCGACGGTTACATCCGACTTACAGGGTTGCGAGCCGCGGAACGACGTCAGGCCCATGTTGGGCTTGCTCGCGTCGGCGCGGCGGGCCACCACCTCAGGTGCGGTGTGACCGTGTGCGCCGAAATGGAGCTTGTTCTGAACCACCTTGAAGAACTCGCGGGCCTCCCTCGATTGCGGGTTGTAGTCGACGCTGGTGGCGAAGAGATCGAGCATCTGGCGGTACATCGCCTTTTCAGACGAGCGGATTTCGCGGATGCGCTCGAGGAGCTCGCGCCAGTAGGTGCCGCCGCCTAGATTCTTGAGCTTCTCGTCGTCCATCGTGAAGCCCTTGACGAGATACTCCCGCAGCCGCTCCGTCGCCCAGATGCGAAACCTCGTCGCGAGCACGCTCTTTACTCGGTATCCGACCGAGATGATGGCGTCGAGGTTGTAGTAGGCAATGCTCCGCTGGACCTCGCGCCGACCCTCGAGACGAACCTCCAAGAAATCCTTGGAGGTTGCCTCCGGATCCAGTTCACCCTCCTCGAAGACGTTCTTCAGGTGCAGGCGCACGTTCTCGCGTGACGTTTGGAACAGGTCTGCGATCTGCTGCTGGGAGAGCCACAACGTCTCATTGACGAGTTGCACCTCGACGGCGGGCGTTCCGTCGTCGCGTTGGTAGACGAGAATGTCTCCCTGGGACTCGGTCATGCGAAGAAGTCCTCGTCGATTTCAACCACCTGGTAGGTGTCTTTCACTTGTACGCCTACACCAAACCGAATCATGAGTTCCGAAAGACGTGCGCCGTCGATCAGGATGATTCGGGTTGGGATACCGCGGGCGTACTGCTTCGCGCCATCCGAGAATTGACTCGTTGTGATGAAGACGCCGCTGTCTGCTTTGCCGCTGAGAGCTCCGACAAAACCCTGCACGTCCGGGCGCTGCACGACGTTGGTGCTGGCGTACCGTTTTGCCTGAATGTAGACACGGTTAATGCCGAGCACGTCTTGGTCGATGACACCGTCGATGCCGCCGTCATTGGTGAGTTGCGTGACATAGCCAGCACCGCCGGCACCGCCGTAGCCCATGGCAAGCAACAGATCTATGACTGCCTGTTCGAAGAAGGCGGGTTCTTTTTCTTGTAGCCGGCGGAGGAGCTCGGAAGCGACGTCGTCCGTGATGCGTGCGATGCCCTCTTGCACCTGCTCTATGGGAGTCATGTCCTCCGCCTCGTGTGCTGAGGTGTTATCAGGCATGCTGGCTCGGGGGCTTGTCGAACGGTAAGGCCTGATCTCGGATGCGGGGTCGTCGCTCAGTGCGCGAAGCTCGCGTTCGGTTACGCCGTTGGGGAAGGTGCGAAGCACCGTACGCCCGGCATCGGTGATAACGTAGTGCCCCCGCGATGGACGGTCCAGAGCGCCGACGTTGGTGAGGAAGGAGACTCCCCAGCCGATCCTGTTAGCGTACATGAGCTGGCCGCGGGAGGGGAGTCTCTCAGCACGCTGCTCAGGAGTGAGGGATACCGCGTCGGCCACTGCCGTCTCAATTTCACGCCGATGCTGAACGTTGCCGTCGCTCATGACTCGTAGCGTTGGAATCATGAACTGCTGCCAAGTGGGCAGTTCCACCATGCTCATTCCCCTTCCAAATCCGCAACAATCTCGTCAATGGCGATGCGCAGCTCCTGCTGGCGTGCGACGATGCGGGCGATCTCGGCGTTGAGTTCCATAATGTCGATCTCTTCGCGCGTGTCTTCTTTCTCCACGTACGACGACACCGACAGGTTGTACTCGTTCTCGCCAATGCTCTCGTTGGGCACCAAAGCGGCCATGTATTCGATGGGTTCGCGGGCGGCGAAGGCGTCAAGGATAGCTTGGCGGTTCTCGTCGGTCAGTTTGTTCTTGTTGCCGCTGCGCTGGAACTGGGCAGATGCGTCGATGAACAGCACCGAGTTATCGAGCTTTGATTTCTTGAGCACGATGATGCAGGTGGCGATCGTCGTGCCGAAGAACAAGTCTGGTGGGAGTTGGATGACGGTATCGACGTAGTTGTTGTCGACGAGGTACTTGCGGATCTTGCGCTCCGCGCCGCCCCGGTACAGCACCCCCGGGAACTCGACGATGGCGGCTGTACCGTCGACGGCCAACCAGGACAGAATGTGCATGGTGAAGGCCAAATCTGCCTTCGACTTCGGCGCCAACACGCCCGCGGGGGAGAAGCGGGGGTCGTTGATGAGCAGGGGATTTGCGTCGCCGTCCCACCGGATGGAATACGGCGGGTTGGACACGATGGCCTCGAACGGCTCGTCGTCCCAGTGGGCCGGGTCGGTGAGTGTGTCGCCGTGCGCGATGCTGAACTTCTCGTAGTTGATGTCGTGCAGGAACATGTTGATGCGCGCGAGGTTGTACGTCGTGAGGTTAATTTCTTGCCCAAAGAACCCCTGGCGCACGTTGTCTTTGCCGAGTACCTTCGCGAACTTCAACAGCAGGGAACCCGACCCCACGGCAGGGTCGTACACCTTATTGACTTGCGTTTTGCTATGCACGGTGATGTGGGCGAGTAGCTCCGAGACCTCCTGTGGCGTGTAGTACTCGCCGCCAGACTTTCCCGCTTGCGACGCATACATCTGCATGAGGTACTCGTAGGCGTCACCGAAGAGATCAATGGAGTTATCTTCATAGTTGCCGAGTGGCATGTCGCCGATGGCATCCAGCAACTTCACGAGCTTGGCGTTACGGGTTGCGACCGTAGGGCCTAGCTTGGTGCTGTTCACGTCGAGATCATCGAACAGACCCTTGAGATCGTCCTCAGCATCGGTGCCGATGGCCGAGCCTTCGATATTGGAGAAGACCCGAGCGAGCGTCTCATTCAAGTTCACGTCCTTCGGGGCGCGAAGCCGGACGTTGTGAAACAGCTCGGACGGGAATATGTAGAAGCCCTTCTCCTCGACGGTGGCCTCTCGCCCATACTCCGCGTCGCTGTCGGAAAGGAGCGTGTAATCGAAGGTGGGGTCACCGGCCTCGCGCTCGCCCCGGTTGATGTACGCGGTGAGGTTCTCGGAGATGAAGCGGTAGAACAGCATGCCCAGCACATATGCCTTGAAATCCCAGCCGTCGACGGAACCGCGCAGATCATTTGCGATGCGCCAGATGGTTTTGTGCAGCTCCGCGCGCTGCGCTTCTTTCGTAGTGGGGGACATGGGCTCTCCTTCAAACCGCGTAGCCCCAACCTAGCGAACCCCACTGACAAAAACCGTGGGTAGATGTGTGGTGCCATGAGTCAGGGCGTACTTCGCCGTCCTGGGGATCCTTCAGGTGCTCGGAAGACGCCGATTCTTCGGCTCAACCCTGATTATGCTCGTTACACGCCATGATGTATCATGGTTGGTAATAGATCCCCGGTCAGGCCTCTTCCCCTTGCGGGTAACGCACAAATGGCCGGGGCCTTTCATATCCTATGGAGGCATACCTGATGCCGAAGGAGTGGCTCAGCTATGAGCAGCAAGTAGAGCTGCTCAACCAGCGAGGCATGCGTATCGATGATCGTGCAGCTGCTGCCGAATTCCTCGCGCGGGTCAACTATTACCGCTTCTCCGGATATTTCAGGCATTGGCAATATGACCCAGCCCGGGGCGATAACCGATTCTTCCAGGGCACCTCATTCGACACTATTCGTGCTGTCTACAATGCTGAACAAGAGTTGGTGACTGTCTGCGATGAACTCCTACACCCCCTTGAGATTCTCTTACGCACTCGCTTCGCATATGCCTACGGTTGTCACGTTGGGGTGACAGGGATGTTCGCGCGCGGTGAGGGCTTCACCCAGCCAGCCCGCGCAGATGTTGACCGTGTCGAAGAGCACGCCCTTGCTAACCTTGACCGTAGTAAAGAAGCGTTCGTCGCCCACTACCGCGACGACATTAAGCAAGGCAATATTTACAAGCCTGAGGCGTATAACCG
>NZ_CAMYFI010000019.1 GCF_947255005.1 uncultured Tessaracoccus sp. | reverse complement strand
TGACGGGTGCGACTGCGGCGAAAGCAACGTGGTGGCCAGACCATCCCACCGACACCGTGTACGCCAGCTCCAGGCGACACATGCGATCCGCACCGTCTGAGTTCGAGATCCGGCGGCGTGACATCCCAGAGGAGCTCGTGATCGAGCGATCAGGGATTCGCTACGCAGCACCGCCGCTGGCGGTGCTGCAGATGATCCCGACAGACGGGGCCAGCGCCATCGATGAAGCGTTCAGGCGAAGGGCGGTGCGGGTTGGGGATCTCATCGGCGCGTTGCGCCTCATCCCGGGGCGGGACGGCAACAAGGAAGCAGCGCGGCTGCTGATCGAATCCAGAGACGAGCCCTGGTCGTATCTAGAAAGGCAGGGGCATCAGCTCCTGCGTGAGGCAAGGATCGGAGGATGGAAGAGTAACTACCTCATCAACCTGACGGATGCAATCATCTTCGCGGATGTCGCTTGGCCTGGGCTCAAGCTCATCGTGGAGTTCGACGGTTGGGAGTTTCACCGAGACTACGAGCAGTTTGTGGCAGACCGCCGGCGGGATGCGGAACTGGTGCATAGGGGATGGACGGTGCTGCGCTTCACGGCCGCGAGCATGGGCACGCTGATCGAGATCGCGAAACCCGTGATGGCGCGCCTTCGACGCGACTGAACGCACAGCAGATGGCAGAAACGGGCCCGAGAGCACCATAATCTGCCTCTGGCGTGCGCTCAGTCGCGGATGAGGCCGGTAGCGTGCAGGTATGCGAATTCTGGTACTCGGCGGCACCGCGGAAGGCCGTGCCATTGCGGCGGCAGCGGTGGACGCTGGGCTTGATGTGGTGTCGTCGCTGGCAGGGCGTACGAAGCAGCCGGTGGTTCCGGCAGGGGCAGTGCGCGTCGGTGGCTTCGGAGGTGCGGAGGGGCTCGCGCAGTACCTGCGTGACAAGGACATTCGCGCGGTTGTCAACGCCACGCACCCCTTCGCCGCGCAGATGGCGCGCAACGCCGTGGCTGCCTCGGAAGCGACGGGCGTGCCGCTGATACGGCTACTCCGACCGAGCTGGGCGGAGCGCGATGCCGACTGGGATTGGGTGTCGTCGCACGCCGAAGCCGCCGTCGTGGCTGCAGCCAACGGCGGCGCGGTGTTCCTCACCGTCGGGCGCCAGCACTCCCTCGAGTACGCTGACGCCCTAGCGGAACACGACGTGGTGTGCCGCGTGGCCTTCGCCGGAAACCTCCCTTGGCCGCCGCAGTGGCACGTCTTGGAAACCAGAGGGCCGTTCACCCTCGAAGAGGAACGTGCGCTCCTGCGTGAACACCGGATCGGTGTGCTGGTCACGAAGGACGCGGGCGGCGACCACACCGCAGCCAAACTCGACGCCGCCCGCGAGCTGGGCGTGCAGGTGGTGATGCTGCGCCGCCCCGACGTGGAAGGCGACGTGGTCAGCAGCGTCGACGAGGCGGCGGGCTGGCTCAGCGTGGTTACTCGGCGTGGGGCGTGAGAATCTCGCCAGCCACGGCACCGATGACGGTGATCGCCGGTGGGCGGATGTCGGCTTCTACGGCTACTTCCGCGATGGTGGCGAGCGTGCCGTGCACGACACGCATGTCGTCGCTGGCGGCGTCCTCGATCACGGTGGCAGGGGTGTCGTCCGCGAGGCCCGCGGCGCGCAGTTCCGACGTGATCTCCGGCAGGTGCTTCACCCCCATGAGAATGACGAGGGTGGTGTGTGTTTGTGCGAGCGCCGCCCAGTTCACGTCGGAGCGTTCATCGCCAGGGGGCACATGGCCGGACACCACGCTGAACCCGCGCGACAAGGCGCGATGCGTCACGGGAATGCCGGCGAGCGCGGGTGCAGCAACGCTCGAAGTCACTCCGGGGATCACCTGCACCGGCACACCGGCTGCCACGCAGTGTTGCCACTCCTCGCCGCCACGGCCGAAGACGAAGGAGTCGCCGCCCTTCAACCGCACCACCACCTTGCCGGCGCGGGCGTGCTCGACGAGCAGTTCGTTGATCTCCGACTGCGGAGTGAACTTGCCGCGCGGCACCTTACCCACAGGAATCCGCTCGCAATCGTCGCGGCACTCGTCGAGCGCGCCCAGGGGCGCGAGACGGTCGTAGAGCACGACGTCAGCGGCGCGCAACGCGCGTAGCCCGCCGACGGTGAGCAGATCGGGGTCTCCGGGGCCGCCGCCCACGAGCGTGACTGTTCCAGGTGTGAATTCCATTACAAGTTCCTTTCGTGGCAGGCTGCGATGAATCGCTGGGCTAAGGCCGGATGCCCTGCCCAATGCACGTGGAGGTAGCTGGCGTGTACCGAACTGGTGGCGACGCCGTCGCGATGCAGGCCGACGAGGTCCCACCCGGTGGGAGCCTCGATCTGCGCGGTGGTGCGGTGGTGTTCGTGCCCCACCACCTGGGCACCGGCGCCGGCGAGGGGAGAATCGACGAGGGCCACCGCGTCGCGATACCCCATCTGCAAGCGCTTACCCATCGCCGCGCGTAGCGGCAGCGCTCCCGCCATGGGCACACCGTCGAGTGATTCGCCGAGGTAGAGCATGCCGGCGCACTCCGCGACGGTGGGCACCCTGTCGGCCACGGCGCGGCGCACGTCGTCGAGCAGTGACTGGTTGGAGGCGAGCTCCGCCGCGTGCATCTCGGGGAAGCCGCCGCCCAGGTAGAGCCCTGCGGTGCCCTCGGGCAGGTGCTGGGACGACGTCGGATCGAACTCCTCGACGATGCACCCGCCTGCTTCCAGCAGCTCCACCGTTTCGGCGTACCGGAACGTGAACGCCCGCCCGCCCGCGACTGCGACGACGGGCCTACGCGCGCTGGGGGCGTGCACCACGTCGGCGGGGTCCCAAGCCTTATGGGGAAGGGGTGGGGCGCTGCGGGCGAGGTTGAGCAGGGCGTCGAGATCGATGTGGGCCTCGATGAGATTGAGGAGCCCATCGAGCCGCTCGGCGGCGTCGGGTCGCTCGGCTGCCGGCACCAACCCGAGATGCCGCGATGGGGCCTCGACAGATTCGTCCTTGGGTAGGAAACCCAGCACCGGCACGTCGACGCTGCCCATGGCGTCGCAGATCTCGGAGCGTTGCCGCGGCGAAGACACCTTGTTGAAGATCACTCCCGCCACGCGTATCCGTGTATCAAACGCAGCCAGGCCCGCCACCGTCGCGGCGATGGTGCGCGACGTGCGCGACGCATCTGCACACAGTACGACTGGGGTGTTCGTGAGGGCGGCGACGTGCGCGGCAGAGCCCTCGCCGTGACGCCCAACCCGGCCATCGAACAGCCCCATCACGCCCTCGATGATGGTCACATCCGCGGGTGTGGGAACGGTGGCGCCGCGCAGCAGCAGTTGGGGGACGAGTTCAGGAGAACACAGCACTGGGTCGAGATTGCGCGATGGGCGCTTCGTGGCCAGCGCGTGGTAGCCGGGGTCGATGTAGTCCGGGCCCACCTTCGCCGGCGCCACCACCAGTCCGCGACGATGCAGGGCACCCATGAGGCCGACACTCACCATCGTCTTGCCATGCCCGGATGCCGGGGCGGCCACCAGCACTCTAGGAAGCGTTACCATTCGATACCCGCCTGCCCGCGTTGCCCCTTATCAAAGGGGTGTTTGACCTTCACCATCTCCGTGACGAGGTCTGCTACCTCGACGATCTCGTCGGGGCAGTTGCGCCCGGTGATGATGACGTGCTGGCGGCCAGGGCGCGAGCGCAGCACGTCGGCCACCTCAGCCGGATCCACCCAGCCCCAGGTCATCGGGTAGGTGAACTCGTCGAGCACCCACAGTCGGTGACGCTCGTTGCTGATGCCCTCCGCGACGTACCGCCAGCCCTCGGCTGCGGCCTCCGCGCGCTGCTCCTCGGAGTATGGGGTGCGAATCCACGACCAGCCCTGGCCCAGGGTTTCCCACTCGATGGTGCCTCCGCCCGCCTCCGCCAACGTCGTGAGCGCGAGGTGTTCGCCGGTGCGCCACTTGCCGGACTTCACGAACTGGAACACACCCACCGAATCGCCCTGTGCCCAGGTGCGTAGCGCGACGCCCATGGCCGCCGTCGTCTTGCCCTTGCCCTCGCCCGTGTGCACCAGCACGACGGGGCGGCGTCGCAGCTCGGCAGTGGTGGGCTCTTTACTCGTTGGCACCTAGCAATCCTTGCACAACTTCACCTTCGCTAGGCTCACGGACATGGCTGGGATTTTGGTGGCAGGCACCTCATCGGATGCTGGTAAGTCGCTCGTCGTGACGGGATTATGCCGTGCGCTTAGGCGCCGCGGCATCGACGTCGCCCCGTACAAAGCCCAGAACATGAGCAACAATTCGATGGTCTGTGCCGACGGCGCGGAGATCGGTCGGGCCCAGTACCTGCAGGCGCTGGCCGCGGAAGTGGAGCCTTCGTCGGCGATGAATCCGGTGCTGCTGAAGCCGGGCACCGACCGTCGCAGTTTTATCGTGGTGCGAGGCCAGCCGGGCGGTGTGCTCGACTCCGGGCAGTACGCCACCGGTAGGCGGGCGCTCGCGGACGCCGCGTGGGAGGCTTACGACGAGCTCGCCGCCCGGCATGAGTTTGTGGTGTGCGAGGGTGCGGGGAGCCCCGCCGAGATCAACCTCCGTGCCGGAGACTACGTGAACATGGGGTTGGCGAGGCGTTTCGGTCTGCCCGTGGTGCTGGTGGGGGACATCGATCGCGGTGGCGTGCTCGCGTCGATCTTCGGCACCTGGGGTCTCCTCGACGACGAAGATCGCAGCCTGCTCGCTGGATACATCATCAACAAGTTCCGCGGCGACGACACGATCCTCGCGCCCGGTCTTGCCGAGCTCACCTTGCGCACCGGGCTGCCCCACCTGGGCACGCTGCCATGGCTGCCGGGGGTGTGGCTGGACGGGGAGGATACGCTCGCAGTCGGCCGGTGGCGCGCTGAAGCGTCCCGCGACGGCAGCCTGCGCGTTGCCGTCGTGCGCCTGCCGCGCATCTCGAATGCCACCGATGTCGATGCGCTCGCTCAGGAACCTGGAGTGGAGGTGCTCGTCACCACCGACCCCCGCGTGGTGTTGGCTGCCGACCTCGCGGTGCTGCCCGGCTCGCGCTCCACTCTCTCTGACCTGGCTTGGCTCCGCTCCACAGGCATCGCCGACGCCATCCAGCAACGCGCTATGCAGGGCCTGCCGGTGCTGGGCATCTGCGGCGGGTTCCAGATGCTCGGCCACGCCATCCGCGACGGCGTGGAGGCCAGTGAGACGGGCGATGGCCTCGGTCTGCTGCCGGTGGACACACAGTTCCACGACGAGAAAGTGCTCGCCCGCACTTCGTCGGCATGGCGGGGACACCAGGTTAACGGCTACGAGATTCACCACGGCATCTGCGCTCCACGTCCGGGGGCGGAGCCCTTCCTCGACGGCGTGCACGAGGGCGCGTGCTGGGGCACGATGATGCACGGCTCGCTCGAATCCGACGAGTTCCGCCGCGCATTCCTTGGCGAGGTGGCCGCCCGCACGGGGTCGCCCTGGCAGCCCGACCCCACTGCCCCCGGCATGGCCGGGCGACGCGAGCACATGATCGACACGCTCGCCGACGCCTGCGAAGCACACCTCGACATCGACACCTTGCTGCGAGTGGGTAGACTCGTCGACGACAACTGATCGTCAGCCGATCGACGCTGAAGGAATCCGGTGCAAATCCGGGAGCGGTGCCGCCACTGTAACCACGCCATGTGGAAGCCAGGAACTTCGGATCGGCTGGGTCGAACGGGCGAAGCACCCGAGGAGGCCACGTGGAATCTGTAGACATGCCTACGCTCGCTGGAGTAGGAGTAGGGCCGGGAGATCCGGCGCTCATCACGCTGCGCGCATTGCAGGTGCTCGACGCCGCCGACGCCATTCTCGTTCCCGCCACGGAGGCGCGCGAAGGGACCGTGGGCAGGGCCGAGAGCATCGTCGTCGAACACCTTCCCCACAAGGCCGAACAGATTCACCGCGTGCCGTTTTCGATGGCACAGCGCCGCGGCGTGGACGAGCGCAGAACCAACGCGTGGGAAGCCTCCGCGGCCGTCGCGCTCGACGCGTTCGCAGGTGGCGCCCAGCTCGTCGCACTCGCCACGGTGGGGGACCCGTCGGTGTTTTCGACGTTCTCGTACCTGTGCGACGTGGTACGCCGCCAGCGCGAGGTGAGCGTAGAAGTGGTGCCGGGCATCACCGCCATGCAGGCCATCGCCGCCCGCAGCCGCACTCCGCTGGTGGAGGGGCAGGAAATTCTCGCGCTGGTGCCCGCCACCGTGGGCGAGGAGGCGCTGCGCCAAGTGTGCGAGGTGGCAGACACCGTCACTATCTACAAGGGCGGACGCCAACTCGCCGCGTTGAAGGATGCGCTCGCTGAGCAGGGCCGACTGGATAGCACCCTCATCGGCACCGACGTCGGCCTCCCCGATGAGCGCATCACCCGCCTGGCCGAGCTCGACGAGAGCAAGGCCCCCTATTTCTCGACGGTGCTCGCGCCGGCATCGCGCACGAAGACAGGAGGACGACTGTGAGCGGACTACGCCTTGACCCATCCGAGGGGCTCGTGGTGTTTGTGGGCGCGGGGCCGGGTGCCGACGACCTCATCACCCTGCGCGGCGCCCGCGTCATCGCGGAAGCGGACATCATCATCTGGGCCTCTTCCCTCGTGCATCCCGGTATCGTCGCCGGCCACAAGGAAGGCGCGGAAGTGATCGACTCCGCGTCGATTCCGTTGGAAGACCTCGTGCCGCTCTACACCCGAGCCCGTGACGAGGGGTTGCTCGTCGCGCGGGTCCACACCGGCGACCCGGACATCTACGGAGCCACCCAAGAACAGCGCGACCTCTGCGCGCAGATCGGCATCGCCACCGAAACCGTGCCCGGCATCTCCGCCTTCAGCGCCGCGGCTGCGCGCATGGACGCGGAAATTACCCTCCCCGAGGTGGCGCAGTCGCTCATCCTCACTCGGTTGGAGGGCGGCAGAACTCCTATGCCAGATGGCGAAACCGTTCGCTCCTTCGCCGCTCACGGCACGACGATGGCGCTCTACCTCTCCGCCGCGCGCAACAAACAGTTGCAAGAAGAGCTGCTCGCCGGCGGCTACCCCCCGGACACCCCCTGCATCATCGGCTACCGTGTCACCTGGCCCGACGAGCAGATGTGGCGCTGTGAGCTGAACGAATTGTCAGCGACGATGAAGGCCAACAAGCTGTGGAAACACACCGTCGTGCTCGTGGGGCCGGCGCTGTCGACCACGCGCGCCGCGAAACGTTCCCACCTGTATCACCCAGGCTTTCGGCATGAGTATCGCCCGGCCGATAGCGAGGCGAAACAGTCCCTTCGCGCCGAGGGCGCAACCACCTACAACCTGGAGGAAGACCGTCGATGATTACTGTGTATGGACACCTCGGCACGCCCAGCGACGAGCTTCGTCGCGCCACCGCCCGCGCCGATGTCGTAGTGGGCGGCACCAGGCATCTCGATGAGCTCGACGTGCCAGAGCCCAAACGTATCGTGCTCGGCGCGCTCACTCCGGCGGTAGAACGCATCCGCGAGCTGCCGGAGGACACCGACGTGGTGGTGATCGCTTCTGGTGACCCGCTGTGGTTCGGTGTGGTGCGTAAGCTTCGCTCCTTCGGGCTTCGCCCTCGCGTGGTGACGGCAGCCTCGTCCGTAGCAGAGGCGTTTGCGCGCGTCGGGCTGCCCTGGGATGACGCCATTACCGTGTCTGCGCACGGCCGGCCCGTCGACGCGGCCATTACCGCAGCTCGCCGCTTCGCGAAGGTGGCGGTGATGACCGACCCGCGCGAGCCGCTCTCCGCGCTCACCGAACCCCTCGCAGATCTCGACCGCAGCTACGTGCTCGCCGAGCGCCTGGGGGAGAGCGACGAGCGCGTTCGCGTGCTCGACGGCCCCACCCTGGGAAGTCTCGACGATGTCCGTCACCCGAACGTTGTGCTGGTGTTGGAGCACCATCCCGAGGCGGATTGGGACGACGACGCCGTGGTGAGCACCCAGCCCCGCCCCGCTGCAGCTCCTGACGTCGCGCACGAGCGCGTGGGTGACGACGGCTGGGAGGGCGTGCGCATCGGCCAGGTGACGGGCTCCGACGCTGCCCGTCGCAACGCGGATCGTATCGAACAGGCGCTCGGCGTGGAGACCGTGCGCTTTGATGGCTCCGCCACTCAGGGGCTCGTCGAGGCGTTCAACTCCTGTGACATGGTCATCTCCCACTTGGCGCTCGGCGCCACCACCCGCATCCTTGCGCCCATGCTGGCGTCGAAGAAGACCGATCCGGGCGTCGTCGTGGTTGACCAGGGCGGCCACTTCGCGGTGCCGCTGGTGGGCGGCCACGTGGGAGGCGCAAACCGTCTAGCAGAAGAGGTGGCGACGGCCCTCGGTGGCCAGGCGGTGGTGACCACCGCCACGGATTCGTTGGGCATCCCCGCACTCGACACGCTCGGCTGGGCGCACAGCGGCGACGTGGCTGCCGTCACCGGAGCCATGCTCGACGGGCAACCCATCCGGTTGGTGCGCGACGCGCTCTGGCCCCTGCCCCCGCTGCCCCCGAACGTGTCGGAGGAGCTGCAGGAAGGCACGCAGCCGGCAGGCGAGATCGTCGTGACGGATCGCGACGAGCAGGCCCTGGATGCACCGAGCGTGCCGCGCGTGGTACTGCACCCAGCGTCGCTCGTGGTGGGTATGGGCTGCAACCGTGGCGCACCAGATGCGGAGGTGCATGGCCTGTTCGAGCAGACCCTCGCCGAGGCCGGCCTCTCGCCGCACAGCGTCACCGCACTCACCAGCATCGACGTGAAAGCCCACGAAGGTGCCCTCGTCCGGCTGGCGAAGAAACTGGGCGTGCCGTTCGTCACCTACGAGGCCGCTGAACTTCGCGACCGCGACGTGCCAACGCCGTCGACGGTGGTCGCCGACGAGGTGGGCACTCCCAGCGTCAGCGAGGCGTCCGTGATGGCGCGTGGCGCGTCGATCGTCGTGCCGAAGCAGAAGAACACGGAAGCCACCTGCGCGATCGGGCGTCTGCCCGCGCGCGGCGAGTTGCGCGTCGTCGGCCTCGGGCCCGGCTCACGCGACCTCCTCACACCCATGGCGCGGCGCGCCATCGAGACCGCATCCGTAGTGGTGGGGTACATCCCCTACGTGCGCCAGATTAAGGACCTCATCTCGCCGCACGCCGAGGTAGCGGCCACGAAGATGGGCACCGAGGCTCACCGCACCGCGCTGGCCATCGAGCGCGCCAGGGCCGGGCACGCAGTGGCCTTTGTGTCGTCGGGTGACCCGTCGATCTACGCCATGGCCTCGCCTACCCTGGAGTCGGGCACCGAGGGTGTCGACGTGCGCGTCATCCCCGGCGTCACAGCGGAGCTTGCCGCGTCGGCGCTGCTGGGCGCACCCCTCGGGCACGACCACGTCACCATCTCGCTGTCCGACCTGCACACCTCGTGGGAAGACATCGAGCGACGGCTAGAGGCCGCCGCGGAGGGCGATTTCGTGGTGACGCTGTACAACCCGAGGTCGCGCAAACGCACACGGCACCTGCCTCGCGCCCTGGAGATTTTGGGCGCGAAACGCCCGGCGACAACGCCCGTGATGGCGGTCTACGAGGCCTTCCGTAAGAAGCAGCGCATCCGGTGGGGCACGTTCGAGACGTTCGACCCGGAGTGGGTGGACATGCACACCATCGTGATCGTCGGCTCATCCAGCACGAAGGTGGTGCCCACAGGCGATGGTGACGAAGCCATCGTGACGCCGCGCGACTATCAGTGGATGGGCAGAATACAAGGAGGTAACTGCTGATGAAGATCGCTGACGTGACCGGCGACGTGCCGCTCATTATCGCCGCCCATGGCAGCCGTGACGCCGACGGCGTTGAGGCCTGCCGCGCCCTGGTGGATCGGGTGCGGTCCATGCTGCCGGGGCGACGCGTGACCCTCGGGTTCGTAGAACTTGCGGAGCCCACCATCGCTGAGGCGGTGCGCGAAGCACTCGACGGGCGCGAGATCACCGGCGACACCGACGCCGTCGTCGTACCCCTCATGCTCGCCACCGGCGGGCACGTGAGGCAAGACATCCCGGAGGCCTTCGACGAGGGGCGCGGCGACGCTGACGTGCGCTACGCGCAGCCGCTGCTGCCCAGCCCGCTGCTGCTCGACGCGTTGCTGCAACGCATGCGCGAAGCGATGAGCACCTGGCGTGCCAAGGACACGGTGGGGGTGCTCGTCGGGCGAGGCAACTTGGTGACCGAAGCCAACGCCGAGCACTATCGCCTCACCCGCACCGTCATGGAGGAAAGCGAACTCGCCGACGTGGAGCCAGCCTTCGTGCAGGTGTCGCGCCCGTCTATTCCCGAGGCGCTGCACAAGGCGCTGGCAGCAGGAGCCACCCAGATCGTCGTCGCACAGCATTTCCTGTTCCCCGGCAAGCTGCGCACGTGGACCTTCGACCAAGTGCAGGCCTGGGCCGAGCAACACCCGGAGGTGGAGGTGCGCGTCGCCGAAGTTATTGGAGACTGCGACGAGCTCGCCCAGCTCGTGGTGGATCGTTACGCGGAGCAGCTCGACGCCGAAGGTGTGGACGACGGGGCGCCCGGCTACCTATCGAGCCTCTCCCTCGCGGGCCGCGACGTGCTCGTCGTCGGCGGCGGAGCCGTGGCCGCAAGGCGTATTCCCGCGCTGCTCGCCGTCGGCGCCAAGGTGCGAGTGGTGGCACCCAACGTGGGCATCAAGGTTGGCCGGCTCGCGGCGAGCAACGCGATCGCCTGGGAGCAGCGCGCTGTTCGTACCGACGATGTGGCCGAGGCCTGGTATGTTCTAGCCGCCAGCAACGACCCTGCGGTCAACCAGATGGTGGCGGAGGAAGCCGAGCGCCGGCACACGTTCTGCGTGCGGGCGGATAAATCTCTGGAAGGATCCGCCGCCACCCCGGCGACCGCGTCCGCGGGCGGGCTCACCGTCGCAGTCGTAGGCGACCGTAACCCCCGGCGCTCTGTCAGCGTGCGTGACGCGCTGCTCAAAGCGCTGCAGGGCTAACGCAGAGGTCAACCGACGCGGGCGAGGATGTCGCCCGCTCGGTTCACCACCACAATTTCTACCTCGACGGGGGAGCCCTTGAGTACGTCGAGGGCTTCTTTACGGGCAGATACTGCGATGAGGTGCGGTAGGTTGATGCCCTCCTCGTCGGCGAGCTGCACGGCGTGCGCGACGGTGCGCACCTCCGCGATCTGAGCCTGCAGCGCCTCACTGGCGTGCGCGCTGGCAACCAGTTGCACCAAGTGGACGGGCTGGATCTGCGTGCGGTGAGAGTGCAGATCCAGATAACCAGCTGCGAGCTTCGATAGTTTCGCCACACCTCCGACGATGGTGAGGCGCGGGAGGGGATGCTTGCGCAGATACTTCAACACGGCACCCGCGAAATCTCCCATGTCGAGCAGCTCGATGCCGGGGTACAGTTCCTCGGCCACTCGCTCCGACGTGGAGCCTGTGCAGGCCGCCGCGTGCCTAGCGCCCCTGGCGCAGGCGACGTCAATGCCGCGGTGGATGGAGGCGATCCATGCCGAACAGGAATAGGGCACTACCACGCCCGTCGTGCCGAGCACGCTGAGCCCACCCAGCACCCCGATGCGGGCATTCCAGGTGCGCTGAGCGACGCGTTCGCCGTCGTCGATGCTGATGGTCACCTCGACGTCGGCGTCAACGCCATGGCGATGGGCCACGGCTGCGAGGTTGTCGGTGATGTATTGCCGAGGCATGGGATTGATGGCCGGCTCGCCCACCTCCAGTGGCAGCCCCGGCAACGTGACAGTGCCGACGCCCGGGCCACCCACGAAGCTCACACCTGCACCTTCCGACGTGCGCCGCACCGTGGCGCGCACCACCACGCCGTGGGTGACGTCGGGGTCGTCGCCGGCATCCTTCGTGATGGCCGCCATCGCCTCGCCGTCGTTCAGGCGGCTTTGGGTGAGCGCAAACGCGGGTGTGCGCCCACCGGGCAAGGTGATCTCGACGGGGTCGGGAAAGTCGCCGGTCAGTAGGGCCTCGAAGGCCGCCGTGGCTGCCGCGCAGGCACACGCGCCCGTCGTCCAGCCAGGACGGAGCTCGGAATGCTCCAGCTGGGCGGCACGCCCGCGGGGACGCAGCGCGTCGCGCCCCTCTGCGGCCAAGCGAGCTTGTTCGTCAGCGGTCATTCGTGGTTTCGGCTGCGCTGGCCATGGCATTCACGGCAGCCACAGCCATCGCCGAGCCGCCGCGGCGGCCCAACACCGTGAGGTACTCCAGGCCGAGCGTGTCGTCAACCAGCGCCTGCTTCGATTCCGCCGCACCCACAAACCCGACGGGGATGCCGACGATCGCGGCTGGACGTGCGCCGGTGGCGTGGCACACCTCCAAGGTGCGAAAGAGAGCGGTGGGGGCGTTGCCGATTACGACGATGCCGCCGTCGAGCAGCCCATCGCGCTGCCATAAATCCACCGCGGCCGCGGTTTTCGTCGTGCCCTGTTCCTCCGCGAGCTGCACCAGGCGCGGATCTTTGATGTGGCACACCACCTGTGCGCCCTCAGGCAGCCGTGAGCGGATGATGCCGGTGGCTACCATCGACGAGTCGCACAGGATGGTAGCGCCGGCTTCCAGCGCAGCCAGCGTGCGCGAGGCAACGTCGGGGGTGAACGCCACCATGTCGGCGATGGCGGGATCTGCCGCGGCGTGCACCATTCGCACGACGGCGGGCTCCACGTCGGCGGGGAAACGCTCAAGGTTCGCCTCTTCGCGGATGATCTCAAATGATCGACGGTAGATGTCGGAACCGAGCTTCAGATAGTCGTACTGCACACCGTAACCGTAGCGCGTGAACCGTTACGGCGGGACACCTGATCTTTGCAAAAGGCCGTGGTGTAAGCTCAGCATTACCACTGAATCTCTGGTGAATCTGCGAGGAAGCTGGGCAAGCCAGCACGGTCGCGCCACTGTGATCGCCCCATTGGGGCGTTAGTCAGGAACTCGCCACCAGACCTAATTCGGGACGCGTAATCCCGAGGAAAGGATCGTGCACGATGCACATCGCAGAGGGCTACCTGCCGGTGGCCCACGCCGTCGGGTGGAGTGTGGCAGCGGCGCCTTTCATCATTCATGGCGCCACGGCAGTCATCAAAGAAACCCGCAAGAACCCCGAAAACAAACTGCTTTTGGCCGCCGCCGCAGGGTTTACCTTCGTACTATCGGCCATCAAACTGCCCAGTGTGTCGGGTAGCTCGTCGCACCCGACAGGCACAGGTCTAGGTGCGGTGCTGTTTAAGCCGCCCGTGATGGCCTTCCTCGGCACCATCGTCTTACTCTTCCAGGCTCTGCTGCTGGCCCATGGCGGCCTCACGACGCTCGGCGCGAACGTCTTCTCGATGGCCGTCGTCGGCCCCTGGGTGGGCTACGGGGCGTGGGTGCTCGTGCGGAAGCTGGGCGGGTCGAAAGACGTTGGCATCTTCTTCGCCATGGCCCTCGCAGACCTCAGCACCTACTGCGTGACGTCGCTGCAGCTGGCGCTCGCCTACCCCGACCCGACGAGCGGGCTCGGTGGGGCTGCCGCGAAGTTCCTCAGCGTGTTCGCCATCACGCAGATCCCGCTCGCCATCATGGAGGGTCTCCTGGGCGTGATCGTGTTGCGTTTCCTGGCGCGCGTCGCCAAATCTGACCTCGTCCGTCTCCACGTGCTGCGTGCCGAACCGAAGGAGCCCGTCCATGTCTGAGCGTCGTTTCCCCTGGGTGAGTGTGATCTGCGCGTTGGGCATCGTCGTGCTCTTCGTGGTGTCGTTCAGCCTCGGCGGCAAGACCGTGGAGGAGGGCGAGGAAGGCTTCGCCGGCACGGACTCCGTCGTCGTGGACATCATGGACGAACAGGGTGCTAAGCCCTGGTTCCAGCCCATCTTCGAGCCTGGCTCCGGGGAGTTGGAGTCGGGGTTGTTCGCGCTTCAGGCAGCTGTGGGTGCGGGCATCGTCGGGTTTGCGTTCGGTAACCTGCGCGGACGCAAAGCGGCTCGCGACGAAGACGGCGCTGTCGACGAGCCACGCACGGTAGACGCCGACTGACCGTGGCCACACTGGCGCTCGATGACGCGGCTTGGGCAAGCCCCTGGCGGCGTCATCGCGTAGGTGAGAAGGTGTTGTGGAGCGGCGCGCTCGTCGTGACCGCGCTGGCGGTGCCGTCCATCTGGGCCACCGTCGCGGCTGGAGTAGTGGCGCTCGCGCTCATCCTGGGGCCGGCGCGAATCCCCGCATCGATGGTGGTGACCGCGATGGCGGTGCCCTTCGGCTTCATCTGCGTGGGAGCCATCTCCGTGCTGTGCTCGGTGGGACGAGACCCCGTCGACGCCTACTGGAGGCTAGGACTGCTCTCCATCGGCCCCGAATCAGTCAGCATGGCGTGGCGACTGTTCCTACACGCCATATGCGGCACCCTTGCGGTGATGCTGCTGGCGCTCACCACGCCGATGTCCGACCTGCTCAACTGGATGGGGCGCCACCGGGTTCCAGGCCCCCTGGTGGACATCGCCTCGCTCACGTACCGAATGCTGTTCATCCTGCTCGACACCGCCACGTCGTTGCTGGACGCCCAACATCGACGCTGCGGACGCGTGACGTTGCACAGCGCTGGGGCAGTGACCGGCACCTTGTTGTTGCGTGCGTGGGATCGTGCTCAACGGCTGGAGCAGGGACTCACGGCGCGCGGCATGGAGGAAGGGCTGCGCACCACGGCGCTGCCAAGGCAACGTAGTTGGGCGATGCTCGGTGGATGCGCGCTGACGGTCGCCGGTATCTGGATACTGGGAGTGTGGTTGCCGTGGCGATGAAACTCGAGGCACGCGGGCTCACGCTGGATCATGGCGGCCCGACGGTGCTCTCCGCGGTTGATCTCGGCGTCGAGGCAGGAAGCCGGATGCTGCTCATCGGCGCCAACGGCTCGGGCAAGACCACCTTGCTACGCGCGTTGTGCGGCAGCCTGCGCCCCACGGCGGGGGACGTCGTCGTCGATGGTGAACCGTTGCAATACAATCGTGCTGCACTTCGACGGCACCGCCAGCGCGTCCAGCTCGTGCTGCAAGACCCCGACGAGCAACTGTTCAGCGCCGATGTGCGCCAAGACGTTTCGTTTGGGCCAACCAACTTGAACATGGAGCCCGATGACGTGTTGCGGCGCGTCGACGAGACGCTCGCGCTGCTGTCCATCACCCATCTCGCGGATCGGCCCTGCCACCAGCTCAGCTACGGTGAGCGCAAACGCGTCGCGCTCGCCGGCGCCGTGGCCATGCGGCCCGATGTGCTGCTGCTCGACGAGCCCACCGCAGGCCTCGACCCGGCGGGCGTGGAAGAGATGCTGGGCATCTTGGAGCGCCTACAGGAGTTGGGCACGACGCTTGTCATGTCCACCCATGACCTCAACCTGGCCCTGCGGATCGCTACGCAGGTTGCCGTGGTGGCCGGCGGAAAACTCACGGTGGGGGAGCCCGTCGAGGTGCTGAACGACGTTGAGCTGCTTGCTTCCGCGCGGCTCACGAGGCCGTGGCCGCTCGAACTCGCGAGTCAGCTGGGGCTCGATGCGCGGCCGCGAAGCCTCGACGAAATGGTGCGGTGCCTGAGGTGAGTCAGCGCTGCCAGGCCCACTGCGTGATGGTGCGCAGCGGCTTCCAGCCACGGAACGAGCCGATGGCATCGCCCACCTCCACCGCGATGCGCATGAGCTCCCCGCCGTGGGTGGCCTGCGCCTCAGCTAGCAGGAGTTCTGCCTCGACGGTGACCCCATGCGCCACAAGCCTGCCCCCCGCCTTCAGCCGATCCACGCACTGGGTGAGCACACCGTCGCTCAATCCGCCGCCGATGAACACAGCATCGGGCGGGGGGAGTGCTGCCAGTGCGTCCTTTGCGTCTGCGGCCACCAGTTCGCCTCTATCAGCCACCTTGAAACGGCGCAGGTTTTCGCGCGCGTTCGCCAGACGTTCGGGGCGACGTTCGATGCCGATACCTGTGGTGTCAGGGCAGGCCCGAAGCCATTCGACGAGCACGCTGCCCGCGCCGACGCCGACATCCCACAGGCGCTGCTCGCCGCACGGGCGCAAGTGCGCGAGCGCGGCGGCCCTAGCCACGCGCTTGGTGATGAGGCCATCGTGGGCGAACGCGTCGTCGGGCAGACCGGGAACGGGAGAGAAAGCGTGAGTCATCGCGGGTATTGTGCCACGGATTCGGATAGGCCGGATCTACTTCACCATGGCGACGCCGACTTGGGAGACGGGCTGGAAGACTTCTCCGTGAACGTGCGGGCGGCCACGCCGCCGACGTTTGTGCAGGAGGCGCTCGTGCGCGCGGTCGCGACGTGGGCGGCGTACCCCAACCCCGCCCCTGCAATCTCTGCCATTGCGGGCAGATGGGGCCTGCCGGAGGAGATGGTGCTGCCCACCAGCGGAGCGGCGGAGGCGTTCACCCTCGTGGCGCGCGCGTTGCGGCCCCGCAAGGCAGTGGTGGTGCACCCGCAGTTCACGGAGCCGGAAGCGGCCTTGCGGCGGGCCGGGCACCACGTGTCGCGCGTGCTGCTGGAGCGCCCCTTCGAGCTCAACGCGAGCGACGTGCCCGATGACGCTGATCTCGTCGTCGTGGGCAACCCCACCAATCCCACCGGGGTATTGCATCCGGTCGACGTACTTCGACGGTTGACTCGCCCCGGGCGGGTGGTGCTCGTGGACGAAGCCTTCCTCGACGAAGTGGGCGACGACCATTCCCTCATCGCGCCAGCGATGCCCGGGCTCCTGGTGACACGTTCCCTCACGAAGGCCTTCTCGATCGCTGGGGTGCGGGCGGGCTACGCAGTGGGAAGCCCGGATCTGATCGCGAGGCTTCGCGGTGAGCAAACGCCGTGGTCGGTGTCCTCGCCCGCCATCACGCTGATGCAGGCGTGCACGTCTGATGAAGCGCTCGCCTTCGTGTGTGCCGAGGCCGCAACGATTCCCGCGGCGCGGGACGACCTGGTGCAGCGTCTCAAAGCCCTCGGGCTGTGGGTGGCGCCGTCGCAGAGCCCATTTGTGCTGGTGGACACCTCGTCGATGGGGGCTGGATCGCTGCGCGAGCCGCTGGCCGCACGAGGATTTGCGGTGCGTCGATGCGAAACGTTTCCGGGGCTTGGGCCTAGTTGGCTTCGACTGGCCGTGCGCACCCCGCGGACGCACGAGCGCCTCGCCGCCGCCTTTGCTGCCGTGCAGGCGGATGGAGATCAGTTATGAAGTGGCGTGCTCTTGGCTTGGCGATGGGGCTCGTGGCGGACCGTATGTTCGGCGACCCCGCGCGGCACCACCCCGTCGCGTGGTTCGGCACTGTGGCCAGCCGTGTCGAGGAGCACACCTACGCCGACGACGTGGGCGCCGGCGGAATGCACGTCGCGGCACTGCTCGCCCCACTCGCGGTGGGTGGCGCCGTCGTGGAGTGCGCCGGGGGGCGGTGGCCGTGGGTGCGGGTGGTCGCCACCGCCTGCACGACCTGGGCCGTGGTCGGCGCCACCAGCCTGGCCAGGGAAGGCCGCATCATGGCCGACGCCCTCGACGCCGACGACCTGCCTCGTGCTCGCGAGCGGCTGGGGCACTTGTGTGGCAGAGATGCCGACGTGCTCGATGCGTCAGAACTTGCCCGGGCCACCATCGAATCGATGGCAGAGAACACGGCCGATGCGGCCGTCGCATCAATCTTCTGGGGCGCGACGCTGGGCGTGCCAGGCCTGTTGGTGCATCGCGCGGTCAATACCCTCGACGCCATGATCGGGCATCGCAACGCCCGCTACGAACGGTTCGGGAAAGTGGCTGCGCGCCTCGACGATGTGCTCGATCTGCTGCCCGCCCGAGCTACCGGCTTGCTGTTCGCGGCGCTCGCGCCTGCCGTCGGTGGCAAGGCGCGTCGAGCGTGGCGAATCTTGCGACGTGACCACGCCAAGCATCCGAGCCCGAACGGGGGCTGGTGTGAATCAGCGATGGCGGGCGCGCTTGGCGTGCAGCTTGGCGGGCGCAACATTTATTACGGGGGGAGAGTTGAGGAGCGAGGGCAGCTTGGTGACGGTCCCCGTCCCGATGCGAGGGCAGTGCGTCGGTCGACGAGGCTAGTCTCACTCGCTACGGTTGCAGCAGGAGGTGTCGCCTGTGCGCTGCTGGGTTGTAAGCGCACTCGTTAAGGCCTCGTGCCCCCCCCAGCAACCACGCCTCCCGTGAAGACTCCTTCGCGCGACGTTGCACGGATTTTGACCGATCGGCCTCCCTGATCTAGGGTAGGTAGCTGTTGCGCATCCTGCGGGCTGGCTCACGTGCCCTGGGACGCAATCCCAAGGCAAGAAGTACACAAACTGGAAGTTGGTCTGCGTCCGTGACTACGTACACCCCCAAGCCAGGCGATATCGCCAGGAACTGGTATGTGATTGATGCCGAGGATGTCGTCCTCGGACGTCTCGCGGTAACCGCCGCGACGTTGCTGCGTGGCAAGCACAAGGCCACTTTCGCCCCGCACGTCGACGGCGGCGATTTCGTCATTGTCGTCAACGCGTCGAAGATCGCCGTCACCGGCGACAAGGCTCAGAAGTCGATGCGCTACTCTCACTCCGGTCGTCCGGGCGGGCTGAAGCAGACCTCCATCGGCGAGCTGCTTGAGAAGAACCCGCGCAAGGCCGTCGAGCGCGCGGTGTGGGGCATGCTGCCGAAGAACAAGCTGTCGCGTCAGCTCATCGGCAAGCTCAAGGTGTACGCCGGCCCTGAGCACCCCCACGCTGCGCAGAAGCCGCAGCCGTACGAGATCACCCAGATCGCCCAGTAACGAGAGCGCAGAGACATATATGAGCACTGAAGTTGTCGAGGAGACCGTGAGCAGCGAGATCACGCCGTTCACCGATGAAGAGAATCGCGAGATCGCCTACCGCTCCGATTCCAACCCGGCCGCCGCTGAAGGCGCCCAGTCTCGGCCCGCCGTCGTGGCCCCCGGTCAGGCCGTCGGCCGCCGGAAGCAGGCTATTGCCCGCGTCCGGATCATCCCCGGTTCCGGCTCGTGGTCCATCAACGGCCGCACTCTGGAAGACTACTTCCCCAACAAGCTGCACCAGCAGGCCATCAACGAGCCCTTCGTCGTTGCAGGCCTCGTTGGTTCCTACGATGTCGTGGCCCGCATCGTTGGCGGCGGCCCGTCGGGACAGGCAGGCGCTCTGCGCCTGGCTATCGCCCGCGCTCTGAATGCCGTCGACGCTGAGGCTTCACGCCCCGCGCTGAAGAAAGCCGGACTGCTCACCCGCGACGCCCGCGTGCCCGAGCGCAAGAAGGCTGGCCTCAAGAAGGCCCGCAAGGCACCTCAGTACAGCAAGCGCTGATCAACGCTCATTCACTGTGGGGCAGGTCCGGCAAGGGCCTGCCCCACAGTGGTGTTTCTGAGTTTGCGTCTCCGGGTGTTGTCTTCCACGAGGAAACTGCAAAACTCGCCATCAGTTGCAGCGCTCGCGCTCAGCTCCCGCGTGACGGCATCCACTGATGGCGAGTTTTGCAGTTTTGACCGTCGATACCGCTGCGTTTGCGCTGTGGGTGCCGGGTGGCCTCCTCGCCAAGGACGCGGTATCGCGAGTACTGTTGGGTTCTATGGCACGTCTTTTTGGAACCGACGGCGTACGCGGCACCGCCAACGTCGAACTCACAGCAGAACTGGCGCTCGATCTCTCCGTCGCCGCTGCACACATCTTGGGTGAGGCCGGAGCGCTTCGCAGCACGAAACCCTTCGCCGTGGTGGGGCGCGACCCGCGCGCCAGCGGCGAATTCCTGGAGGCCGCTGTCGTCGCGGGGCTGGCGTCCGCAGGCATCGACGTGGTGCTCGTCGACGTGCTTCCGACGCCAGGCGTCGCGTTCCTTGTCGACGAGATTAACGCCGACTTGGGCGTGATGATCTCCGCATCACATAACGCCATGCCTGACAACGGCATCAAATTCTTCTCGCGCGGTGGCGTGAAGCTCGCCGACGATCTCGAAGACGCCATCGAATCGCACCTGGGCGAGGACTGGAAGCGCCCCACGGGCGCGGCGGTCGGCCGGGTTCGCTCCGACCTCGACCTCCACCAAAAGTACGTCGATCACCTCACCAACTCCCTCGGCGACACCTCGCTTGAGGGGCTCACCGTCGTGATTGACACGGCCAACGGGGCGGCCTCCATCACCGCGGTCGAGGCCTTTCAAGCCAAGGGCGCGCAGGTCATCCCGATGCACAACCATCCAGACGGAATCAATATCAACGACAATTGCGGATCCACCCACATGGAGTCGCTCATGGCGCGGGTGAAGGAGGTGGGTGCCGACCTCGGCATCGCCCTCGACGGAGACGCGGACCGCTGCCTCGCAGTTGATGCGGACGGCAATCTCGTCAACGGCGACCAGATCATGGCGATCCTCGCGGTCGCCATGAAGGAAGAGCACCGGCTCATCTCGGACACGCTCGTTGCCACCGTGATGAGCAACCTCGGCTTGGTGAACGCCATGCGCGAGCACGGCATCCGCGTCGACCAAACCAAGGTGGGCGACCGCTACGTGCTCGAGTCTATGAACGCCAACGGTTTCGCGCTCGGCGGTGAGCAATCCGGGCACGTCATCATCAACGAGTTCGCCAACACCGGCGACGGTACCCTCACGGGCCTGCATCTGGCGGCTCGGATGGTGAAGACGGGCAAGCCGCTCGCGGAACTCGCGAAGGTTATGACGGTGCTTCCGCAGGCGCTCATCAACGTTCGGGGCGTCGACAAGCTGCGCGCGGGCGTCGATAACGACGTCAACCGCGCAGTCGCAGACGCCTCCATTCGCTTGGGTGACAAGGGGCGCGTCCTGCTACGTCCGTCGGGCACGGAGCCGGTGGTGCGCGTGATGGTGGAAGCTCCCACGCAGGACGAGGCAGACTCCATCGCGGAGTCGCTGGCCGATGTCGTGCGCGAACGCCTCACGCTCTAACACCTCCAGCGCCGTAGAACAACCACAATCCAACAGGGAAAAGGAATCAACCGATGCACGCCGAACCAGCGATACAGCGCGAACTTCTGCGGCTGGCCGAATTCGACTCCGCCCTTGCTCGTGTGACGCACCTCGCGAAATCGCTGCCGCAGCATCAGGCCATCGCTTCGCTGATGGAACAGCGTCGGGAACTCGCGGACACGCTCACCGCAGCCACCACCAATGCCGACGATCTGGACGTGGCTGCGCGCCGTGCGGAAGCGGATCTGGTGCCGGTGCGCGCCAGGCTCGAGCGCGATCAGCAGCGCCTCCACGACGGCAGCGTCACTGACGCGAAGGCACTGCAGGGGCTCGTCGCCGAGATTGACCATCTCACCGGGCGCATTGCCACGTTGGAAAATGAGCAACTGGAGGCGATGAGCAGAGCCGAGGAAGCGGCAGCGCACCGCGATCAGCTTGCCCAGAAGAAGGAAGCCGTCGAGCAGCAGTTGCGCGACGAGGTCACTGCCAGGGATGCGGCCGTGGCAGAGCTCAAAGCGGAGGCCATCGGCATCGCTCAATCTCGTAAGGAGCTCGCGGCGAAACTGCAGGGCTCACTGCTCGACCTCTACGAGAAGATCCGGGCGACGTCAGGTTCGGGCGCGGGCGCACTCACCGGTGGGCGGTGCGGAGGCTGCCGGCTGCAGCTCAACGTGTCGGATTTGAACGACATCCAGCAGGCTCCCGCCAACGCGGTATTGCGCTGCCCGGAGTGCGATCGCATCCTGGTACGCACCAAGGAGCAATGAGCTTGTCATGCGCCACCATCGCCTCAACGAAGTGCCGACGAAGGCGCGCTCCGCGATAGCGAAACTGCAGCACGAGCTGGAGTTGCCACTAGAGTTCCCGAAGACCGTGCTCGCCCAGGCGGAGCAACTGCGTCAGCACCCACCCGCCTGTGAGGCGCACGTCGATAGGACGGACGTCGAGTTCGTCACGATTGATCCGGCGTCGTCGATGGACCTCGACCAGGCCCTGCACATTGCACGGGAGGACGACGGTTTCGTCGTGCACTACGCCATCGCTGACGTGGGACACTGGGTGCAGCCTGGGTCGCCAATCGACGTCGAGGCACACCGCCGAGGGCAGACCTTGTACGCTCCGGGGGCCCGCATTGCGCTGCATCCGCCGGCGCTGTCGGAGGACGCAGCGTCGCTGCTGGCCGACGGCAAGTCCCGCCCGGCTGTGCTGTGGAGCCACCATCTCGACGGTGAGGGCCGGGTGCGAGAAGCCACCGTCGAGCGTGCGGTAGTGCGCAACCGTGCCAAGCTCAACTATGACCAGGTGCAGGCCGATATCGACGCTGGCCGCGCGCATCCGAGCATCGCGCTGCTGCCTGAGGTGGGTAGGCTGCGCCAACAGTTGGAGCAGGAGCGGGGCGGCATCTCCCTGAACCTGCCGGAGCAAGAGATTCTAGAGTCTGACGAAGGCTGGAGCCTCGCGTTTCGCGCGCTGCACCCTGTCGAGGATTGGAACGCACAGATCTCGCTGTTGACGGGGTTCGTGGCGGCTCAGATGCAAATCGACGGCGGTGCTGGGGTGCTGCGAACGCTCCCTGCAGCCGAACCAGAATCCGTCCGACGGCTCAAGCGCGCGGCGGCAACCATCGGCGTTCCGTGGGACGACGCGGAAACCTACCCTGACTTTGTGCGACGTCTCGATCCGAACGATCCTCAGCAACTGGCGGTGCTGATGAAGTGCACCGTGTTGTTCCGCGGCGCCGACTACCGCACCTTCACAGGTGGTGCGCCCGACGGGGACCTCGCCCAAGCCGCACTCGGCGCACCTTACACGCACACGACGGCGCCCCTGCGCAGGCTGGTTGACCGCTATGTGCTGGAAATCTGCTTGGCTCATTCGCAAGGCGAGGATATTCCGCAGTGGGCGCTGGACGGGTTTGATGATCTTCCCGAGGTGATGCGAGATTCGGGAAGGCTCGCGCGGGCGTACGAGCGCGGTGTGATGGATATTGCGGAAGCGCTGGTGCTCGCGGGCTGCGAGGGACAGACGATGGAGGGCGTTCTCGTCGACGTGAATCCCAAGAATAAGCGGGGCGTCGTGCAGATCTTTGAGTCTGCGGTCGAGCTTGCCGTGACGGCAAAGCCGAGCGATGTCGGCGAGGTGATTCGCGTGCGCATCGACCGTGTCGACGTGGAGCGGGGGAACGTGAAACTCACCCGGGTGAACTAATCACTTGACTCGGGCGAACTCCTCGACCTGCTTGATCTTGCCGACGACCTGAATGAGGTCGCCCTCGTTGACGATGGTGTCGCTCACGATGGGCATCCAGCCAAGCGACGGCGACTTCACGGCCACAGGTTTCACGTGGTATTTCCGCCAGATGAGCGCTTCGTCCACGGTGCCCCCCGCAAGTGCTGCCGGTACCACGGTGCGCACGAGGGCGAAGTCGGTGCCGATCTCGATGAAGTCGAGCAACGCGCCGCGGACGCGGTGGGCGATACGCTTGCCCATCTCCGTCTCGGGGTAGACGACGTGGTGGGCGCCCAGCTGGCTGAGGATGCGGCCGTGGGGGATGCTCGTCGCCTTCGCCCACACGTCGGGTACGCCCATGTCGAGCAGCAGCGAGCAGGTGAGGATGCTGGCCTCGAGCTTCGACCCGATAGAGACCACGACCTTATCGAACTCGGCAAGAGAGAGTTCCTGGAGGGCGACCTCGTCGGTGGTGTCTGCCTGTACGACGTTAGTGAGCTGGCCGTTGAAGCGCTGGACAACTTCTTCGTCGGCATCGATGCCGAACACCTCCGCGCCGATGTTCATGAGTTCAAGAGCGACCGACGCGCCGAAACGGCCGAGCCCGATGATGGCGACGGAGTCCGCGCGCTTGTCGTGGACAGAACGCCTGGAGAGTCTGTTAACCAATGATCGGCCTTTCCTTGGGAAGTTGATAGTGCCTCTTCGTGGTGGGTGTTGCGAGTGCCGTGGCGACGGTGATGGGGCCGAGTCGCCCCACGATCATAAGCCCGACGAGGATCAGCTGGCACGCGGGGTTGAGCTGCGCCGTGATCCCCGTCGAGAGCCCGACAGTGCCGAACGCGGAGATGGCTTCGAAGAGTGCTTGGTCGAGCGAGAACGGCGAGAGCACGAGGAGTGCGAGCGTCGCCAATCCGACGACGGCGGAGGCGAGCAGCGCGACGGTGATCGCCTGTCGGTGGAGCGAGCGCGAAAGGCGACGGCCGAAGATGTTGACGGCACTGTCGCCCCGGATTTCTGCCCAAGCGATGAACAGCAGGACGAAGAACGTCGTGATCTTGATGCCGCCGGCGGTGCCCGCGGGACCACCGCCGATGAACATCAACATGTCCATGCCGAATAGCGTCGAATCGTGGAGGGAGCCGATGTCGACGGAGTTGAAGCCGGCGGTGCGAGTCTGGACGGCTTGGAACGCCCCTGCGAGGATGCGGGAGCGCCAGGGCAGCTCGCCGAGCGTGTTCGGATTGTTCCATTCGAGCACGGTGACGTAGAGCGATGAGAGCACGAGCAGTACTGCAGTGCCGAATAACACCATGCGGGTGTGCATGGTCCATCGGTGTGTGTGACGGTACGCTCTGGTGAGTTGGTGCAGCACGGGGAAGCCGAGCCCACCGACGATGATGGCGCCCATGATGGGAAGGCAAATGCCCCAGTCGCCGACAAAGGGCGTCATGTTGCCGGGGAACAGCGAGAATCCGGCATTGTTGAACGACGACACCGCGTGGAACATCCCATACCAGAGAGAATCTCCGACGGAGTACCCCAGCGCGAGCAGCCTGACGGTGAGTAGCGCCATGACGATGCCTTCGATCACGAGGCCGGTGACGAGGACGCGTTGCAGGAGTGGGCGCAGCCCGCCGACGGATCCGTGTGCTTCCGTCGCTGCGGTGATTCGGCTGCCCAGCGAGATTTTCCTCATCACGCGCAGCCCCAGCAGCGTCGCAAAACTCATGACTCCGAAACCACCGATTTGGATCAAAATCATGATGACGACATGCCCGAATGGGGTCCAGAACGTGGGCACATCGACATCGGACAGTCCTGTGACGCACAACGCCGATGTTGCCGTGAAAAGCGCTGGCAGGAGCGGGATGCCGCCGGGGGACTGCGTGGAGAGGGGGAGCATCAACAGCCCGGTGCCAAGGATGAGCGCCAGTAAGAAACCGAACAGGATGGTGCGCGTCGGACGCGAGCCCCTGAAGGGAAGAGCCACAACTGGGCAGTCTACGCCGTTCGGGAGTGATGCTTCTAGAGGGTGCGGGTAGAATTGTTCGACGGACGAGTCGGCCGGGTGATCGCGGCCCCGAGGAGGGGCTGAGGAAAGTCCGGGCTCCGTAGAGCAAGGTGGTGGGTAACGCCCACCCGGGGTGACCCGCGGGACAGTGCCACAGAAAACAGACCGCCCGGCAACGGGTAAGGGTGAAACGGAGGTGTAAGAGACCCCCAGCGTCACAGGTGACTGGGACGGCTTGGTAAACCCCACCTGGAGCAAGACCAAGAAGGCCGGTTCTACCGGCTGCGGACACCGCCAGAGCGCTGCTCGCGCGAGGTGCCCGGGTAGGTTGCATGAGCGCCGCGGCAACGCGCCGCCTTAGATAGATGATCACCGACCACAGGACCCGGCTTATAGGCCGGCTCGTCCCTTCCTTGTCGTGGCGGTTGGGCGCTGCTCCTTCCGCTGGTTGAGTAGCCCGCATCCGCTGGTTGAGTAGCGCCGTAGGCGCGTGTCGAAACCCCGTCGCTGCGTGCCGAAACCGGCTGTTTCCCGGTGGTTGAGTAGCGAGCGAAGCTCGCGTATCGAAACCACACCCGCTTAGGTGGCAGATTACCGTCCATGTTTGGGCGCATTTCTGCCACCGAAGCTCGTCGGGGAATGATTTCGACTCGCTGCCTTCGGCAGCAGCTCAATCATCGGGTGTGGCGCGCCGAAACCCGTTGCCGCATCTCGATACGGGCCTGCGGCCCTACTCGACGGTCGGGGGCAGTCGCATCAGCACCGGTGGTTGAGTAGCGGGCGTAGCTCGCGTATCGAAGCCACATCTGGCAGATGATTTCGACTCGCGGGCTGCGCCCGCGGCTCAATCATCAGAGGAAGAAACTGCAAAACTCGCCAACAGCTGGATGCCTCACGCTCAGCTGAGCGGGGACAGTTCCGTCTGTTGGCGAGTTTTGCAGTTTTGTTTGGTGCATCTCGATACACGGCTTCGCCGCTACTCGATGACCGGGAGGCGGAGGCGAGCGTCGGGAGCGGCTCAGGCGGTGAGGATTTCGGCTCCATCGTCGGTGACGACCAGGGTCTGCTCGAACTGGGCGCACCACGACTTGTCGAGGGTGGTGACGGTCCAGTCGTCGTCCCACACCTCCGACTCGTAGTTGCCGAGCGTGAGCATCGGCTCGATGGTGAAGGTCATGCCCGGCTCCATGCGCGTGGCCAGACGTGGCTCGTCGTAGTGCAGCACCACGAGCCCGGAGTGGAACTGCGTGTGCACGCCGTGGCCGGTGTAGTCGCGCACCACGCCATACCCGAAGCGCTTGGCGTAGCTTTCGATCACTCGCCCAATCACGGACATCGGCCGCCCGGGCTTCACGGCCTTAATGCCACGGTTGAGCGCCTCCTGCGTGCGTTCGACGAGCAGCTTGTGCTCCTCAGACACGTCGCCACACAGGAAGGTGTAGCAGTTGTCACCGTGGACACCGTCGTAGAACGCGGTGCAATCGATCTTCACGATGTCGCCGTCCTCGAGCGGGCGGCTATCCGGAATACCGTGGCAAATAACTTCGTTCACCGACGTGCAGATCGACTTCGGAAAACCGCGGTAGCCCAACGAAGAGGGGTAGGCGTGGTGGTCGAGCATGTACTCGTGCGCGATGCGGTCGAGCTCATCGGTGGTAACCCCGGGCGCGACGGCCTTCCCAGCTTCGTGCATCGCGTCGTGAGCAATCTTGCCCGCCACCCGCATGCGTTCGATTACGTCGTCGGACTGCACATGCGAACCGGTGTATGGGGTTGGCCCTTCCTTGCCGACGTACTCCGGGCGGGTGATCGACGCGGGAACTGGGCGGACGGGGGAGACGGTATGCGGGGTAATAATGCTCACAGATTCACCCTAGCGCTTGACCCGGGCGACTCACTCGACGGCGATGCTGTCGAGCGACTGGCGAACCTCCTCGATGGAGGCGGCGTCGTCGATGGTCGCGCAGCCAGCCACCACGCTGAGCTCGCCCTCACGCCCCAGGTCGAAGACGTACACATCCAGCAGGTCGCCCTCGATGCCATCCTCCCTGTCGACGTAGATATTCGTCTGAATGTGCCAACCTGTCACGCCTCCAACCTCGGCCTGCTCATTGACCAGGTCTTCGCGTCCGGTGAAGCCGCTGTACATCCACGACGACGCCATGCATGACACCATCGCTGCCGCAGCCTGCTTCGGGTTGCGGAACCCGTCCTCGGCGCGCACCGTACCGATGTCCATTGACGCCACCCAGCCCGGCACGATCTGCCTCGTCACCGAGTTTTGCTCCGCCATCCACGGCATGTAGGTGGGCTCATTGCGCCAACCATTGGTCGTCGGAGCCACGACGGTGAGCCCGCCGCCGTGCAACAGTCCGCTCGCGTCCACCTCGCTCGTCGGGTAACCGACGGTGGGGCAGTCTTCAGGTCTGGCGCCGCCGTCATCGGTGGGGGCCGGCTCGTCGGGCTCTCGAGTGCGCTCGTCCCAGGGTTTCACGCTCGGGCGGTCGGAGCGGGTATCTTCGGGCGGCGCAGCGAGAGGCTTCATGATGCTCGAAGGCTGCAGCACCAGTACGACGATCACTGTCGCGATCAGCAGCAACCCACCGACGACCCAACCCGCCGGCGACGACTTCTGGGGCTTCTCGTCGTGCCATTGGGCACCATCCCAGTACCGCGGCTTACCGCGGCCTTCCGGGTTTGGGTACCATCCGGGCTTGCTCATACCCCGCAGTGTAGTTGTCCAACAAACCGTGGTTCGGGCATGGCGACGGTGCGCCGTACGGCACACTTGAGCCCATGGACATTCAGGCCGAAACCGTATTCCGACTCATTGAGGAGCGTCAGGTCCGATTCATCCTGCTGTGGTTCACCGACGTGGTGGGCAACCTGAAATCGGTGGCTATCGGTCCGGGCGAGGTTGAGGTGGCGCTCGCGGAGGGCGTCGGTTTCGACGGCTCGGCCATCGAAGGTTTTGCCCGCGTGTACGAGGCCGACATGGTGGCCCACCCAGACCCCTCCACCTTCCAAGTGCTGCCGTGGATGACCGAATCCGGCCTCGTCACGGCACGCATGTTTTGCGATGTTCGGCTCCGCGACGGGTCCCCGAGCTTCGCCGACCCACGCTACGTGCTGAAACGTGCCGTCGACAAAGCCGCCGAGGCCGGGTTCAGCCTGCAGGTACACCCCGAGATCGAGTTCTTCGTGCTGAGCCAGCTCAACCCGCCAGTACCTTTCGACAACGGTGGATACTTCGACCACACCACCCTCAGCAGAGCCAACGACGTGCGCCGCGAGGCCATTCTTGGGCTCGAGAACATGGGTATTTCTGTGGAATTCAGCCACCACGAAGGTGCGCCCGGGCAGCACGAGATCGACCTGCGGCATGCCGACGCACTCACCATGGCCGACAACATCATGTCGTTTCGCGTGGCGGTGCGCGAGGCCGCAGCCTCGCGAGGGCTCCACGCCACGTTCATGCCGAAGCCATTCACGCAGTATCCGGGTTCCGGCATGCACTCGCACCTATCGCTGTTCGAGGGTGACACGAACGCATTTTTCGACGCCGCCGACGAGTACCAGCTGTCGAAGGTGGGGCGGCATTTCATCGCGGGGTTGCTGCGCCATTCCCCCGAGATCACGGCAGCGACGAACCAGTGGGTGAACTCCTACAAGCGCCTAGCTGCAGGCGACGAGGCGCCGGGCTACGTGTGCTGGGGCAGGGCCAACCGCTCCGCCCTCGTGCGCGTTCCGCAGTGGACTCCGGGCAAGGCGTCGAGCGCTCGCGTGGAGTACCGGGCGATCGACTCCGCCGCGAATCCCTACCTCGCGTACGCCCTCCTGCTTCGTGCAGGGCTGCAGGGTATCGAGGGCGAATACCCCCTGCCTGCGGAGGCGGAAGAAGCGGTGTGGACGCTGTCTCGTCGCGAACGCCAGGCGCTGGGCATCGACGAGCTACCCCGCAATCTCGACGGCGCGCTGCGGGCGATGGAGAGCTCGGAACTCGTCGCGGACACCCTCGGTGAGCACGTCTTCGAGCACTTCCTGCGCAACAAGCACGAGGAATTCGAGGACTACCGCCGCCAAACCTCGCAATGGGAGATCGACCAAAACATCGCCGTCATGTGAGCGGAAAGGCTTGCGCCACCTCGTGTGCGTGGGCCCCTGACGCCCGAACCGGGGCGTCGGCATAGGCCACTCGACCCGTGAGGAGGGCGAGAAATACCGTCGGCTCAATCTCGACGACGTTGGGCGGAGTGCCGCGCGTGTGCCGCGGGCCGGAGCCGAAGCTCAACTGCACTGCCGCAAATGGCGGCACGCGCAACTCGATGGCGTGGCCGCCGAACCGCTCACCCAGCAGTCCACACGCCGCGCGCGTGGCGGCTGCGACGAGTGTGCGCGGCAGCTCTTCGTGTTCCGACGCCGCCCCCAGCAGCAGCTGCGTCAGGTCGGGGCGTTTCGCCGACAGTTCCGCATCAAGATCGCGTTCATCCACGAGGGGGCGGAGCGCTTGCGTGACGGTATCGGTGGGGCGAAACATGCATCGAGCCTAGCCGGCCACGACTGTAGCCGACGCGTCGAGGGACGTAGACTCCTTACATGGCGCGGCTCCACTCACCCCAGGCTGAGTTTGCGCGGCGAGGATTCTCCCAACCTACTTCTGCCGCGCGCATCTGGCAGTCCTGGCCGGACGACATCCGAGCCAAAGTGGATCTCGACTGGTTCTCCCCGGTAGGTGATCGCCTCAGTGCCCTCCGCACCCTCGACGCCATCGTGCAGACCGGATGGCAGGGCGAGCTGCTGGGCGACGTGGATTGGGTGCGACGGATGCTCCTCGTTGCCGGCGCATCGTCGGTGTTAGCCACGGCGCTCGGACGCGAAGAAGATCTGCTCGAGCTTCTACGCGACCCCCCGCAACCGCGCACCTCCGACGACTGGCGCCACTTTTTCGCTGAGCGCCTACCCATCGTCGATGGTGCTTGCGCCGGCACCGCGGACGAACTGCGCCGGGCTAACAGGGCCGCGCTCACGCTCATCGCCGCGCGAGACCTCGAAGCACAAGACCCGACGGCGCTCCTCGCCGACATCACGCGCGAGCTGACGCACGTGGCCGACGCCGTGCTCGACACGTCGCTCGCCCTCGCGCGCGCCGAGGTGCCGCAGTGGGCTGACGCGAAACTCGCGGTGATCGCGCTCGGCAAAACGGGTGCCCAAGAGCTCAACTATCTCTCGGACGTGGACGTACTCTACGTTGCAGAACCGGCCCGCGATGACGTGTCCACCGACCACGCCCTCGCCGTTGCCACGCGCATCGCGGCGGCCCAAGCGCGCATCTGTTCCGCCCACACCAGCTTCGGCACCATCTGGACCATCGACGCCGCGCTGCGCCCGGAAGGCAAAGCCGGGCCGCTGGTGCGCACGCTCGAATCATGCCGCCACTACTACGAACGCTGGGCCAAGCCCTGGGAGTTCCAGGCCATGCTAAAGGCCCGCCCCGCCGCAGGCGACCTGCAACTCGGGCAGGCGTTTGTCGACATGCTCGCGCCCAAGGTCTGGCAGGTCGCCCACACCGACGGCTTCCTCCCTGAGATACGCGCAATGCGCGAGCGCGTCATCTCGCTCATCCCGAAATCGCAAGCCGACCGCGACATCAAACTCTCCAGCGGCGGCCTACGCGACACCGAGTTCTCCGTGCAGCTCCTGCAGCTCGTGCACGGCACTTCCGACGAATGCCTCCGCTGCAGCGGCACGCTCGAAGGACTCGAGGCGCTCGTCGCTCACGGCTATATCGGGCGCGACGACGGCGCCAAGCTCGCGCAGGACTACCGCATCCAGCGCGTGATTGAGCACCGCATCCAGCTCGCCCGACTGCGACGCACCCACCTCCTGCCCGACGACGCCAGCCCGTGCGCGGAGCTCTCGCGCACCGCACGGGTGCCGGACGTGTGGGAGCTGTGGAAGACCACCCGACGTGAGGTGCGGCGCTTGCGGCAGCGCATCTTCTTCTCACCGTTGCTCGACGTGGTGGCACATTCACCGTCGGGTGCGCTGCTCAGCCAAGACGCTGCCCGAGCACGAGCAAAGGCACTTGGGTTCCTCGACCCCCGCGCTGCGCTCACCCACATCGAGGCCCTCACGACGGGCAACTCGCGGGCGGCGGAAATCCGTCGGCACCTCATGCCGGCCATACTCGAATGGATCGCCGACGGGCCGAACCCTGACTTCGGGTTGCTCTCATTTCGGCAGCTCTCAGAAGCGCTAGGGGAGGAGAGCTGGTACCTGCGCGCCCTGCGCGACGAGGGCTACATGGCTAGACGGTTCGCGACGGTTGCCTCTACCAGCCGCTTTGCCGTCGCCCTGCTGCAGCGAGTGCCGCAAACCGTGCGGCTGCTCGCCTCTGACGACGACCTTCAGCCCCGTTCCCGCGACGAGCTCGTCGCCGCGTTCAAGAACGTTGCCGCCCGCCACGATGACGCTGAGCGCGCCGTCGCATCCATGCGCGCGCTGCGGCGCTCGGAGCTCGCCCGCATCGCCATCAGCGACGTGCTGGGCGGAGTCGACATCGTCCAATGCGGCGAGGCGCTCTCATCGCTGGCGGACGCGACGCTCGAGGCGGCGCTGGACATCGCCCGAGGCGAACACACCGCGCCGGATCTGGGCGTCGTCGCGCTCGGGCGCTGGGGCGGCACGGAGATGAGCTACTCGTCAGACCTGGACGCGATGTTCGTGGTGCCCGACGACACTGACGCCGCCGGCTTGGAGGCTGCGACGAAGATCGTGCGCCGCGTCGCTGAGATCCTGGGGCGTCCCGGCCCAGACCACGGGTTGACCCTGGACTCCGACCTCCGCCCCGGCGGGAAGAGCGGCCCGCAGGTGCGCACTGTGGCCTCATATCGTGCCTACTACGAGCGATGGGCCGAGACGTGGGAGCGGCAGATGCTCCTACGCGCCCGGCACGGCGCAGGCAGTACTGCGCTCGTTGCGCAGCTGCTCGACGACGCCGGCCCGTATCGGTACCCACACCAAGGGCTCACGCCGTCGGAGGTGATGGAGATCCGGCGGCTGAAATCGCGCATGGAATGCGAACGCATCCCGCGCGGCATCGACCGCGACCGGCATCTCAAACTCGGCCCGGGCGGGTTGGCTGACATCGAATGGACCGTGCAATTGCTGCAGCTCCAGCACGGCCATGCGCACCCCGAGCTACAAACCACGTCGACGCTCACGGCCCTCGACGCAGCCCGCTCGCTCGGGTTCCTGGAAGCCGCCGACGCGGACGCGCTGGAGCAGGCCTGGCGCCACGCCAGCAGGGTTCGCAACGCGGTGATGCTCGTGCGTGGCCGCGCCGCCGACGCGCTCCCCGCCGACCCCAGAGACCTCGCGGCCATCAACACGCTGCTGGGCATCGACGGGCCCGCGAGTGAGCTCGTCGAGATCACCCGACGACATGCGCGCCGGGCGGTGGGCGTCGTCGAGCGCTACTTCTGGGGCGAGTGACGCCGCCGAGGTGCGGTGGGGTACAGTGAGCGACACGTATTCCGGGGTCGGTGAAAGTCCGAACCGGCGGTGACAGCCCGCGACCCTCGCGCTGCGTATCGCAGCAACAGGTTGACTCGGTGAAACTCCGAGGCCGACAGTCAGAGTCTGGATGGGAGGAATGCGAACGGCTCGCGCCCTGAGGGCGCGTGTTTGCTTGCTGCCCCGGTATTGGAAGAAGGGACGCCGGATGGCAGCGAGATCGCGGTTTTGGACTGCCTTTCCCGCGCGTTCGCGCCCCCGAAGCAATACCGAGCGCATCGTCGTGCCCGCAATCTCGGGCGTGGTCATCGTCGCCTGCTGGTGGGTAGTGAGCCTCTTCGTCCCGACGCTGCTCCTGCCGAGCCCCATCGACGTGGCCACCCGCGTCGGGCAGCAGGCCGTGAACGGCGTCGCCTCCCAATATTTGTGGCCGACGGTGGGTCCGGCCCTCCTGGGGGTGGGTATCGCGGTCGTCGCATCCGTGACGATCGGCATCCTCGTCACGCACTCGCGCCGGTTGGCGTCGGTGTTTGAGCCGTGGGTGGCGCTGTCGCAGACCGTGCCCCTCGTCGCAATCGCCCCGCTCCTCGTCCTCTGGCTCGGATACGGCACCGTGCCGATCGCATGTTTGTGTGCGATCGTCGCGTTCTTCCCGATGGTGACCACCACCGTCGTCGGGTTCCGACATCTCGACATGCGCGTCCTCGAACAGGCCGTGCTCGACGGCGCCTCGCCCTGGCAGCGCCTCGTCGCCGTCGAGATCCCCATGGCCGCGCCCGCCGTGCTGGCGGGCATCCGAGCCGGATCTGTGCTGGGCATGACGGGCGCCGTCGTCGGCGAATTCGTCATGGGCGGCACCGGGCTCGGCACCCTGCTCACGCTGTCGCGACAGGCCTCCGACACCGTCGGAGTATTCACCGTGATCGTGTGGATTTCAGCGGTGGCCATGGTGCTCTACGGGCTCGTCGCGCTGTGCGAGCGAGCCGCCACCAACCGCGTCCAAGGAGAGGACACATGACCATCAACCGCCGCACCTTCATCGCCTGCACGAGCTTGGCAACGCTCGCCGCGTGTAGCCCGTCGCAGCAGCCAGCTGAGCGCGAGGCCATCACCGTCGGCCTGACGTTCATCCCGAATGTGCAGTTCTGCCCGTTCTACCTGGGCGTGCAGGAACGCCTGTTCGGCAACGTGGATGTGACGTTGCGTCACCACGGTGAACAAGAAGGACTGTTCGAGGCGGTGAAGTTGGGGCGCGAGGACATCGTGTTCGCCTCAGCCGATGAGGCCGTCGTCGCCGGCGACCTCGAGGTGGTCGCTACCGCCTACCAGCGCTACCCGGCCGAGATCATGATCGCTGGAGAGGCGTCGTCGCTGGAGGATCTGCGCGGAAAATCACTGGGCATTCCCGGGCGATTCGGTTCCAGCTACTACGCTGCACTGGCCGCGCTGGGTACCGCAGGGCTTACCGAGCAGGACGTGAAACTGGTGGAAATCGGGTTCACATCGGTGGCGGCACTCACGACGGGCAAGGTGGACGCCATCGTCGGGTTCAGGAACAACGAACTCGTGCAGTTCGAGCAGCAGGGCATGGACGTGACCTCGTTGCCCATCGCGCCCAAGCCCGTGCTCGTGGGGCCGAGCCTCATCACCACCAAGAAGCGCGCGAAGGAGCCGTGGGTGCAGGCAATCGTCGACGGGATGCTCGAAGCCGAGCGGCGCATCGTCGACAACCCCAAGGCGGCGATCGACGCCACCGCGAAGGAAGTGCCCGCGCTGCAGGACGCAGAACAGCGTGCGAGCGCCGAGCGGGTGCTCGCAGCTACTGCAGAACTCTGGAAGGGCGACGCGGACGCTCCGCACGTCGACGTCGACCCGGCGGCGATGCAGCGGATGGAGGAGTTCCTGCACAACGCGGGCATCAAGTAGCCGTTTGGTCGCGCGGCGCGTGCGACTTCGGTTTAAATACCAGCGCCGCCACGATGGGAGGCACGACGAGGAACGTCACCGTGCCGAGCGGCTCGGGCAGCGCGCCGCGCAGCGCGTAGGTGAGGCTGGACACCAACACAGTGAGCAGCAGCCACCACAGCCCCAGCCGCAGCCATACGCACAGCACGATCACCGCAACGAGCGCGATACCCGCGGCTGCGAGACCGTACATCAGCCACGGGGGAGCGGCGAGCGGATCCGCGACGGTGGAGGCGCCGCCGTGCGTTCGTTCCCACACCAGTCGGCCCAGCTGCGGACTCGCCATGATGATGAGCCACAACACCACCGCTACCATCACCCACATGGCGACGGCTATCGGATCACGCCAGGTTTCGTTTTTCGCCACGCGCTCATCCTATTGCACAACGACGGTGTGGCTGAGGCGCGCGACTGGCGGTATTACACCACGCTGGTCCACCCCGTGCGCCAATCAATCGCCTACCTGAATGAGGGTGCGACCGTGCCGCTTGCCGGCGAGCAGCTCCTCGCCCGCGGCGATTGTTTCGTCCAACCCGATACAGGTGGTCATCTCGTCGAGCAACTGCTGATCGACGCCCTGGGCCAGCACACGCCATGCGTCGGCGCGGTCGGCAGCGTCGGCTGTCACCGAGTTGATGCCCGCGAGGGTGACGCCTCGCAAGATGAAGGGCATTACGCTCGACGGTAACTCGTGCCCAGCTGCGTTGCCGCAGGCGGTGACGGTGCCGTCGGGAACAGTCCGCGCGATGGCATTGGCGAGCACTTCGCCTCCCACAGAGTCGACCACACCGGCGTAGGTGGCACGCTGGAGTGGTTTGCCGCGACCCGTGAACGCGTCGCGGTGGAGTACGTCGTCGGCGCCGAGCCGGGTGAGCAGGTCGCCGAACTCGTCGGGGCGTCCTGTCACCGCCGCCACCTCGAACCCCGCGGCGGCGAGGAGCATCGTCGCAATCGAGCCGACACCGCCCGTTGCCCCCGTCACTAGCACTGGCCCCTGCTCGGGCGACACGCCCTCCATCACCAGGCGCAGGACGCTGAGCGCTGCCGTGAAACCGGCGGTGCCGAGCGCGGCAGCACGCTCGGGGGAGAACGCTTCGGGTAGCGGTACGGCGAGCGTTGGATCGATTTTAGCGACGGTGGCGTAGCCGCCGTGCAGTGTCTCCGACAGCCCGGCGCCGTTCAGGATCAACCATTCGCCAGGTGCGAAGCGCTCGTCGCGTGAGGTGCGCACCACACCAACCAGATCGATGCCCGCAATGAGTGGGGTGGTGCGTACGACGCCCTTTCGGCCAGTCACGGCGAGCGCGTCCTTATAGTTCAGGTCGGACCAGCGCACGTCGACGGTGACGGGCGCGTCGGGCAGTATCGCTTCCTCGAGCTCCTCGACCGACACGGATTCTTCACGAACGACGATTGCGCGCATGGCATCATGGTACGCGACGGGGGAGGGCCGCCGTCGTCGCCCGAAATGCAGCCGATATATTCATAGTTGCGAGCTCGAGCAACGCGACCGGCATGGAACGCATCGCCCCGCGACGGTTCTCTTGCACCTGTTTTCGTGCCAAACTAGACGAAACCTGTCCGGTCCAACGTCCGACCTCGCAGTGGAGCGAGTCTCTTCAATTAGGACAGAACAAGGAGATTGAGCACATGTCCCGTATCGACAACGCCGACCTGCGCGGCAAGGTCATGTCGGCCGACGAGGCCGCCCAATTCATCAATCATGGTGATCGCGTCGGCCTGTCCGGATTCACCGGCGCCGCCTACCCTAAGGCCCTGCCCACCGCCATTGCGAACCGCGCCAAGGCCGAGCACGAGGCAGGACGCGAATTCCAGATCGATGTCTTCACCGGCGCTTCCACCGCGCCCGACTGCGACGGCGTGCTCGCCGAAGCAGACGCGGTACGGTTCCGTTCCCCCTACCAGTCGGATCCCGCCATGCGCCGAGGCATCAACGCAGGCAAGATCCTCTACGACGACGTGCACCTCTCGCACGCAGGCTGGCAGGTGCGCTACGGGTTCTTCGGGAAGATGAACGTCGCCATCGTCGAGGCCACGCGCATTGACCAGGACGGCAACATCATCCCCTCGTCCGGCGTGGGCAACAACGTCGAATACCTTGACTCCGCCGAGAAGATCATCATCGAGGTCAACTCCTGGCAGTCCGAGAACCTCGAGGGCATGGCCGACATTTACCGTATCGGCAACACCCCTGGCCGTAAGCCCATTCCGATCACCGAATCCGGGCAGCGCATCGGCACCCCCTACATCGACATCGACACGTCGAAGGTGGTCGCCGTCGTGGAAACGAACGCCCCCGACCGCAACGCGCCGTTCAAGCCGCTCGACGAGACGTCGAAGCAGATCGCGGGCCACTTCCTCGACTTCCTCGAAGGCGAAGTCGCCGCGGGTCGCCTCAAGTACGATCAGTACGTCATGCAGTCGGGCGTGGGCAACGTGCCGAACGCCGTGATGGCAGGCCTCCTCGACTCGAAGTTCGAGAACATTCAGGCCTACACCGAGGTCATTCAGGACGGCATGATCGATTTGATCGACTCCGGCAAGATGTCCGTGGCTTCTGCGACGTCGTTCTCGCTCTCGCCTGAGTACGCCGAGCGGATGAACGAGAACGCTGGTTTCTACCGCGAGCATATCGTCATGCGCCCGCAGCAGGTGTCGAACCACCCCGAGGTGATCCGTCGCCTCGGCCTCATCGCCACCAACGGCCTCATCGAAGCCGACATCTACGGCAACGTGAACTCCACCAACGTGGCAGGATCTCGCATGATGAACGGCATCGGCGGCTCGGGCGACTTCACCCGCAACGCCTTCATCTCGTCGTTCATCTCGCCATCGGAGGCCAAGAACGGTGCCATCTCCGCGATCGTGCCGTTCGCGTCGCACATCGACCACACCGAGCACGACGTGATGGTTGTCATCACGGAATACGGGTACGCCGACCTGCGTGGCCTCGCGCCCAAGCAGCGTGTCGAGAAGATGATCGCTATCGCTCACCCGAACTTCCGTCCGCTCCTGCAGGAATACGTTGATATGGCGAACCAGAAGGCCGGAACCATGCAAACCCCGCATGATCTGGCGCACGCCTTCGACTTCCACACGCGGTTCCTCGAGACCGACACGATGCAGAAATAAGATAGCCGCGAGAGCCCTAGTGGGGCTGCACCCTTCACGTTTCTGGGGTGCGGCCCCACGGCCATTGCAGGCACGAGGCACGTTGCAACAACTCATGGACGAACATCACGGTTTTGGCATCCCGCACGCGGGTCATCAGCGAGCGATCGGGCACGCGCAGATGCGCGCCGCCAATCTCGGCTTGGTGCTGAGGTATCTTCGCGATCACGGTGCACGCTCGAGGGCCGAGCTCGCCGCCGAGACGGGGCTTTCGAAAGCTACGATCACCAACGTCATCGCCGGGCTCGCAGGAGTGGGTCTCATCGAGGAGGGGGACGTCGAGTATCACCGACGTGTTGGTCGCCCCGGCATCGAGATTCGGCTCCGCCCCGACGGCGCTCGCGGCCTTGGCATCGAACTGGCGCAGCACCATCTGGCCCTGTCAGTGGTGAATTTCGTTGGGGAACCCGTCGTAGAGCACACTGTGGCGCTGTCCGCCGACGCGGGCGACGCGGACGCCGTCGTGCGTGAGGCCGCATGGTTGGTGCGCCGCGTCCTCGACGAGCTCGACGCCCCCGTGGCGGCGTGCACGCTAGCGGCTCCTGGGCTGATCGACTATCAGCGCGGCACGGTCCGACTGGCGCCGGCCTTGGGATGGACTGACGTGCCAGTGGCCCCGTCGTTTGCATCCCACCTCGATGGGGCGCTGCCCGTCTACATCGAGAACGATGCGAAGCTCGCCGCGCTGAGCTCGTTCGTCGATCATCGTGAAGCGAAGGTGCGTGACCTGGTGCACGTCACCGGCGGCGTGGGTATCGGCCTCGGCGTGATTGCAGGCGGCCGCCTCCTGCGCGGAGGTGCTGGATACTCCGGCGAGCTGGGACACACCACGCTGGATGCCGACGGGCCGCGTTGCCCGTGCGGACGCCGGGGCTGTTTAGAGCTCGCCGTCGGCTGGCCCGCCTTTTGCCGCAGGTTGGCTGAAGCTGGCATCGATGTGAGCCCCGATGGCCCGCTTCGGGAGCAGCTCGACGCGTTGCGGACGCGAATGCAGACGGGTGAGGAAGCTATCGCGTCGGCAGCGGTGGAGACGGCCGAGGATTTGGCGCGTGGGCTGCAGCCCGTCATCGATTTGTTCAACCCGAAGGTGCTCGTGCTGGGCGGATACTTCGGTTACTTCGGTGAGTTGCTGGTGCCTGTGTTGCAGCGACGATTCGATCAGGCGAGCATCGACCCAGGCACCCACGTGGACGTCACGACGTGTGGGCACGGCCTGCAAGCTGCCGCAAGGGGTGGTGCAATGATGGCGCTCGAACGGGTGTTCTTGGACCCGACGGTGGCGCGAGCAACGTAATCGCGAGATTTTGCCTCGAATCCAGACATGATGAACCGCGGTGCGCTACATTTGGTTCAAGATCTAAACCTAATGGTGGGTAGAGGCTTCGATGGCTGAGCCCGGAAGGATTGACTGGGCATGATCAAGTTTGGCACTGGTGGCTGGCGGGCCATCATTGGCGATGAGTTCAACCGGGCCAACATTCGGCTCCTGGCACAGGGGCTCAGTAATCGTATGCACCGCGAGGGGGTGGTGGATCGAGGTCTGGTGATCAGCTACGACCGTCGCTTCCTCTCTGATGTCGCCGCGTGGTGGGCCATCGAGGTGTTTGTTGCCAACGGTATTCCTGTGACGGTGATCGGGCGGCCAGTGCCCACGCCCATGGGCATGTGGACGGTGCGCAACAAGGGCTGCGCGTACGGGTTGGCGGTTACGGCTTCCCACAACCCGGCCCTCTACAACGGGTTCAAGCTCTTCACCGAAGGCGGGCGCGACGCCGAGCTCGCCATCACCGACGAATTGGCCAGCGAATGCAATGCCCTCACAGAAGACGACGTGCGCAGCGTCGAAGCGCACGAGGCGAAGGCTTCCGAGCTGGTGACCGTGCAGACGTCGATCAACTGGTACCTCGACGCCATCATGGACAGCCTCGATCTCGACGTGATCCGCCACGCGCACCTCCACATCGTTCTGGACCCGATGTTCGGCGTCGCACAGACCGCGCTACAGACCGTGCTGCTCACGGCCCGCTGCGAGGTGGACGTCATCAACGACCGCCACGATCCGTTGTTTGGCGGGCGTATGCCGTCGCCGGCCGCCGGGAGTCTGGATTCGCTGCGGCGCGCCGTCGTCGATTCCGGAGCCGCCATGGGTATCGCCACCGACGGTGACGCCGACCGGCTGGGCATCATCGACGACGAGGGCAACTACCTCACGCCCAACCAAGTGCTTGTGCTGCTGTATGAATACCTGGTGACGCAGAAGGGCTGGGAAGGCCCTGCGGTGCGCAACATGTCCACCACTCACCTCCTCGACAGGGTGGCGGAGGCACACGGACAGCGGTGCTACGAGGTACCCGTCGGGTTCAAGTGGATCAGCGCGAAGATGGCGGAGACCGACGCAGTGATCGGCGGCGAGTCGTCGGGCGGCCTGACCGTGCGTGGGCACATCCCCGGCAAGGACGGCATCCACGCGGGCAGCCTGCTCGTCGAGGCGGTGGCCGCCTCCGGCAAAAAGCTGTCGCAGATGTACGCCGACTTGGTGGAGCGCTACGGGGAGCTGGTCATGGTGGAGGCGGCCTACGAGTTCACCCCGGGCCGGAAGGAAGCGCTGCGGGAATGCGTCTTCACCAACCACGACCTCCCCGCCTTTGATCACGAGGTTGACCACATTAGCTGGGAGGATGGCTGCAAAGTGTACTTCACCAACGGCGGCTGGACTACGATCAGGTTCTCCGGCACCGAACCCGTGTTGCGAGTGTTTGCTGAAATGCCAACCCGCGACGAAGCAGACGCCATCGCGAACGCTGTCGCCCAACACTTGGAGCTTGCATGATTACCAACGCAGTTGTTTTGGCCCGAGGCCTTGGCACCCGCATGCGCGCCGAGGGCAGCGGTGAGCTGAGCGACGCGCAGCGCGCGGCCGCATCCGCTGGCTACAAGGCGCTCATGCCGATCGGTCAGCACCGTCTCATCGACTACTCACTGTCCGCCTTGGCCGACGCCGGGATTCGCCGCGTGGTGCTCGTCGTTGCGCCCGATCACGACGAGTTCCGTGCCCACATCGAGCAGGTACGGCCACAGCGCCTCGACGTGGCGTTCGCGGTGCAGGAGGAGCCCCTGGGCACCGCCGATGCCGTCGCCGCCGCTGCCGACGCCGTAGGGGGCGAGGGCTGCATCGTCGTCAACGGCGACAACCTGTACCCGGCCGACGGTCTGCGTGCCCTGGCTGAGCGGGGCGGCAACGCGCTGCTGGGCTTCGACCGCAGCGCGCTGGTGGAGCAGAGCAACATTCCGGAGGAGCGGATCGCCGCGTTTGCACTCATCGACGAGTCGGGAGGCATGCTGCGTTCTATCGTCGAGAAGCCCGATGCCGCCGTCGTGGAGGCTGCAGGGCCGCATGCGCTGGTGAGTATGAACTGTTTCGCGTTCACCCCGGAGATCTTCGACGCCTGCCGGCGCATTGAGAAGTCGGCGCGTGGGGAGTACGAGATCGTGGATGCCGTGGCGTTGCTCGACGACGTGGCCGTCGTTCCGTTCGCGGGCGGCGTGCTGGATTTGTCGCGCCGCGACGACATCGCTGAGGTGGAGCGTCGGTTGGCCGAGTTCCACGTGCGCCTATGAGCGTAGGGTGGTGGGTTCCCGGCCGCATTGAGGTGCTCGGCAAGCACACCGATTACGGCGGCGGACGAGTGCTGGTGTGCGCGGTGGAGCGCGGTGTGAGCGTCGAAGCGGACCCGGGTGGCGACGGGGTGCGCGCCCGGACGTCGGTGTTCCCCGACGATGTGGTGGTGCTGCGTGCTGGTGTGCATCCGGACTTGCCGTCGGGGCATTGGGGATACTACGTACAGACGGTCATCGACCGTTTGACCTCGAACTTCGGGTCGGTGGCGCCGGCGTCGCTCACGATCACGGCGGACCTGCCGCCGGCGTCGGGCATGAGCAGTTCCTCGGCGCTGCTCAGTGCTGTGGCGCTCACGCTCGCCGACATGGCTGGCTTCACGACGAGTGAGCTATGGCGCACCCATTGCGACGATCGCATGGCCCTCGCCGGATACCTCGCCGCTATTGAAAACGGTGGCCGCTACGGCAGCCTTGCTGGCGCGGCAGGTGTGGGCACGAGCGGCGGGTCGCTCGATCACACCGGGATGCTGGCGAGCACCGCTGGAAAGGTGTCGTACGTGCAGTTCGATCCGACGTCGAAGCTGGGGCAGGTGTCTCTGCCTGAGGGGTGGGTGTTCGTCGTCGGTGTGAGCGGCGTGCTGGCGGAGAAAACTGGTGCGGCACGAGAGCTGTACAACCGCGGCCCGGCCACGCTGCGCTCCTGGCTCGCGAAGTGGAACGAGCGTACCGGCGCCAAGGCCTCGAGTGTTCAGCAGGTGTTGGAGCAAGTGGGGCCCGACGAAATCCTCGCGCATACAGCGGTTGGCTACGAGCGACGTCGGCTCACGCAGTTCGTGCGCGAGTCAGGGGAGTTCGTGCCTCGAGCGTTCGACGCGTTGGAGCGAGGCGACGTCGACGAGTTCGGCGCGCTGTGCGCCGAATCGCAGGCGCTCGCCGTGATCGGGCTGGAGAATGAGGTGCCGGAGACGAAGGCGCTCGTCGAGACGGCTCTGCGCGGCGGGGCAGCGGCGGTCTCGTCGTTTGGTGCGGGCTTCGGTGGCAGCGTCTGGGCGCTCGTGCGCGCCGCCGACGCCGAGGCGTTCGCCGATGCGTGGCTCGAGCAATATCACGCTGCAATTGGCGCGTGCCAAGGCTCGACGCTGATCACCGGCGCGGGCGCCCCCGGCCACCGCATCGG
>NZ_CAMYFI010000018.1 GCF_947255005.1 uncultured Tessaracoccus sp. | reverse complement strand
TTCATGCAGCAGCAGCTACGCGGATCCGACGCCAGGAACATGGCTGTCGGGGAAGCGCTGAACCGCCTGGCAGAACAAACCAGCGCGCAAACCACGCAGTATCAGATGGTGATCCAGTCATCCACCTCCACGCTCGTATCAGGCGGCCTCGAGGCGTCATCCGTGCCAGCAGCGTTGGCCGCGAAGGTGCATGAAGTCGACGGCATGTACATCACCCCGACCTCCGTGCACTGGGCTGATCCCGCCAAGGAAAGCGAACCCGGATTCGTGATTGGGGCAAGCCTCATCACCGCGACGAACGAGCGAGTTCCCGTCTACTACGTCTTCCCCATGACAGCAGAAAGCCAAACCCTTCGGCTCATCCAGAATGCCGTGATCGTCAGCTTCACGTTGCTGCTGGGCGCCATGCTCGTCATTGTCTACGCCGTGACCTGGCAGGCAGTGACGCCGATTCGACGCGCGAGCGTCACCGCGCTGCGGCTCGCTTCTGGCCAGCTCGATGAACGCATGGAAGAACGAGGCACCGTCGAGATTCAAGCGCTCGCCTCCTCGATGAACCAGATGGCAGGCGAACTCCAGACTCGCATCCGTCAGCTCGAGAGCCTGTCGGCTGTGCAACGCCAGTTCGTGAGCGACGTGTCGCACGAGCTCCGCACGCCACTCACCACCATCAAAATGGCCTCAGACCTGCTGTACGCCAGCCGCCATGACATCGGCGCCGAATCACGTCGCACGATCGAGCTGATGTGGAGCGAGATCGAACGCTTCGACGAGTTGCTGGCCGATCTGCTCGAGATCTCTCGATTCGACGCCGGCGCAGCGGTGCTCGCACTCGACGAACACAATTTCTCGCAGCTCGTCAAGGAGGAAATAGAGGCTCAACGCCCGCTTGCCGAACGCCAAGGCATCGAGCTACGGCTGCGCGTGCTGAGCGACGATACTCGTGCCGAACTCGATGATCGCCGCGTGCGGCGAATATTGCGCAATCTTCTCAGCAACGCGATCGACCACGGGCAAGGCAAACCAGTCGAGGTGACGGTCGCTGCCGATGAGGACACCGTCGCGTTAACGGTACGCGATCACGGCGTCGGCTTCGATTGCGATCAATCTGCGAAGGTATTCGACCGATTCTGGCGTGCCGACCCCGCCCGAACCCGCGTAGTCGGGGGCACCGGGCTTGGGCTGTCCATCGCGTTGGAGGATGCCAAACTCCATCGTGGCTGGCTCTCGGCATGGGGAAGGCCCGGGGAAGGGGCGCAATTTCGCCTCACCTTGCCCCGAACCCGCAACCACAACGTGCTCGTGTCGCCACTTCCCGTCTCGCCTACTTTCGATGAAGGGAGCCACGAATGAGATTGCGGATACTGCTTCTCACATTCTTGCTGGTATGTACGGGCTGCGCGTCGATTCCCACGGAAGGCCCCATCGAAGAGGTTCCGATTCCGGAAGATCCGGCGGGCATCGAGATTGCCCCGCAACCCCCGCGAGGCGATGACGAACCTGCGCAGATCATCGAAGGCTTCCTACTGGCCATGTCTGAAGGCGACGCCACGTATCGCACAGCACGCGCCTATCTCACCGCTGAAGCCGCTCAGCAGTGGGCGCCTGAACGGCCAACGCAGGTGTTCCAGGGGTCCGTGATAGAAGCCGACGATCATTATCTCCTCCAAGGCGTGCTGCTTGGCGAAATCGATGATGCTGACCGCTTCCAGCCGATCGGAGAGCCGCTGAGGCACGACTTTGGACTCGTGAAAGAACAGGGGCAGTGGCGCATCAGTAATCCATCCGACGGCGTGCTGCTCTCCAGATACCTGTTCGCCCGGAACTATCGGCAGGTCACCATCTACTTCTCCGCGCTAGATAACGAAGTTGGCGTACCCGACCTGCTCATCATTCCAGAAACGGAAGTATCGCCTGGCCGAATCGTGGAGGCCGTGCTGCGAGGACCTTCTGAACGCATGGCCAACGTCGTGCGCAACACCATCCCATCAGGAGTGCAGCTCGGCGCTGGTGGCGCAAGCGTTGACGAGGACGGAGTAGCGACGGTGGATCTCACTGGGATAGCGCCGTCAATGCCGCCGGAGCAGCGACGGCGCCTCGGAGCGCAGCTGCTGTGGTCGCTGACGTCTGTGCCACGCGTCACGGCGCTGAAGGTCACCGTCGACGGCATCCAATTCGCCCTGCCCGGGCAAAGCGCCGATGGCGTGCTCGAACTGGCAACGCAGCAAGGGTATTCCGTGCTGTCTCGGACGCTGTCGCAGGATTTGTTCGCGGTGCAAGATCACACGCCTGGAACGCTGAATGACCACGGGCGCTTCGTTCCCTTGGGCGGCGAGTTGCCTCCGTCGGCGGAGGTGGCCATCTCGATTGATGGTACTCATACCGCGTTGATCGGGGCCGACCGTCAAACCGTGTCCGTCGGCCTTAGTGACGACGCGCTGACTCCTATCCAGCCGGGATTCACGAAGATTCACGGAGGGCAGTGGGCGCTCGGTTACTTCTATGCGCTTGGCGACGACGCGCAAGGCATGACCCGAATGTTCCGGGTGTCCGCGCAGCACGAAGTGGAGGTGATGGAGGTCCGGTTGCCTGCAAGCATGGCTCTGCGAGGATTCTCGATGCACCAGACTGGTGCCGTGGCGGCTGTCGTGGGGGAGCGCAACGGAAGTACTCACCTCGGGCTGATGGTGGCTTCGAGTCCTGGTGTGCTCGACAGGTGGCAGGAGCTACCGCCCACGGGCCCGAGCGGACAATCGATCACGCGTATTGATGATGTGCAATGGAACTCGGAATCCACACTTGTGCTTACAGGGGATATCGATGAGAGCTGGGGTGTGGTCGTCGTCAGTGCGGATGGGGCATTCGTCGAGGAGATCGGTAGTTTCCGCGAACCCATCCAAAGTGTCGCCGCGTTACCTCGTCAAGGTGGTGGCCTGATCGCATTGCGTGGCAGTGGCGGTGCGGTATGGCGGTACACCGCACCCAATCGCTGGGCGCACGTCGACGTAAAGGTAACCGATTTGGCGTTCGCTGGTTGATTCGGATAACCGTCCTGTGGAGAATGCAAATCGGCAAGGGTGAGTGGACACACTAAAGGAGTGTGAACCTCATCGATGCCCTCGCAGATCTGTTGCTCGGCGCGCAGTGTCCTGGGTGTGACCAGCCCCGCTGGGGGCTGTGCCCCGAATGTGCGCTGGCTCTCGACGTCGCCCCGACCCTCGTCGAGCGCGCCGGTGTGCCGACGATCATGGCGGCCAACCCGTATCGCCCCCATCTGAGCAACATCATTCCCCGCTACAAGGATGATGGCGCGCTACACATCGAGCGAGCGCTAGCGAACCGACTCGCCGTGGCGGTCGAAGCGTTGCAGCTGCCCAGCGATACGTGGTTGGTGCCCATCCCGTCGCGCCCGAGTGCGGTACGGGCTAGAGGCTTCGATCATGCAGCTCGCCTGGCGGGTGCAGCGGCACGTGCGACGGGGCTCCGCAGCCGCCGCGGGCTTCGTCGAAGTTCAAGGGGAGCCGATCAGCTTGAGCTCAGTCGAGCATCCCGAAGCCAGAACATGCGCGCTTCGATGCGCTCGACGATGCATATTGGCAGGGTCGTCGTCGTGGACGACATCGTCACCACCGGCGCCTCGCTCGCAGAGGGCATTCGGGCTTTGGAGTGCTCGGGTGTCGACGTGCTCGCCGCCGCAGTGATCGCGAACGTCGATAAACCAGCGCAATCGTGAACAAATTCACAATCGTCGTCACCAGCTTTGGAAGTAGGCGGTAACGTTGTCATATGGAACAACCGCAGAGCTCAGCGACATCACTGAACTTTGCGGTTTCGCGTTTTCTACTCATGGAGGAGTCATGGACATCGTCGTCACCGGCCGGCACTGCAACCTCAGCCCCGAGTTGAAAGAAGCCGTTGCCCAACGGCTCGAAACCGTTGAAAAGCTGCGGGATCGGGTCATCCGCTCCGAGGTCGAATTTCACGCCCGTGAGGCCACCAAGGATCCTGAGGACGCCGTCGTTGTTCAAATCACCCTGCGCAGCAAAGGCCCCGTCATTCGGGCAGAAGGGCGTTCGTCCGACAAGATGCTCGCCTTTGAAGCGGCGCTGGATCGGCTGAAGACGCAGCTCAGGAAGGCGGCAGACCGACGCAAGAACCACCGCGGGCTTCGTTCTGCGACAGGCGAGATGCCTCCGCTCCCGGCGATGTCGGAGCAACACGATGACGATGCGGTGCCACAGCAGGAAGTGGCCGGCCTTGTGGTCACGGGCGATGGCCCGCTAGTGGTGCGCGAGAAGGAATTCGATGCGGTGCCGCTCACGCTGGCGCAGGCCCTCGACGAGATGGAACTCGTCGGGCACGACTTCTTCCTCTACGAGGATGCCGAGACGGGCAGACCATCAGTGGTCTACCGGCGGAAGGCGTACAACTATGGTGTCATCCACCTGAACGTCGACAAGTGACCTTACAACAATGTGCTCGTTCACGGGCGTTCGGCGTAGTCACGCCGGACGCCCGTGAACATTTCTACGGTATTGCGCGACGGCGCTAGGATGGCCAAGGCATCTGTTGTGCAATCGAAGGACACTCGACGTGGGTTTCATGGAATTCCTGAGCGGCTTGGGCTCTGGTTCGCAGTTGAAGAAGCTGCAAAAGGTGGCAGACCAAGTCAATTCGATCGAAGAAGACTTTCAGGCCCTCTCCGACGCGGAACTCCGAGCTGAAACAGACAAATTCAAGGAGCGGGTGGCCGACGGAGAGTCGCTCGACAAGATCATGCCGGAGGCCTTTGCAGCGGTGCGTGAGGCGTCGGTGCGCGTGAGCGGCAAGCGCCACTTCGATGTGCAGCTCATGGGCGGCGCCGCACTGCACTGGGGCAATATCGCCGAGATGAAGACAGGCGAAGGCAAGACGCTGGTCGCTACGTTGCCGAGCTACCTCAACGCGCTGTCAGGCAAGGGCGTGCACATCGTCACTACGAACGATTACCTCGCCAAGTACCAGTCAGAGCAGATGGGTAGAATCCACCACTTCCTCGGGCTGCGCGTGGGCGCCATCTTGGCGCAGATGACACCGGCGCAGCGACGCGACGCCTACGCCGCCGACATCACGTACGGCACCAACAACGAGTTCGGCTTCGACTACCTGCGCGACAACATGGCCCTACGCAAAGAAGATATGGTGCAGCGCGGCCACCACTACGCCATTGTCGACGAGGTTGACTCGATTCTCATCGACGAAGCCCGTACGCCGCTCATTATCTCGGGCCCTGCACAGGACTCGAAGGAATGGTTCCCCGTCTTCGCGCGCATGGTGAAAACCCTCACCCGTGACGAAGATTACGAGGTTGACGAGAAGAAGCGCACCATTTCGATTCTTGCCTCCGGTATCGAGAAGGTGGAAGACCGCCTCGGCATCGACAACCTCTACGAATCCGCGAATACGCCGCTCATTTCGTACCTGAACAACGCTATCAAGGCCAAGGAACTGTTCAAGCGCGATAAAGACTATGTCGTTGCTGGGGATGAGGTGCTGATCGTCGATGAGCACACCGGCCGCACCCTCGAAGGGCGCCGGTACAACGATGGTCTGCACCAGTCGCTCGAAGCGAAGGAATCCGTCAAGATCAAAGACGAGTATCAAACGCTCGCCACCATCACCCTGCAGAACTATTTCCGCATGTACGACAAGCTCGCGGGTATGACGGGTACCGCAAAAACCGAGGAATCGGAGTTCCAGAAGATCTACGGCCTGGGCGTCATTTCGATTCCGACGAATATGCCGATGATCCGCATCGACAACCCCGACCTGATCTACCGGACGGAAGAGGCAAAGTTCCAAGCCATCATCGACGATGTGGTAGAACGCCACGAAGCTGGTCAGCCCATCCTGATCGGCACCGCCTCTGTCGAGAAGTCGGAGCTGCTCTCGGCAATGCTGAAGCGCGCGAACGTCCCGCACAACGTGCTCAACGCGAAGTATCACGAGCGCGAGGCGTCGATTGTGGCAGAGGCGGGCCGCAAGGGAGCGGTGACGGTCTCGACAAATATGGCGGGCCGCGGTACTGACATCATGCTCGGCGGTAACCCCGAGTTTCTCGCTGACCTGCAGCTTCGCAAGCAGGGCCTTGACCCGGTCGAGACGCCCGAAGAGTACGAAGCCCAGTGGCCGAACACGCTGAAGGCGCTCGAGGAGCAGGTCGCCAGCGAACACGATGAAGTCAAAGAGGCCGGTGGTCTCTACGTCATCGGCTCCGAACGCCACGAATCGAGGCGCATCGACAATCAGCTGCGCGGCCGCTCAGGCCGTCAGGGGGACCCCGGAGAATCTCGTTTCTACCTGTCGCTAGCCGATGACCTGATGCGCCTGTTCCGACCCGAGCTGCTCGAGCGTGCGATGACAATGCTCAACGTGCCCGACGACATGCCCATCGACTCCAAGATGGTCTCCAAACAGATCGAGGGTGCCCAGAAACAGGTGGAGAGCCAAAACTTCGAGATGCGAAAGAACGTCTTGAAGTATGACGATGTCATGAACCGTCAACGTCACGCCATCTACGGTGACCGTCGGCGCGTGCTTGACGGTGTCGACGTGTCTCCGCAGCTTCGCAAGACGGCCGAGCGTCTGGTTTCCGACGTGGTGATCGAGCACACCTCAGGCTTCGAGGAGGACTGGGATCTCGAGCAGATGATGACTGAGCTTGAGACGCTCTACCCGGTGAGCATCTCGCTCGATGAACTTGAGGACGATCTGCCCGACCAGGCAGGCATGGTGGAGCGCTTCGTCGACGATGTCGATCAGGCCTATGATCGCCGCGAGGAAGAGATCGGCGAGGAGCGCATGCGCGAACTCGAGCGGCAGGTGCTGCTCACGGTGCTCGACCGTAAATGGCGTGAACACCTCTATGAGATGGACTACTTGCGCGACGGTATCGGGCTGCGCGCCATGGCTCAGCGTGACCCCCTCACTGAATACCAGCGTGAGGGTGGCGACATGTTCAACGCCATGATGGGCGCCTTCATGGAGGAAGTCACCGGCTTCTTGTTCCACCTCGAGGTGCCGAAACAAGACGACGCTGAAGGTGAAACCGAGGCAGGCGATGCGAACGACGGGGCTCCAGCCGGCACTGGGGCTGCACCGCTTGCGAAGGGCCTGGAGCGCAAGGAGACGGAACGCCGCTCGCTGCAGTACTCCGCTCCGGACGAATCTGGTGAGGCCACGAAGTCTTCTGTGCAGGCGACCGCGCAGAAGAAGCCCGGCCGCAACCAGCCTTGCTACTGCGGTTCTGGTAAGAAGTACAAGATCTGCCACGGCGCCAAGCGGTGACGCCAGCACCGCATGCCGTCTCGCGTGTGGGCTTCACGCGCCGAGGATGCGAAATTCGGAGCAGCGCCACTGGTTGAGGAAATCCAGACGCATCACGCACACGAGCCATCGCCCGTGCAGTGACACTCTGATGCAGACCTCGGCGGCTGTTGACGTTGGCATTTGGCATCGCCAGGAGCCGATGGTCGACCGCAGGAACCGACCTGACTCTCTACCCTCCGCCAAGCTCTGAAACGCGTGTGTGCTGAGGTGTTGGCGTAGGTGGTGGAGGGGGCGTCGGCCGAAGAGCGACTCGAGGACGGCGGTAGCGAGTGCGATCGCTTGACGAGGCGGGGGTGACCCGGCGATACGGGGGCGCTGAGCGCCGGCATGTGCAATGGTTTTGAGAAGCATGCGTCCACGCTAAGCGTGAGGGCAGCCCAAAAACTAGGTACTACAAACCGTCGGACAACACTTTCTTCTGACCCTGCGGTCAGGCCGAGAACGCCAGTTAACTCCCACCAAACATGAGCAGCAATCCACCGACGGTGAATACCACCATCACGAGCAGCAGCGGCAGCTGCCGTGTCATCACCTTGCCTGCTGGGCGGCGCAGGGCGACGTCGTGTGTGACGACGACGCCAAGCACGTGCCCGCCAACGATGAGTAGCACCTGGCACCAAGCCACGAAGGTGGGAAATGCGAACAGGTCGACGTTGGGGCCTGCTTCTGCGAACCCGAACCAGTTCTGCCCCGTGCCGAGTGGATCGTTGAATCGGATGGCTGTGCGCTGCCCCTCCAAATACAGGTAGGTGCCGTAGTGGGCTAGGCAGTACCCGACGATCAGCGGCACCAAGCCGGGGGAGAGGCGGTTCATGGTGGAGCGCAGCCCTTCGCCCTCATCGAGGAACTTGCAGCCAAGTGCGTAGAGGGCCGTGACGAGTGCGATCGTAGCGGCCAGGCCGATGGTGCCCAGCACCCACGCGGGCGTGGACACGTCTTGAACCATGCGTTGCCAGCGCGGCGTGTTGGACATGGCATCGAATGCGGTACCTCCCAGCAGCACCACCGCGACGGTGTACGTCGCCGTGGGCGGGGTCCAGCTGGCAAGGTTGCGCACCGGATTCATCCGTTGCACGACGCCGTCTTTGCGTTTCCACGGTGACAGGCTGGCCACCGTCGTGCCGTACACCTCGAATGGGTCAGCCCGTTCAATCCAGTGCGGGCGCACGAAGAATCCGATGATGCACCACGCCAACCACAGCCCAGCCGCAATGCGCAGGGCCGGCAAAGTGATGCCTTGAGGGAGTACGAGCTCCATGTAGAGGAAGCCCGCGAGAGCGAGTGCCGCGGGGGCGCGGGAACCTGCACCGTCGGGAGCCACCGCCGCGCTGCCGCGGAAGGCGAGCAGCGTGCGGATGGGGTTCGTCGCCTTGTACGCCTTGCCTAGAAAGACGGAAAACACTACGAGCCCAACCCACAGCCAGACGTAGATGAAGCCAACCACGGGATTGTCGATACGGTCGGCGCCGAAAATAAGCGCAACCGCGCTGAGAATCCAGACCGCCCCCACGAGGGTGCGAGCGATGACGCGTCCGGGAAGACTGTCGATTGCCTTGGTGAGACGTGGCATGGGCACGCCATCATCGTCTTCAAAGCGTGAGCGTTTCCACGCGAAGAACAGAAAATAGAACGTGACGAACAACACCACGGCTGCGGCCAGCAGGACGAGCCAGAAGGGAAGCGGAAGGTCAGATCGGGACGCGATTCCGTGGAGGAGAATCATTCCACCACCAACTTCATGTACACCTGATTGGCGCCATGGCTTTCGATTTCGTAGGCACCAGCCATGTTGGCGGTGAAAGTAATCTCGTGCGGTTCACCGGCTTTCGTGGAGAACGAGTGCTCGTAGCCATGGACGTGGATGTCGTCGTCGTAGGCCGTCGTTACGATCAGGGTTAGCTCGGATCCGAGCGGAACCGACTGCTTGATAGGCGTCGCGATGCCACCCTCGGGGACGTCGAGGTTTACTGTCACTGGGTCGGCGGAGCGGCCATTGCCGCACGCGGTGAAGATCAGCATCGAGCCGGCAGCGGCAAGGAACGTCCTGCGAAACATCCACATCTCTTTCTTCGGGTCGGTTGACCGTACAGGAGCAAACCTATCAACGAGTGCCCACATTGGCGCGTGGCTGGGGCGTGGTGAGCGGAAGTGCGCCTACGCTTGGTGTGTGGCCAGAAAGCTTGTGTTCATTCCCGTCGCCGCCGCAGAGCTCCCCATGCTCACCGGGGCGGTTCCCGTCGAGCAACGCCGCGCGTTTACCGTGACGCCGGACCTGCTCGACGAGTTGGGGTACACCTCAGACATGTCCGAAGACGCCGAGTACGCCGCCATGGTGTTGGCGTCCATTTCAGGGCTGATCGAATTCGGCGAGCGCGTGGTCATCGTCGCGGAAGTCGATGCAGCACTCGTCGAGGCGGGCGAAGATTCACAGAACGGCGAATGTCTGCTCGTGCGCTGCTCACCTGAGGCTATGACGGCTTGGTTCGAAGACGCCCCAGGGGTTGAGCTGCCGACGGTGCCCGCAGGTGCGAGTATCGACGACGCTTGGGGCCTGCCCGAGGTGCAAGCCTTACTACAAGAACACGACCTGCTGTGGAACGATGTCGTGGAGTATCGACGCGGCTAGTTACGCAGTCAGCGTGTCAGCCACACGTGGGCACGCTTCTCCATGCCTGCAAACGCCTGGACAATAAAGGGCTCCACCTGCGCCTCGACCTTCTTGCCCACGAGCGGAATCTTGACCTTGAGCTCCCCGGCGTAGTCGCCCACAGTGCCTGTGCTCGTCGGCACCAGTTTCGATGTAGCACGCGCTTCGACGGGCATGCCGGGCACGTCGACATTCATCGTCCCTGGAATGGTGCCGTCCGAGGTCTCGTCGGAGAAAGCCAGGAGGATCGAAACCTTCACTGTCTTGCCCAGGACTTTCTGCACGTGGTCGGGTGCTGGCAGCGTCATATCAATGCGCGTACCAACATCGCCAGTCACGACAGTGTGTTGTACCGCACCAGCGTGCTGGGCCACGTCGTCGAGAAATGCCTCGTTGCGCAGGAGCGCAGCGACGTCGCGGGGAGGAGCTGGGTAGGAGTGCTGAAAGGCTAGTTTCATGCCACTACTCTAGTGGTCCGCACGTGCCCGTTCTACACGGAAAATGCAGACTCTGCGTGCGGGCGAGCGCGGACAACTACCATGGGGGCATGCGGATCGACTTGCACACTCACTCGAATGTCTCGGACGGCACAGATTCACCAACCATGTTGGTGCAAAAAGCCATCGCTGCAGGGCTGGACGTCGTGGCGTTGACGGACCACGACACCTTCGCCGGTGTGACGGAAGCACAGGAGGCAGGAAAACGGTCGGGGCTCCGAGTGCTGAATGGGCTCGAAATGTCGACAAAATTTCAGGGCAAATCGGTTCACCTGCTCGGCTACGGCTGTGACCCGCGCAATGCCGACTTGAAAGCTGAGTTGGCTCGCATTCGCGCCGGAAGGACGGAACGCCTGCCGCGCATGATCGATAACCTGCGGGCCGCGGGCATCGATATCACGATCGACGAAGTGTACGACCACGCGGGAGACGCGTCGGCGGTGGGGCGCCCGCACGTAGCCGACATCTTGGTGCAAAAAGGTGTCGTGGCAAGTCGGACGGAGGCCTTCCAAACGTGGATTGGGGAAGGGCAGCCGGGATACGCGCAACGCTATGCCTGTCCGCTGGAGGAAGCGATCGATCTGATCCACGGCGCCCGCGGGGTTGCGGTAATCGCTCACCCGTGGTCGCGCGGATGCCGAGAGGTGCTCACCGCCGAGGTGCTGGAGCGGCTCATCCACGAGCACCAGCTCGACGGCATCGAGGTAGAACATCAGGACCACACTCCCGAGGTGCGGGAACTGCTGTTCCAGATGGGCGGCCGGCTCGGGCTCATCCGCACAGGATCGTCGGACTACCACGGCACAGGGAAGGTCAACCACGAACTCGGCTGCAACACGACGAGGGTGCAGGCCTACAATGAATTGATCGCTCGGATCCGCAGGCGAGGCGGCGTCATCTAAACGTGTGGGCACGAAGTCGATGCGAGACGCTACCCTGGAGCGCATGACGACTTCGACCCACTTCGATCCGGAAGCATCGCTCGCACGTTCCACGCAACGCAGCCAAGCCATTGAACAGGAGATCGCCAAGGATCCCACCAAGTTCCGGATCCTGACGGGCGACCGCCCCACGGGGAACCTGCACATCGGGCACCTGTTTGGGTCGCTGCAGAATAGGGTGCGATTGGCGCACGCGGGCGTCGAGACGATGGTGCTTATCGCTGATTACCAGGTCATCACTGATCGCGATGGCGTGGGGCCCATCCGGGAGCGCATCTACTCGCTGTTGACCGACTATCTCTCGGTGGGTTTGGACCCGGAGGAAGTCACCTTTTTCACGCATTCTTCACTGCCAGAACTGAATCAGCTCATGCTGCCTTTCTTGTCCCTCGCCACCGATGCCGAGCTTCGTCGCAACCCGACGGTGAAGACGGAGCTGGAGGCCACGGATGGGCGCCCCATGTCGGGGCTGTTGCTCACCTATCCTGTGCATCAAGCGGCTGACATCTTGTTTTGCAAAGCCAATCTCGTGCCGGTTGGTAAAGATCAGCTGCCGCACCTTGAGCAAGCCCGCGTCATCGCCAGGCGGTTCGACGAGCGCTACGGACGTGCCGACGAGGCAGTGCCAGTATTCCCTGAGCCCGAAGCGTTGCTAAGTAAGTCCGGAACTGTGCTCGGCCTCGACGGCACCAAGATGAGCAAGTCGCGGAACAACACCATCGAGATCGGGTTCACCGCCGACGAAACCGCCAAGCTGATCAAGCGCGCTGTGACCGATTCCGATCGTCACATCACCTATGAACCCGAGCAGCGTCCCGAGGTATCCAACCTGGTCAACATTGCGGCCCTCGCACTCGACCGCGACCCCGTGGACGTTGCCGCAGAGCTCGGCGATGCTGGAGGCGGCGGCCTCAAGAAGCTCGTCACCGAAGCGCTCAACGAATACCTTGCACCCATTCGGGCTCGCCGCGCGGAGCTGGCACAAGACCCGAGCTTCCTTCGCAGCGTGCTGCGAGCGGGCAACGAGCGCGCACGCGACATCGCAGCACGGACCTTGGATGAGGTCCGTGCTGCGATGCAGATGGTGTATTACTAAGTCCTACCGCCAGCCGCCGTCACTGCGACGGCGGCTGCGCCTTGTCGTGTGGCTCGCGAACAACCTCGACGCCGTTGCGCACGCGCCTGCGTCGTCGAGGTTTCGAAGAACGAGTACGACGACGCTCCCGCTGTCCGTGTGGTTTCTCCGCGTTCTTGTCTCGCTTGGGAGGCGCGGTAGCGATGCGCCCCTTCGTGCCTTCTGGGATGTGAAGATCAGAGTATAGATGCGGCGACGACGAGTACGTCTCCACAGGCTCCGGCTTGCCCAGCTCGAGAGCCTGGTCAATGAGCTTCCAGCGATGCACATCCGCCCAGTCGACGAGGGTGACTGCCACACCGTTATGCCCAGCCCGGCCGGTGCGGCCAATGCGGTGCACATAGGTGGCATCGGTATCGGGACACTCGTAGTTCACAACGTGCGTCACCCCGGTGATGTCAATTCCGCGGGCAGCGACGTCGGTGGCAACGAGCACTCGGATGGTGCCCTGGCGGAACTTCTTTAGGGAGCGCTCGCGGGCGCTCTGGTTGAGGTCACCGTGGATGGATGCGGCTGGGAAGCCTCTATCCACCAAATCCTCCGTGAGGCGCTGGGCCTCGCGTTTCGTGCGCGTGAAGATCATCACCTTGCCCGCATCCTTGGCCTGGATGATGCGTGAGACCACTTCTGGCTTGTCGAGCTGGTGGGCTTGATAGATGAACTGCACGGTGTCCGGCACCGTCGCCTGAGCGTTTTCCCCTTCGGCGCGGATGTTGATCGGGCGGTTCAAACGCGAGCGAGCCAGGGAGAGGATCTGGCCAGGCATCGTCGCAGAGAACATCATCGTCTGGCGCGACTTAGGGGTGGCGTCCATGATGCGTTCCACGTCAGGGAGGAATCCGAGGTCGAGCATCTCGTCGGCTTCATCGAGCACGAGCACCTGGATCTCGGAAAGATCGAGCGCGCGACGCTGGACGAGATCGAGTAGGCGCCCGGGAGTGCCAACCACGACATCTACGCCCTTGTCAAGTGCTTGAAGCTGGTCGTCGTAGCCGGTGCCGCCGTAGATTGTCAGCACGCGTGTATGGAGGTTCTTCCCGGCTGTCTCGAGGTCGCGGCCAACCTGGAGCGCGAGCTCTCGGGTGGGGCACACTGCGAGCCCGCGCGGCTTGCCGTGCGTTGGCGCGTGGTCTTCCGCGAGCGCTTCCAGCCGGTGCAGCATCACGGTTCCGAAGGCCAGCGTCTTGCCGGTGCCGGTTCGGGCTTGCCCAATGAGATCGGTGCCTCCCAGCGCGAGGGGGACGGCGAGTGCCTGGATGGGAAATGGCTTCACGATGCCCTCGGCAGCGAGTGCCTCTGCGATGGGTTCGGCGACGCCGAGATCCAGGAATGTGTCGTTTGCTGCCTGCTCAGTCAGGGTTCAACCTCTTGTTCGAACAACGCGGTGCGCTGATGCGCATCTCCGGGCAATTTGCCCCGAACTCGATCCTATCAGCGTCTGCTTGCGGGACGGGTCAGACGCGACCGAAGCCCACAGGCCTGGCATTGGGAGAACCCAGCTCCACATATCCCACACGATCTGCGGGGATGAGAATCTTGCGCCCCTTGTCGTCTGCGAGTTCGAAGATTCCGTTGGATTCGACAGCCGAGGCCAGGCGGTTGCTGATCTCGTCGGGAGACTCCTGCGTCTCGAGCGCAATCTCTCTGGCAACATGCGCGATGCCGAGCTTGATTTCCATGATGCTCCTTGTATGTACGTGAGTGAGTGATGCCCTGATTCACACTAGCGAGCTGGGTCAAACGTCGAGGCGGGCGATCGTGACCGTGGTGTTGTCTTTGCCGCCTTGTTGATTAGCCCAATCGACAAGTCCCTTGGCGATATCGCTGGGTTGCTCGCAACGAGTCCGAACCTCTTGAAACACCGTCGCCATGGCCTCCGGCGCGCTCGCGTAATTCCATAGACCATCCGTGCACAAGATCAGCCAGCCTCCCGCGGCGGGATGGTGGGTGGTGACCGATGGCGTGACGTTGGTCGCGTCGCGCCCCAGCCATTTGGTGATGGCGTGCGCGTGGTCGCCTTGTTCTGCGTCGTCGCGTGACATGCCGAGCATGATGCGTGCCTGCGCCATCGAATCGTCGGTACTGAGCAGCGTGCAGGTGCCGTCGTCGGCTACCCAATACGCCCTCGAGTCACCAACGTTGGCGATGGATATTGTTCCGGTGCGCACATACGCGGCGATCAGCGTGCAGGCAGAGGGCTTCCCGTCGACGGTGGCGTCGAGCACGTGGCGATGCGCCTCGGAGAAGGCCTGCACTAGTGCGACGTTCTCAGGCAGGCCCTGCGCGAGGCGTTCTTGCAGTACATTCACGCACTGTTCGACGGCGACTGACGAAGCGATCTCAGAGCCTGTGGCGGTTGATACTCCGTCAGCTACCGCGATGAGCGCGGTGCGATCGTCGTCCATGTCTCGCACGGCGATACAGAGGGCATCTTGGTTCGACGCATGGCGGAGCCCGACGTCACTGCAGCCGGCTACCCAGGGGGCGGGCATCCGGGTGTAATGAGAGCGCTCTGACTTCGACATCACATCTCCTGGCTCACAAACGGTTACGGTGTTCTCAATCTAATGGCATTAAGGGGTCGCCTGCCCAGCGCGGCGCGCCGACTCGGTGTGCGAGTGAGGCAACCGCTGCCGGACGGTACAACTAGACCCAACGAAAATTGTCAGTGCTTCGTGATTGCATAGTGGGCATGTGGACGTTACTTCCCCCGCAGTCAGCTCCTAGCCACGAGCTCGATGCCTCCCAGCGCGGAGCCCGTGAGCCCGTCTCAGGTGTCACCTGCGTGCTGGGTGGGCCTGGTACGGGCAAGACGGTCACGCTTGTCGAGAGCGTTGTTCGACGCGTGCAGGAAGGCGCGTCGCTGTCAGAGATCGCCGTGCTGGCAGGCTCCCGACAAGCGGCACAACAATTGCGCAGAACGGTAATTGGGCGCATCGGCCAAGCGCAGACGCAACCGCTGTTCACCACGGTGCATGGCCTAGCACTGGGGCTACTTCGTCTGGCTGAACCTTCCGACCAGCTCCCATGGGCGCTACTGAGAGCACCAGAGCAAGAAGAACGCATCCGCGATCTCCTCGTGCACGGACGTGCCGAATGGCCCAAATCCTTGCAGCCAGCCTTGGAAACCCGCGGTTTCGCCCGACAGCTTCGAGAAGTCCTCGCGCGTATTCGTCAGCGTTCGCTCGACGAACACGATGTAGCCCGTCTTGCTCAGCAACGCCAAAGCTCGACGCTCGCCGCCATCGCCGATTTCCTCGACGAGTACCTCAACGTCGGCGATCTTGCGCAAACGCTCGATTACGCGGAGTTGGTGTACCGCACCCGCGTGGTGCTCCACGATCCCGCCTCCAGCGGCATGGTACGCGAACGTATCCGCGAGGTTTTCGTCGACGACGCACACGACCTCGATCCAGCGCAAACCGCTCTGCTCGGCGATCTCGCCATGCTCGGCATTCCCGTCACAGTGTTTGGTGATCCCGACCAGGTGGTCAGTGAATTTCGTGGCGCCACCTCACAAGGCATGCTGAGCCTCACGAAACTCGAACCTTCGCGGATCATGAAGCTTGTCCACGACCACCGTCACGCAGTCGCTGTTGCAAGCAGCCTCAATGTGCTACGCGGGCGTATCGCTGCCGCCACAGCTCGCACGCCGCTTGTGCCGGTACGCAGCGACGAGGGCGAGGTCACCGTCGAGTTGTGTTCATCGGAATCGGCTGAGGTGGCGCACGTCGCTGATGGTATTCGTCGGACAGTGGTATCAGGAGCGTCGTGGTCCGACATCGCTGTCATCGCACGGGCTGGGAAGGCGCAGCTCATGCCGCTGACGCGAGCGCTGCTCCGGCTGGGCATTCCGGTGGAAGTCGCTGCCGACGAATTAGTGCTCGCCGAAGACGAGGCGGTGGCGGCGCTGCTCTCCGCATTGTGTTTGGCTGCTTCGAGTGACGAACCCACTGATGATCAGGCGCGAGCCTTGGCGCTGTCGCCATTGGTTGGGTTGGATGCCATCGCGCTGCGACGCCTCGAGCGCCACGAAGATGGCGACGGTGTGTGGGCCAAGATGCTCGGCACTGATTCAGAAGGGGAATGGGCAACCGCGCGAATCGTAGCCGACACCTTAACGCGCGTCTCCTCGTGGCTAGAAGTAGGACGCAGCGTTGCCGATACCCTGTGGGAGGTGTGGTCGTGCACGCGTTGGCCATCGGCGCTGCAGCAGGCAGCGTTACAGGGCGACAGGCATGCCAACCATCATCTCGACGCGGTGGTCGAACTCTTCGAGCGCGCGAGCCACGAGCCGGTATTAAGCGGCGCCGCTGGCGTATGGAAATTTGCTCGCGACCTGGAAGGCCAAGAAATCCCCGCCGACACCGGGAGAGAATCAAGAATCACCGGCACAGGTGTGCTGGTTACCACTGCCCACCGTGCCAAGGGGCGCGAATGGCAACACGTCTGGGTGGTGGGCGTGCAAGAAGGGCGATGGCCGCAGGCAGCCCCTGGCGGACAGCTTCTCGACCCTGGGCGCCTACTTGACGGGGAGCCGCGCACCATCGCGGAACACTTGCAGGAAGAGCGTCGACTGTTCTACCTCGCCTGCGCTCGGGCCTGCACTTCTCTCCATGTGAGTGCTGTCGCTAGCAGCGATCTCCAGCCCTCGCGGTTCCTTTCCGAGTTGGGTGTGCCTCTCACCGAGGTCACCGGTTCTCCCGCACGTCCGCTCACATCGCAGGCACTCGTAGGTGAGCTTCGGCAGGCGCTCGCAGACCCGGAACGCAGCACCGTGCTGCGCAGGGGGGCAGCGGCCCGGTTGCAACGTCTCGCTGCCGAAGGAATTGCCTCAGCGAACCCGGCCAACTGGTGGCAGGCGCCGCAACGCTCACCACTCGCTGGCTGTACTGCCCTGCGTCTGAGCGGGTCCGCGCTCGAGAACATCCTCACATGTCCTCGCCAGTATTACCTAGCTCGACGAGCGCGGGCCAAGCGCCCGGCCAACCACGCAGCGAGTTTCGGCAGTCTCATCCATGAGGTTGCGCAGAACGGGCAGACAGACGACCTCGATTCGGCTGGCATGCGAGCGTTGCTCGACGAGCGTTGGAGCACCGTCGATTTCGTTGCTCCTTGGCAGGAAATCAGCGAGCGGGCGCAGGCCGAGGACATGATCGACCGGCTCGCGGCATGGTTCCCGGAACAATCGGCAACATTGCTCGGTGTAGAGCAAGGCTTCGAGGCTCGTGTCGAGGTGCAGGGGCGCGAAGTAGTGCTGCACGGCTTCGTCGACAGACTCGAGCTGCTCCACACCGAGGAAGGTCCAAAGCTTCGAATTCTGGATTTCAAAACGACACGTTCGAAGCCCACAGCCAACGCTGTCGCCACGAACGTACAACTTGGGCTCTACCAGTTGGCTGCTCAAACGGGTGCCTTCGATGCGCTCGCCCCTGGCGTTCGTGCAGTGGCGTCGGCAGCCTTGGTCATGCTGCGTTTCGATGCATCCGGGATGCCACTGGTGATGGAACAGTCATCGTTGACGGCAGCTCCGCAGCTGCCGGACGAACCACTGACGGTTGGCCCGACGTGGATGCACGATCGCCTTGCATCGGCCAAGGCCGTGCTGGACACGGGCGAGTTTCCAGCGACGCCCGGTGATGCCTGCCGCATGTGCGAATTCCGCTCAGACTGCCCTGCGATTCAGGAGATGGCCTAATGGAAACCACCGATCAACTGTGCGAGGCGCTAGGCATCGAGCTGAGCGATGAACAGCTTGCCGCTGTGACCGCGCCGCTCGCACCAGGCGTGATCGTCGCCGGTGCAGGCACGGGCAAGACGACGGTGATGGCAGCCCGGGTGGTGTGGCTTGTCGGCACCGGGCAAGTACGTGCCGACGAGATTCTCGGGCTCACGTTCACGCGCAAGGCTGCAGGCGAGTTGGGAGAGCGCGTCCTGGCAGCTCTCGAGCGTGCTGGGCTGCGCGCTGTAGGTCGTGATGAGGGCGTCCCCAGTATCAGCACCTACGACGCGTTCGCCGCACGCATCGTCGTCGAGCACGGCCTGAGGGCAGGCATCGACGACGCTCCGATGCTGGTGGCGGGGGCAACGAGCACGAGGCTCATGCACCACGTTGTGCTCCGTTCCGTGGGCCCCTACCCAGCGCTAGCGGAGTACTCCCTGCCCACCATCATCGAACGCGCCTGGAAACTCGATGCCGCGATGCGCTCCAACCTGGTGGAGCCGGAGGAAGTGCAGAGCTTCACTGAGGATGCACAGGCCCAATTCCAGGCTGCGCCGGGGTACGGCACGCAGCACAACAAACCGTATAAGTCGATGCTGCAAGCAGAACAACGCTGTAGCGAACGCCTCGAATTGCTGCGTATCGTCGAGGAATACCGCGCCTACAAGCGTGAACTAGGGGTCGCCGAGTTTTCAGATCAACTCGCCACAGCCGCCACGCTGGCGCTCGAAGTGCCGGCTGTGGGGGCAGCATTGCGAGGCCAATACGCCGTCGTACTGTTGGACGAATACCAGGACACCTCGTCGGCACAAGCAGCCCTGCTCAAGGCATTGTTTGCAGGCCACCCTGTCACCGCCGTTGGAGATCCGTACCAGGCCATTTATGGCTGGCGCGGGGCGGCCGCGAGCAATATCCCAGAGTTTCAAAACGAGTTCGGTGCCGCCACGGTGCACACCCTGTCGGTGAACCGCCGTAGCCACACATCCATCCTCACAGTGGGCAACCTGCTCGCCTCCACCATTCCCGGAGACGAGGGCGTCGAGCTCCGAGCTCCTGCGGGCACCCAGGCAGGCGCCGTCGAAGCGTTTCGCTTCGACACAGAAGACGAAGAACTCGACGCCATCGCCGAGCACATCCTGCAGCTGCAAGACACCTGCGAATGGAGGCACATCGCAGTGCTCTCTAGGCGCCGGAGCCTGCTCGCAGCAATGCACCAACGGTTGCAGGCACGCGGCGTTCCGACAGAGATCGTCGGACTGGGCGGATTGCTGTGGCTGCCCGAGATCGTGCCCATTGTCGCGATGCTTCGATTACTCGTCGATCCGCTCGACAACCCATCGCTGGCCACGCTACTCACCGGGCCTCGATGGAATCTTCCGTTGCCTGATCTGGAGCTGCTGGGACGGCACGCAGTGAGGCTCGCAGATGGGGGAGAGCCTTGCCTCCTCGAAGCAGCCGAGCATCGCCCCTCAGGGCTCACCGATGCCGGAGCATACGAGCTGACTACGTTCATGCACGTGTTTGCCCGTTTGCGGAACCACGCTGTAGAGCCCGTCAACGACCTGCTTATGCAGGTCGTTCGGGTGCTGGGCATCGAGGAGGAGTTGCGCGCTCGTGGCCTTCCGACGGATCAGCTCGACGCATTTATCGCCGCCTGCAGTGACAGGCCCATCATCGCAGGCGACACGTCGCTCGCCGGGTTGGTTGCCTTCCTCGACGCGGAGGCCTCGGACGGTGAGGGCCTCGAGCAGGCGGTGATCTCCGAGTCCAACTCGGTAAAGCTCGCGACGGTGCACGCCGCGAAAGGTCTCGAATGGGACCACGTCTTCCTCCCAGCGCTGAATAAAGGGGTGTTTCCTTCGACGAATAGAAGCGGGAACTGGGTAACTCGCGCTGAACTCCTCCCGAGTCCGCTGCGCGGCGATGCCCACTCGATTCCTCAACTCGAGGAATATTCCGACGCGGCACTCAAACAGTATGCAGCGGAGCTGAAACGCGAGCACGAGCACGGAGAAGATCGCCTTGCTTACGTCGCTGCAACGAGAGCCAGAACACGGCTGGTGGCTACCTGCCACCGCTGGGCGAACCAGGCTAAGAACGAGCGTGAACCGTCGCGGTATTTCCTGGTTTGCGAGCAGGAAGCTCGGCACGCAGGCACGGCAGTAGATGCCACTACAGGCTGCGAGAACCCAGAACTGGAAACCAAGGTCGCGTTCGCCTGGCCCGCGCTCCGCGATGAGGACGATCAAGAGCGACAATCGCAGGCCGCAGCGCTCGTGCATGCAGCCAAGCAGCATGATGGTGCGGACGAGTGGGTGCTGGAGTCGGGGCGAGTCGCCGACGAGGAGCTGCGCCAGTTCCGGCTCTGGGACGAGTCTGCGGCCCACGTGCTGTCGCGGCAGCAGCCACGAGAAATTCGCCTTCCGCAGGGGTTGTCAGCCACGCAGCTCATGCAGTTGCGCGATGACCCGCAGGCCTTGGCGGAGCAGCTCGTGCGGCGGATGCCCCGGAAGCCGTCCTCAGCGGCGTCGCTTGGAACGGCCTTCCATGATTGGGTGCAACGTCGCTTCGAGATGCCGAGCGGATTCGACGAGTTCGAGCGCCAACCGCCCGCGCTGCAAACGCTCATTGACGCGTTTGAACGCGGAAGATTTGCCGAGCGTACCCCGTTGGCGTGTGAGGTGCCTTTTTCGATGGTCGTTGGAGGCTTCCAGATTCGTGGCCGCATAGATGCTGTCTATCGTTGGGAAGGGGAATTCGACGAGCTCGTCGTCGACTGGAAAACGTTCGACAGTCCCGCCGACGAACTGCAGCTAGCGGTGTATCGTCGCGCTTGGGCTGAGGCGCGCGGGCTCGAACCGGAGCGCGTGGGGGCTGCGTTCTACCACGTACGATCCGACCGATTGGTGTTCGCGGGCGCCCCACCGGAACTCGTCGACGCAGCCGCTCAACTGCAACGTTAGGAGCATCATGGACTGGGCACAGCCATCCGCGCTGGACCGCACACCCAACCCAGCACTGCCTGCCGAAGTGCATGAGGTCAGTGGCGACGGGCGGGTGGCACTCGAGCCACTGGCAGGTGTGCAACCGGCGGATTCCGACGTGCTGGTTGGGGCTGTCGATGGCATCCGCTGGTTTGCGCGATATTCTCCCGAGCCAGCAGGCCCTACTGTGACGTTCCGGGAACTACCCGACGACGTGGTTGCTACCGCGTCGGCACTTGTGCGCTGGCACACCGAGGCCCTCGCCTGCGAGCGATGCCACGGTGAAACGAAACCCGTGGAGAAGGGCCAGCGGCGCCGATGCACCGCTTGCGGCTACCTCATGTTCTTCCGCACAGACCCGGCGGTGATCGTCGCAATCACCGACCCCGACGATCGCCTCTTGCTCGCCAGACACACCCAGTGGCTGAAAGGAAGAGTATCCGTGATTGCAGGCTTCGTGGAGGTCGGCGAATCCTTGGAACAGGCCTGCGCACGCGAAGCGAGCGAGGAAGTTGCGCTCAACCTGCATAGCATTCGCTACTTTGGCAGCCAGCCGTGGCCCTTCCCACGCTCGCTGATGCTCGGCTTCACCGCGCGCACCGACCATCCCGAGGACGTGCGCCCTGACGGTGAGGAAATAGTAGAGGCCAGCTTCCTCACTAGGAAGGAGCTGGCCTCGCGCATCGCAGGTAACTCAATCACGCTGCCTGGTACGACATCCATCGGCCGGGCTCTGATCGAAAGCTGGTTTCATGGCTGATGTTGCAGCACGACGAGATTACTGCGGCTCATGCAGTTTCGACGTTTCGTCGTGGATGTGGCTGGCAACCTCTGCCAGCTTCTCGCGATGCGCGGCGGCGTGGTGGGCGCAGAAGAGCAGCTCGCCACCGCTGCGCAGGAACACACGGAGGTACGCCTGCGCGCCGCAGCGGTCGCAGCGATCAAGGGCTGTGAGCGTCGGGGAAGAAAGCATTTCAGTCATACGACACCTCCGAATGAAGAACTATCGTCACGCCATCAACGATAACGTGCTTTGCAACAGTATCCAGCGGCCCGAAAGGCATTTCGCTGCAAGCAAAGTCGCAACACCACGGATAGGGTGAGTCGGTGCAGGTTTCTCAGAGAACACAACAGCATTCGCGCGACTACGAGGCGAAGAACCTTCTTGTGCTCGAGGGGCTCGAGGCTGTTCGTAAGCGTCCGGCCATGTACATCGGTTCGACGGACACCCGCGGCCTCATGCATTGCCTGTGGGAGATCATCGATAACGCCGTCGACGAGGCACTCGCGGGCTACGGTGATCGCGTCCAGATTAAACTCGAACGCGACGGTTCCATCGTCGTGCACGACACGGCGCGTGGCATCCCCGTCGATACCGAACCAAAGACAGGCTTGAGTGGCGTCGAGGTGGTGTTCACCCGTCTGCATGCTGGCGGCAAGTTCGGGAACTCGTCGTACAACGCCACGGGCGGCCTTCACGGCGTCGGCGCATCCGTGGTGAACGCGTTGGCGTCCAGGCTTGACGTACAGGTCGATAGGGGAGGCGCAACCTGGGAGATGAGCTTTCAGCGTGGCGTTCCAGGCTCCTTCGATGGCGATGGGCCGAACGCACCCTTCACACCTGCCAGTGGCCTTCGTAAGGTTGGCAAGGTAGCTAAATCGAAGACGGGCACGCGGGTACGGTACTGGCCGGACCGCCAGATCTTTCTCGCAGACGCGGAACTCAACGTCGATCACCTTCGTGACCGAGCCCGCCAGACAGCATTCCTGGTACCCGGGCTGGAGCTCACCGTCGAAGACCACCGCACGGATGAAGCCACCCACGAGAGCTTCCTATTCGCTGGCGGCATCACCGAGTTCGCTGACTACCTCGCCCCGGATGCGGCCCTCACCGAGGTGTTGCGCCTACAAGGTCGCGATACGTTCACCGAGACAGTACCGATCCTCGACGAGAATGGCGCCATGACCCCCACCGACGTCGAACGCGACCTCGATGTCGACATCGCCGTGCGGTGGGGCACTGGGTATGACACCAAGCTCAAGTCGTTCGTGAACATCATCGCCACGCCGAAGGGCGGCACGCACGTGTCTGGCTTTGAGCGCGGCCTCACGCGCGCCTTCACCAAGTCGTTGGAGGGCACTCGCATTCTCAAAGCGGGCGAGGAGGTAGTGAAGGACGACTGCCTGGAGGGCCTCACCGCAGTAGTCACCGTGCGTCTGGCTGAGCCGCAGTTCGAAGGCCAGACGAAGGAAGTGTTGGGCACGCCGCCCGTGTCTCGACTCGTGGCGAAGATCGTCGAGCGCGAGTTCTCCGAGTTCCTGCAATCGACGAAGCCAGCAACCCGCACCGTCGCCCGGCAGCTCATGGAGAAAGTGGTCAACGCGTCTAGAACGCGCGTGGCCGCCCGAGCCCACAAGGAAAACCAGCGACGCAAAACGGCGCTCGAGTCGTCGTCGATGCCACCGAAACTGAAGGACTGCCGCAGCACCGATGTGGAAGCTACAGAGCTGTTCATTGTGGAGGGAGACTCCGCGCTGGGCACCGCCAACGTCGCACGAGATTCCGAGTATCAGGCACTGTTGCCTATCCGCGGCAAGATCCTCAACGTGCAGAAGGCCTCCGTTGGCGATATGCTGAAGAACGCCGAGTGCGCGTCGATCATCCAGGTGGTGGGCGCGGGGTCGGGGCGCTCGTTCGATCTCGACAGCATCCGCTATGGCAAGGTCATTTTCATGGCCGACGCCGACTCCGACGGCGCCCATATCCGCACGCTCTTGGCGACGCTGTTCTTCCGGTACATGCGCCCCATGGTGGAGGCAGGCAGGGTGTACTCTGCAGTTCCTCCGCTACATCGATTTGAGCTCGTGCGGCCGAAACGCGGCTACGACAAGTACATCTACACCTACACAGAGCAGGAATACCAGCGCAAGCTCGCTGAACTTACAAAGAAGGGCCAGGCGTTCAAGGAACCGCAGCGCTACAAGGGCCTCGGCGAGATGGACGCGTCGCAGCTCAAGGAAACCACGATGGATCCTCGCCACCGCACGCTACGCCGCATCACCGTCGACGACATGGAAGCAGCCGAACGCGTGTTCGAGATGCTCATGGGCAACGACGTCGCACCCCGCAAGGAGTTCATCGTTGACAACGCCTACATGCTTGATCAGGAACGGATCGACGCGTGAAGTGTCGTGACAGGGCTCAGCGGGCGTCTGCGCCGCCACCTCGGTGTTGATTTGCGCGCGTGAGCAAGTCGGTGAGTCCCGCCCTGTCGAGACCGAAGATGTTGAAGTCGACGAAGGTGATCGCAGGAATGTCGGGAGCCTGGGCCTGGAATTGCGCAGGCTGCGCCTGGATCACCGTGCGGATTTCGTCGCCGATCACCGGATCCGCCATCAACTCTGCGATGGTAGACATCGGCGTCAACGGTTGGAGAAGTTCATCGCCGGTGAGGGTCACCGTCGTACTCGCCTCGATATGGCGCGAGCTTGTGCCCACATGCAGCTCGACCTCTCCGCCTTCCACCACCCAACGCTGGAGCGGCGAGTGCCAAAATGCGAAGTCACGACCACGTAGTGGCAGCTCGACGATGCGCTCCTCGCCCGGATCAAGATGCGCCTTCGCGAAGGCGCGGAGTTGTTTGGGCGGGCAAGCCACTGTCGTGGATACCTCACCCACGTACAGCTGTATCACCTCGGCGCCTCGGACGGAGCCGGTGTTGGTGATGCGAACCCGTACCCGCCCTTCGGTAGCGCTACCGACGCCCTCGATGTGCACGTCTATGAGCTCCACGTCGAAGGTCGTGTAGCTCATCCCGAACCCGAACGGGTACGCCACCGAGTTCCCCCGGTAATCGTGGCCGCGATGGCCCACGAACACGCCCTCGGCATACCGAGAATGCCCGAGCTCGCCGGGGAATGACAAGTACGACGGTGAGTCCTGGAGCCGCTCGGGGATCGTCTCAGTGAGCTTGCCCGACGGACACACGTCGCCGAACAGCACATCGACGACGCCGTCTGCCATAGCTTGTCCGCCCAGCCAGGCTTCGAGAATGCTCGGCGACTGGGCGCGCCAAGGGCTGATGGTGACGACGCTGCCGTTAGCGAGCACCGTCACCACGCGGGGGTTCGCTGCGGCGACGGCTTCGAGCAACGCGATCTGATCAGCGGGCAGATCGATCGTGTCCCGATCGTAGCCTTCTGATTCGGCGGTTGGAGTCAGGCCGAGGAACAGCACGGCCACGTCGGCGCTTGCGGCCGCAGCAACGGCCTCAGCGACGAGTGACTCGTCGGATTCCTGGTTGATGCGGTAGCCGGGTGCGAACACTGCGGGGATGCCACGGGCGGCGAGGGTGTCGAATACGTTCGACACCTGCCGAGCGGTCACCTGGGCTGCCCCAGCGCCTTGATAACGCGGGGTGCGGGCAAACTCTCCGATGATGGCCAGATTCTGCCCGGCTCGCAGCGGGAGCAAGGGAGAGCCACCGTTCACGGGCTCGTTGCGCAACAGTACGCAGCCGGTTGCGGCAGCTCGTCGGCCCAACTGGTGGTGGGCGTCGAAATCCACGGAATCCGTCACATCGGCATGCCGGAGGGCTGCAATGAGTTCCAGCATGCGTCGGGCAGATGCCTCCACGACCGACGCGTCCAGCTCGCCTCGCTCAATAGCGTCCAGTACCTCCCGCTCGGTGCAGCCACCGCTGTACGGCATCTCCAAATCGAGGCCGGCGCGCAACGTGGCGACGCGGTCGAACACGGCGCCCCAGTCAGAGACCACCACGCCGTCGAATCCCCACTCATCGCGCAGCACGTCAGTGAGGAGCTCACGGCTCTCGCCCGCGTAGGTACCATTGACGCGGTTGTAGGAGCTCATGATGCAGCGCGGATGGCCGCCCGCGATGGCTTCACCGAAGGACGCGAGGTAGATCTCCCGCAGTGCACGATCATCCACGTCGGCGCTGATACGAAGCCGGTCTGTTTCCTGATTGTTGGCAACGAAATGCTTGAGGCAGGCAGCGACACCGCGAGACTGGATACCGCGAATCATGGCGGCGGCGATGCGCCCCGACAGCAGCGGATCCTCGGAGTAGTACTCGAAGTTGCGTCCACACCGAGGGTCGCGTTTGATATTGGCCCCGGGGCCGAGCACGACGCTCACCTGCTCTCGTGCAGCCTCGGCGCCTAAGGCTGCCCCGACTTCCTCGACGAGCGCCTCGTCCCATGTCGATGCGAGCGACGCGGGCGTGGGGAAACACGTGGCGGGGCGTGCGGCATTCAGTCCGAGATGGTCTGCGGCGTCAGCCTGTTTCCGCAAGCCGTGCGGGCCGTCGGCGAGCATCATGGCCTCGACGCCAACGTCGGGGAAGGCCTTGGTGTGCCAGTAGTCCGCCCCGGTCAAGAGAGCCACCTTGTCGGCGAGAGTGAGCGTGGCGAGGATCTCGTCGATCGTCATGTGGTCAGCCCTTGACTGCGCCGGCGGCAAGTCCCGCCTGCCAGTACCGCTGCAACGTCAGGAACAAGATGATGAGCGGTACGACGCCAAGCAGCGCGCCCAGCATGACCGCGCCCTTGTCGGGAGCGAAGTAGCTCATCATGCCGTAGAGGCCGAGCGTGACCGGCTTCAGCTCGGGCTTGGAAATCATCATCAACGGCAACATGAAGTTGTTCCACGTGTTCACGAAGATGAACAGGAAGATCGTCACCATGGCAGGTGCCAGGAGGCGCAGAACGATCGTGAAGAAGATGCGGAACTCGCTCAGTCCGTCGAGGCGTGCGGCCTCGAGGAGCTCGTCGGGAACGGACGCCTCCGCATACACCATGCCGAGGAACACACCGAACGGAAGCACGGAGCACGGGATGATGATCGCCCACACGGTGTCGGTGAGCCCCAAGCCGTGGAACACGGTGTACATCGGGATCGTGAGGATCGAAACGGGGATGAGTAGCCCCGCGGAGATGGTGCCCATCATGATGCGCCGGCCGGGGTATCGGAACTTTGTGGCCGAGTAGCCCGCCATCACGGAGATGAGGCAGCCTAGCGTGGCCGCTGACAGGGAGTAGAAGATGGAGTTTCCAACCCAGCGCCAGAACATGCCGCCGGTCCAAGACAGGAGGCTCTCGTAGTTGCGGGCCAGGTTCATGTCGGCGAACCAGAAGCCAAACGACGTCGCCAGGTCATTGTTGGTTTTCGTAGCAGCCATGACGAGCCAGACCACCGGCAGTAGGAAATACAAGGCTGCGAACACGAGGATGATCCAGGTGATCGTCTTCGCTGTTGGCGTCGGACGCAGGGCGGGGGGAATGTCGTGGCGCTTCGCAGAGCGCTTGGCGGTTGCAGTAGTCACTTCGTCACCTTTCGTTGCACGCTCCAGTAGACGAAGGCCATCACGCCCGCTACCGCTGCCATCATTACCGAGATCGCGGAGGCGTGGCCGTTACCCGACGGGGAAAGGCCGCCCGTCATGGTGTTGTAGGCCATCATCATGGGGGTGTAGGCCTTGCCCATCCACGGGTTCACCGTCTCCATGACGACGGGTTCGTTGAACAGCTGTACCGTGCCGATGATCGACATGAGCACCGAAAGCAAAATAGCGTTGCCCATGATGGGAATCTTGATGCGCGTGGCAATCTGCCATTCCTTCGCCCCGTCGATGCGCGCTGCCTCGTACAGTTCATGAGGAATGGCTTGTAGCGCGGCCAGGAAGATGAGCATGTTGTAGCCGGTGTACGTCCATGTCGTCATGTTGGCCATGGAGGCCAAGACGACGTCGGGCGCCATAAAGTTCACCCACGACGGCAGGTAGCGCATGATCGGGGAAAGCTCTGGCGTGTAGAGGTAGAGCCAGAGCATTGCCGCCACGATGCCCGGAATCGCGAAGGGCAGGAAATACGAGATACGGAAGAAGCCCGGGCGGCGGACCACAATCGAGTCGAGCAGCAGCGCGAGGAGCATCGCGCCGAGGGTCATCACCGGAATCTGGAAGAGTGCGTAGGCGCCCACCCTGGTGATACCCGTCCAGAAGGCCTCATTCGTCGCAGCCCATTGCAGGTTGGCCAATCCGACGAATTTCTCGGCCATCTCGCCTCCGCCGAAGAGTCCGCCACCAGTGGACTCCATGCGATAGAGCGACGACCGAATCGCCGTGATCATAGGAACCAGCAGCACGAACGCAAACAGGATTGCGAACGGGGCCATGAAACCCCAACCGGCAATGATTTCGGATCGGCGGATTCGGCTCATGCGACGGTGCTGGCGCCGTGGCTGCGTAACGGTGTCGGAACTCATAGGGATGTCCTCAATGAGGGGTTGGGCGCGAGGCGGGTGTGTGCCTCACGCCCAACCGAAGGGGGAATTAGCCTTCCTTGACAGGCAGGCCAAGGTTCTTCAACGTGTCCATGCCCGTCTTCTGGGCGGTGTCGAAGATGTCGGTCATCTTCTTCGCGCCAGTGCCGACCTCGTCGGCGGTCTGGTTCATAGTGGACAGTGTGGAGAATCCGGGAGCGTAGCCGAAGTCTATGGCGAGGTTCTCCGATGCGGTCTTCATTTCAGCCAACACGTCCTGTCCGCCAAACTGCTTCTTCATCTTCTCGGGGGTTGCAACGGTATTGGTGCTCGCGGTCACGATCCCCTGAGTAGCCAGATCATCAGTCTGGGTGTTGAACCAGTCGATGAACTCCATGGCCTCGGCCGGGTACTTGCAGTCCTTCATGACGCTGAGCCCGGAGCCCCCGTCGGGACCGGTGACCTTGCCTGCGCCGAAGTCCATCAGCTGTGCAACGCGCCACTTGCCTTCATGCGCAGTGCCGTCGAGGGGGTCAAGAATGAAGCCAGCCTCCCACGCTGCACCAATATGGCCGATGAGTTGGCCGTCCACGAGGGCCTTGGTGAAACCATCGCCCCAGCGCTGAGTGACGAGCGTGGTCTTGTCGTCGAGCATCTTCTGCCAGAAATCAGCGACGGCCTCGGAGCCCTTTCCGTTCGCGGAGACGACCCACTGGTCGTTTTCTGCGGAGAACCACGAGTCGCCGGCGGCTGCGGACTGCGCCGAGAGCCAGTTTTGGGCTTCATCAGGGGTGAAGGCAGAGATGTACTTGCCTTGTTCCTTCGCCTTGGCGGCAGCTTCCTGGAATCCTGCTAGGTCGGTGGGAACGTCGATGCCGAGTTCCTTGAAGGCGTCTTCGTTGTAGAAGTACACCAGCGGGCCGACGTCCTGGGGCAGGCCAGTCATCGTGCCGCCCACGCTCATGAGGTTGTATGCGCCCTCGGTGTAGTTGGCCTTGTACTTTTCGGCTTCCTGGGTGACGTCAGCCAACATGCCCTTCACATATAGTTCCGGCACTTCGGCATAGCCGGTGAACGCGATGCAGGGGGCGTTGCCGGCCTTGAAGTCGGACTCGAGGCGCACGATCATCTCGGCTGCCTTGCTGTCGAACTTGGTAGCCTTAACCTGGACGTCGGGGTGTTCCTTGTTCCACTTCTCGACGATCTCCGATACTGGAGTCATGCCCTCACCGTCGGGGAGGCGGTGCATGAAGTCGAGTTCGATCTTCTCGCCCGGTTTCTTGGACTGCGCGGCCGAGCCGCTTCCGGTCTCACCAGGTTTGGTGCCTTCGCTACCTCCGTCACCGCCACATGCGGTGAGGCTCAATGCCAGTGCGGTGGCCATCGTGCAGCCAACCAACCAGGGGCTTCGATGTTTCATACTCATGAAGGGATCTCCTCTTTGAGAGTGCAATTGCTCTTGATTGAAAGCAATAAGTACTGTACCTGAACATTTTGGGCTGCCGGGAGATAGGCCCTCCTTGTTCCCGAAACGTTATCGAAGGTCGGCGAGTAGTTCGCTTTGGTGGTTGAGTAGCGAGCGCGTTTCTACGCAGGTGGTTGAGTAGCGGCCGCGGGCCGCGTATCGAAACCTGGGCAGTGGTTATCGCCTAGCCAAACTACAGGAGCTGCTCGAGGAAGCCGTTGTCAACGTCGTACATGAAACCGCCCACCTCAACACGATCTTTGAGCAATGGATGGTTGCGCAAGGTGGCCACGTCGGAGTTCAGGCGCGTGAGTTGGTCGGGGCTTGCGCCGAAGGTGACCCACGTGGTGTCGAGTCCGCTGCGTTCGGTGATGAGTTCGCGGATGTTGGCGTCGGTGCCGGAGGCCATGGCGCACTTCGTGTGCGGCATGACGAGGATGCGCTCGACGCCCAGCAGGTGCACTCCGAGGATGCAGCCCTGCAGCATGGTCTCACTCAGGATCCCGCCGGGGGAGCGCAGGATCTTGGCGTCGCCGTGTGTGAGCCCGATCACGTCGAGCGGATCGATACGCGAATCCATGCAGGTGAGCATGAGCACACCTGCTCTTGCAATACCATCGAAGCCGGCATGCGGGAACGATTCGGCGTAGCGGCGGTTAGATTCCAACAGGTCATCAAAGCTCACCTGATGGAGGCTACTCCTTTTCAGTGGCGGTGGACAGACGTCCCGCGATTTTGACGACGGGCTGGGTAAGCGGTGTGCCCGAACCGTCGCGCCTGGCATGGCTCTCGGGCAACACGACGGGGCTGCCCGATGCGGCGGTTGCCATCATCGGGGCGCCACCGATGCCGGCTGCGGTCAACGCGTCCTCGCCCTTTAAGAAACGGTGGCAGCGTACGCCGCCGGTGGCACGGCCCTTCGTCGGATACTCGGCCAGGGGTGTGATCTTCGCGGATCCAGCCTCAGTACCGGGCAGGGACTCAGACGAACCCGACACGGTCACGACTTCGTCGCTTTCTGGGTCGGCCACCCCAAACCAGATCACCGACGCGTCCTTGCTCAATTTGATTCCCGCGACGCCGCCGCCGGTTCGTCCCTGTGGACGAACCAAATCGGCCTTGAAATGGAGTAGCTGGGCGTCGGAGGTGATGAAGGCCAGGTTGCAGTGCTCGTCGACGAGCTCCTGCGCGCCAACCACTTCGTCGCCGTCTGCGAGTCGAATCACTTCCCACGAATCCCTAGCAAGGTAGTCGGGCCGTACCCGCTTGACCACGCCGTCGCGAGTGCCAAGCGCGATGCCGAGCGAATCATCTGCCAGCGACACCACTCCCAGGATGCGCTCGCCCTTATCGAGCTGCCACAGCTCCTCGACGGGGGAGCCGCCCTGCAGATTGGGGGCCTGCATCGAGACGGGCACGGTGGGCAGTTCGATGGCCTCCGCGCGGATGCATCGCCCGGTGTTCGTAATCACGCCGAACTGGCCCTTGGCAGTGGTGATGCACGACGAAATGATCACGTCGTGTGCGGCACGCCCCGTCGCACTCGGCAGATCGACGGCATCAACGCGGGCGATCAGTCCAGAACCGCTCAGCAGGATCCGGCAGGGCACGTCTTGAATCTCGAGTGGGGTGGCAGCCTTCGACGACGAACCCGCGCCAGCTAGCAACACCGTGCGTCGCGGAGTGCCGTATTCCTTGGCGATCTCGTCGAGCTCGCCGATGAGTACTCGGTCGCGCTCCGTGGGGTCGTCAAGGATGGCTTGGAGCTGCGTGATCTTGGCGCGCAGATCCTTCGCTTCTTTCTCGAGCTCGAGTGTTGAGAACTTAGTCAGGCGGCGCAGCTGCATCTCGAGGATGTAATTCGCCTGCGGCTCGGTCAACTCAAAGGCGCCCATGAGACGCTCGCGGGCTTCGGCGACGTCGTCGGAGCTGCGGATGATGGCGATCACGTCGTCGATGTCGAGGATGGCGATCATGAGCCCCTCGACTAGGTGCAGGCGATCCTGGGCCTTGCCAAGACGGTGTGCAGTGCGGCGGTCGATCACCTGCCGGCGATGCTCAAGATACACCTCGAGCATCTCTTTCAGCGTCATAGTGCGCGGCTGGCCATCCACCAACGCAACGCTATTGATGGCGAAGGTGTCTTGGAGTTTCGTCTGCTTGTAGAGTTGTTCGAGCAGTCCTTCGGGATTGATGCCGTTCTTCACCTCGATCACGAGGCGGGTGCCGCGCTCCAGGTCGCTGAGATCCTTGACGTCGTGAATGCCCGTGAGTTTCTTCGAGCCGACGGCTTTCTTAATCTGCTCGATAATGCGTTCCGGGCCCACCATGTACGGCAGCTCGGTGACAACGATGCCCTGACGTCGCGGCCCCACCTTCTCGATGCGGGTGGTAGCGCGCACCTTCACGCTGCCGCGACCGGTGGCATACGCGTCGCGAACGCCGTCGAGCCCGACGATTTTGCCGCCGGAGGGGAAGTCTGGGCCGGGAATGTGTTGCATGAGCTCATCGAGCGACACCTCCGGGTCACGCACGAGCTGCCGAATCGCACCGACCACCTCGACGAGGTTGTGGGGCGCAATGTTGGTGGCCATGCCGACGGCGATGCCGGACGCGCCGTTGACCAGCAGGTTCGGGATGGCCGACGGTAATACCTCCGGCTCCGATTCCTTGCCGTCGTAGTTGGGGCGAAAGTCGACGGTGGACTCATCAATGCTTTGCGTCATTGCGAGCGCCGGTGGGTCCATGCGGCACTCGGTGTAACGCATGGCGGCGGGGCCGGCATCCAGGGAACCGAAGTTGCCGTGCCCGTCAACGAGCGGGAGCCGCATCGTCCACGGCTGTGCTAGGCGGACGAGTGCATCGTAGATGGCGCCGTCGCCATGGGGGTGCAGCGAGCCCATCACTTGCCCGACGACGCGAGCACACTTCACATGTCCTTTGTCGGGAGTGATGCCCATCTCTCCCATGGAGAAGAGGATGCGGCGCTGCACCGGCTTCAAGCCGTCGCGCGCGTCGGGTAGCGCGCGGGAGTAAATCACCGAATATGCGTATTCCAGGAAGCTCGCTTCCATCTCGGCGGTGACGTCGATGTCGACGATCTGTTCCTCGTCAATGATGTCGTCGTCAGCCTTCGCCACGTTGGCCTCCTAGAAATCGATGATGTCCAACTGCCTCAGCTTATCCGCGAGACCGTCGCCGTCCGGGGCACGAAACTCCGGGGCGATGTGGAGATTCCCACGCGTTTCAGGCCCTTCGATGCGGATACCGTGCGCCAACACGGCCTCGCCGGGGGCGAGTTGGCGGATGGCGCGGGCCAACACGTGAGCCGGCTGCAGTTCAGCGAATTCACCGTACAGGTCTGGATCGTGCTGCCCATCGTCGCCCACCAGCAGCCAGCGAATGTTCGGAAGATCGCGGGCAAGCTCGCGGAGTGCGGAACGCTTATGATCCGTGCCGCTTCGGAACCATCCTGTGTTCGTCGGCCCCCAGTCCGTGAGCAGCATCGGACCAGCCGGGAGCCCGTGGCGTTGCTGGAAACGACGAATCATGGGGAACGTGTTGAACGCGCCGGTCGATACATAAATGATGGGCGCACCCGGATGCGCGGCAAGCAGCTGTTGGTACCAGCGAGCCATACCGGGCACTGCCTGTCTGGCCTGCTCCGTGAGGACGAACGAGTTCCATGCCGCGAGCATCAGGCGGGGCAGCCACGTCGAGATAATTGTGTCGTCGATATCGGAGACGATTCCGAACGTCACTTCCTCACCCACGACGTGCACTTGCGTGAGTGCGGAGGCGCCGTCGGATCCTTCGATGGTGATGGTGTGCCAGCCTGGATCGAGCCCGGGGTTGTCGATGCGCACGTCGATGTAGCCGCCCCGATCAGCGCGGACGGGGATGGCCACGTCGCCGACGCGGATCGTGGCGCGAGCGTCTACCTTGCTCAGCGCGACGAAATTGCGCCAGCCCCGACGGTACAGCACAGCGTTGGCGGCTTGCACGATACCGAGGTCTTTGGGCGGCACGAGCACGATGCGCGCCAGCACCCGGATCATGCTGCTCGAGCCGTATCCCAGATAGGGGCGGATCGCCTCTTGCCAACCACGCCTGCGCATGAAGGAATTGAGCATCTTGTTGAGACGGTCTTCCAACCGGGCTCCGATGAAGGGGCGGTTACGCATGCGCCTAACCTACTGCCTGGCGCACGGTGACGTCGAAGGTGCCTATGATGGTGCGGTGAGTTCCAGCGCTGATCCCATCGCAACGCTGCCGGACCGCCTCCTCGTTGAGGTGGCCGATTGCGGCTTCTACCCAACCATCATTTGTCGAGCTATTGCCGGGGCGGTGGGCGAGCGTCGGGTCACCGCGCATCTCGTGCATCACGAGGCGACGTTCGCGGGTAGCGAGGCTCACCGTCACCTGACGGTCTTGGTGCTCGTCGACGGAGCGTTCGTCATCTGCCATGCCGATGAGGGCGAGTTCGGGCGGGCTATCGTCTCGACGGAAGTAGTGAAATTCGCGGCTATCGACTCGGTGGTCCTCACCCAATCCGTTGCAGATCCAGCCTCCCCTCGCCCCGACCTGGCCGAGGCGTGGCTCACCGTCATTTGGGGCGCGACTAGGCGCATCGATGTCGGCCCCGCTGCCTGCGACAATCCGACGTGCGAAGCCGACCACGGCTACACCGGAGTCGATGCCGCCGACGACTACGTGGTACGCATGAGCCGCGACGCCGACGGGGTTGCGAGCATGCACAAACTGGTCGAGTTCGGAAATCTGCTGCAGGCGGCAGTACGATGACTGACGATTTCGTGCTGCCCCGCTACGACGGCGGGGCGTTGTGCAACGTGTTGCCGAGCGTCGAAGCTCGCCTTGTGGGCGAGCCGCCGATCATCGACGTGCCGCGTGCGAACAAGTACGTCATCGTGATGGTGGATGGGCTCGGTCTGGACGTGATGCACCAATGGGGCAACCACGCGGAGCGATTGCTGTCGTTGGATGAGCAGCCGCTCACGTGTTCCGTGCCGTCCACGACGGCCTGTTCCCTCACGAGCCTCGGCACTGGGCGTCCTCCAGGCAGGCACGGCGTCGTCGGATACACCTTCTTCGATCCGCAGGTGGACGCGGTGGTGAATGCGCTCACCTGGGAACGCGGGCAGGCCGACGTGGAGCTGTTTCGGCAGGAACCCACGGTGTTTCAGCAACTCGCCCAGCAAGGCACGGCCAGCGCGGCCGTGACGCTCGGGCGCTTCGACGGCAGCGCGCTCACCCGGTTAGCGTTCGAGGGCACAGCGTTGCATCCCAGACCGGAGGACGAATCCGACGTGCACGGCACTGTCGCGCTGGTAGAAGAGGCGTTGACTAACCACGACGTCGTGTACTGCTACCAGCGGCTGCTTGACCACGCTGGGCACACGTCGGGGCCAGGGTCGTGGCGGTGGCTGCAGGAGCTGGAGACCGTCGACGACCTCGTCGCGGGCATCGTTGCCCTGGCCGACGACGATGTGTGCGTGCTGGTCACGGGTGACCACGGCATGATTACCGTTCCACCGCACCGCAGGATCGTTGCAGAGCACGAACCGCGTCTGGATGGGTTCCAACGAATCGCCGGCGAAGGACGCTTTCGCCAGCTCTATACCGACGCGCCCGAGTCCCTGGCGGAGGCCTGGCAGGAATTCTTGGGGGAGCGCGCCCATGTGGTGTTGCGAGACGAAGCCGTCGCCGCGGGATGGTTCGGCGAGCAGGTCACACCCGACACCCGCGAGCGCATCGGCGACGTGCTCGTCGCTATGCGAGACGATTGGGCGGTGATGAGCACGCGATTCCCCGACGAGTTTGGCCTGGTTGGTATGCATGGTTCACTAACCCACGCCGAAATGGTGATGCCGCTGCTGTCGCGAGGAGGAACTAAGTGAGACGCTTACGGATCGCACTCCTCTTGGACGACTTTTTCCCCGCCTCAGGCGGTATCGCGCGCTCGATGCAAACCCAGATCGAGGCGCTCACCGAGTTGGGCCACGATGTCACCTTGTTGGCTCCCGCCAAGCACCTGAGCATTCCCGAGCAGTGCCGCACCATCGCCTGCAAGTCGCACTACATCGAAGGGCTTCCGGCGCACCTCAACGTACTGCACTCCTCACGGTGGGCAGCGCGCATGATCCGTGAACGATTCGACATCGTGCACTCCCAAACCGAACGGGGGGCCGTGGTGCTCGGTGCCCGCATCGCTCGTAATCAGGGTGTGCCGCACGTGCACACCTTCCATGCCAACATTGCAGGCACGCACGCGACGCTTCCGTTCTCCGCGATGTGGGGATCGCTGAGCTACGAGTACCTGGTGACGCGAATCCTTGCCGTCGCATCGGGGCGCTCGCCAAGGTTCTACCCGACGTTGCCGCCGGCCACCCCGGAACCAGACAACAACAACTACTTCTCGCGGCTTGACTGGCGCTCGCTTGGCTGGATCGCGGCGCACGTCGACGAGGTGACGAGCCCTGCCGCCTACATGATCACCAACATTGAGAACGCCGTCGGGCAACCCATCGGTGGCGTGCAGATTCCGAACGCGTGCCGAAGAGCCAAGATCGAACCCGTGCCGGCGGCCCAGACGGACCGCGGCGACGTCACGGTGCGTTTTCTCAGCGTTGGACGGCTATCTCGGGAGAAACGCCTCGACGTACTGGTCAAAGCGTTCAACCACGCACGCATCCCCGGCGCTGAGCTCGTGTTCGTGGGTGACGGAGACCAGCGTGAGCGGCTTGAACACTTGGCCGGGCCGGGTGTCATCTTCCGTGGACAGTTGCAAAGCCGAGCTGAGATCGCCAAGGAGTACGCCGAGGCCGACGCGCTCGTGCTCGCATCGTATCGATTTGACGTGCAGCCCATGGTTCTGCTCGAAGCGGGGCTCGCAGGCCTACCCGTGTTGTACTGCGACGATCGCTTGACCACCGGTGTGAGCCCAGAATCGAGCCTGCTGGTACGCCCGGACGCAGTCTCACTCGCCGAGGGGATGCGCCGCCTGGCAGATCCAGACACACGCTCCGCGCTGCGGGCCAATGTGGCTCGCGTGGTGGAGGGGCTCACGCCGGCATCGATGGCGGAGCGCTATGTCGAGGTGTATCGCACGGCAATTGAACGAGGGAGACGCGGTGGCTGAGCTGGTGTTCCACACGGGTCCGATGGACTGCGGCAAGTCGACGCTCGCGCTGCAGATGGATTTCACGCAGTCGCAGCACGGCCGCCAAGGCCGGCTCTTCACTAGGCAAGACCGCTCCGGCAGGCCCGCGGTAACCTCCAGGCTCGGGCTGTCCTCGGAGGCACTCGAAGTAGACGACGAGTTCAATTTCTGGACGTTCGTGATCCGTGAACTCACGCACGCTAAACGCATCGACTACCTCATCTGCGACGAAACCCAGTTTTACACGGCCGACCAGATCGATGAGCTCGCGCGCATCGTCGACGAATTGCAGATCGACGTGTACGCGTTCGGCATCCTGGCTGACTTCCGCACCCGTCTGTTTCCCGGATCGCAGCGCCTGGTTGAGCTCGCCGACCGCATGGAGACGCTGCCACTGGGGCCCTTGTGCTGGTGCGGCAACAAAGGTACCCACAATGCGCGTACCGTCGATGGCAAGATGGTGACCGAGGGATCACAGGTCGAGGTGGGAGACACCGCACAAGGGGGCGAGCATGCGATCCGCTATGAGGTGCTGTGCAGGCTGCACCATCGTCGCAAGGTAACGAAGGCGATGGCGCAGGCCACGTTGTCTCCCGACCCGCTACCGTTTGACAACGACGCCTGGACGTAAGGCTCGGGCGGTGTCAGCCCTTCGGACCACCGAACATGATTTCGTCCCAGCTCGGCACATGGGCGCGCCCGCGGCGTTTGCGGGGTTTCTTCTGCTTGGGCTTCTGAGCTTCGTCTTCTGGGTCATCCACCAGCGATTCTTGTACCGGTTCAGGGACGCTTCGCTGCGTATCGACAGGCTCCTTCGGAGGCGTAGGCTCCGGGGCGGGTTCCTCTTCCTCGACGGTGAGTGGTTGCTCGGTTGGAGTGGCTTCCTCGACGCCGGACGCCTCCTGCGGCGCGGCGGGAGCGTCGGGCTCGATCAAGCCGGTGTAGATGCGCACTGAATCCTCGGAAATGCCGCTCAACATGTCGTAGAGCTCATCGAGCGAGGAGGTATCTTCGTGGCTGTCATGCATCGCATCAGCGACGGGGACATCGTCACCAGGCGATGCGGGCGCCGGCTGACTTGCCTCGCGGGTGGCGCGCAGCAAGGCCAACTCGTCGTCAAAATCGACGGTGTTCTCATCCTGGCCCTCCGCGTCGGGCAGCTCTTCGCCGATCATCCAACGCGCGTCGGCGTTATCTGCGACGCTGAACCGGCGCTTGTGGTCGAAGAGGAACTCTGCGGTGCGGTTGCCGGCTTCGTCGCCGAGGATTCCGATTACCCTCCAGCGCAGGTCTTCCTGGCGCCACGCATCCCACAGGATGGCATCAGCGTCGAGGCCGCGTTGCTGAAGGCGCTCACTCACCAGCTCTCCCAGGCGACGGTGGGCCTGTTCTCCACGGCGGCGAATGGTGGACTTCAAGGCGTTGGACACCATGAATTCGCGCTCAGCGAGCACAGGGCCCGCAAATCCCTCGATCGCGGAAACCTCAACTCCGGCATCGCGTGCGACGTCGCCGACGGATTCACCACCGCGAATGCGGGCCTGGATCTCGCGGGGGGACAGTGCACTGTTCATCGTTGGATTCCTCGGGGTCGAACCTTTCCGGGCCAATCTACCAGCGAAAGCGCAGATCGCCGGGACCATATTCGTGCGCTCCGGCGAGGTGTGGTATCAATATGCGCGAGCTATTACAACGATAAGGACTGCAATGGCAACGGATTACGATGCTCCTCGCAAGACAGATGAGGAGATGCAAGAAGATTCCCTCGAGGAGTTGAAGTCTCGTCGCAACGACCAGAACTCCGGCAAAGTCGACGAAGATGAGGTCGAGGCGGCCGAGTCCTTCGAGCTTCCAGGCGCGGACCTATCGCACGAGGAACTGACGGTTCGCGTGCTTCCGCGCCAGCAAGACGAGTTCACGTGCGCATCGTGCTACCTCGTCAAATCGCGCAGCCAGCTGGCTGAGAGTCGGGGTGAAGAACAGTTCTGCGTCGACTGTGTCTGAATGAAAGCAGTCACAGCCGACGCAGACCGGCGCCCCGGGTGTTGAATACCCTTACTACTTCTTTTTGTTTTTCTGCTTTGCTGCGGCGTCAAGCAGGTTGCGGCGATTGCCGGGGGCACCGTGGCCAGTATTTGACCACCAGCGGCGCTGCACGTAGCGGTTCATCATAATCTGCGTCACGCCCACGCCGAGGCCGCTCGCCGCAGCCCAGACGATCGCCTGAAATCCGGGAGTATCAGGGTCGTTGGGGTCCGGTGGCTCCTCGCCAGTGGACGCCTGCCACGCCATCGTGATGAGTTTCTGCGCAATAAACGTGGCCAGCGCGCCAAGGATGCCTGAGTAGACATTCCAAATTACCTTTTCGGTCAGCTTCATGGTGGTCCTCCTGCGCTCCATTATTACCGACTCAGGGTACATTTGCCGACGTGACCTACCATGAACGTCTCCGAGCTCCCTGGCTGTGGTGGCTCCTCGGTGCGGGCCTCGTCGCATCGGTCATCCTGGCTGTATTCGTCTTCGTCGACCTCTGGCTGGTCATCACCCTCGCAGTGCTGTCGACGCTAGTGGTGGTCCTTGGAATTCTTGGTTTCTCGCTGGTTATCAAGGTCGACGAGCGTGGCCTGGCCGTCGGACGTTACCTCCTCGAGGCGCCGTATGTTGGCCGCGCAGAAATCGTCGACGGGGATGTGCGCGCTGATACCGACGAGCGCAGCTTCATGCTGACCAGGCCGTACGTGCAGCAGAAGGTGCGAGTATGGATTGATGATCCTGCGGATCCGCACCCGGCCTGGCTTATCTCCACCCGTCGCCCGGCCGAGCTCGTGGCAGCGATCCAAGCTGTGAAGGAGCACTGATGGACATTCCTGTTGTTGGCACAGCCCCCACCTATGCCCACCCCGGGGACGCAGGCGCAGACCTGCGAGCCAGTGAAGAGGTATGCCTGGCTCCGGGCGAGCGGCGGCTGGTTGGCACCGGCGTGCAGATCGCGCTGCCGGAAGGCACCGTCGGCATGGTGACGCCTCGCTCCGGGCTGGCAGCCAAGGCAGGGCTCAGCATCGTGAACGCTCCGGGCATCATTGACGCGGGGTACCGGGGGGAGATTAAGGTATGCCTGGTGAACTTGGACCGTCGAGACGACATCCAGATCAGACGGGGTGAGCGCATCGCACAACTAGTGATTGTCCCGTTTGTGACGGCGAATTTCGTTGAAGTGCACGAACTGGATGCCACCGAGCGCGGCGTTCGTGGCTATGGTTCTAGTGGTGGAAGCCAACTGTTGAGTGGAGCGTAAGTGATTTTCGGACGCAAGAAGCGCCAGAGTGCCCAAACGGACGACGAGCGCGTCGACGATGTGAAGGGAGAACTTTCTGCAGACGACGACTCGCACACGAAACCCGAACACAGGGACGATGAGGCCAAGGACCGGCACGCCATGGAGAAGCACGAAGCGCAATGGCTCGCATGGGACGAGGAGTTCGATCGCGAGGACGGCCCCTTCGACATCGACGAGGTCGACCTCCACGCAGACGACATCAAGCGCCTCGACTTGGGCTGCATCGTCGTTACCCCGTTCCCCGATATGAAGATGCAGATCTCGGTCAACAATCAGCAGGTTCCGCAGGCGATTATCGTGCAAGACGAGCATTCCGCCATCGAGGTTGCCCTATTCGGCGCACCGCTGCGCAGCGCCTACGTGCCAGAAATCCGTCGGGAACTCATCGCTGCTGCCAGCCAACAGCAGGGCACTCGCATATCCATGTCGAAGGGGCCATTCGGCACCGAGATCAGGCGCGCTGTGCCTGTGCAGACCCAAGATGGCCGCCAGGGCGTGCAGATTACGCGCACATGGCTCGCCGAGGGACCGTCATGGGTGCTTCGCGGAGTCGTGTTTGGTCAGGCGGCCACCGAGCCGGAGAACGAGGACGTCACCGTCACCCTGGAGGAGTTCTTCGCCAACCTGGTCGTGCGCCGCGGGGAACAGCCCATCGCCCCCGGCACAGTGATTCCTTTCACGCTGCCGGAGATCAGCAACGCTGACGAAACGCAGTCGAAGGAGTAGCCGTGCCGAACTCGCTCGGGACCCGGCTAAAACGCTGGTTCTTGGCGGAACCTGAACGCACTCCAAGGCGCGATGCGTTGGAGTGCGCCCGCATTGCTGATTGCCAGCCTCGCGAACGTGTAGAGATTGGCGGCACTATCACCCAGCACGGTATCAATCTTGTGTACGGCTGGTTTGAAGCCGAGCTCACGGATCCGACGGGCAGCGTCCTATTGATCTGGATGGGGCGGCAGTGTGTCGACTGCCTGCACGACGGGGCAGTGGTGACGGCGCGCGGGCGTCTGGCGAAGCTCGACGATCAGTTGGTGCTCTACAACCCCGAGTTCTCCGTACTGCCCGATAGCGTTTGAGCATTGAGAGTGACGCTCGGCTCTTCGGCGGCAAACTGTTCCTCGAGGTCAGTTTCCGCGTGGTTGGGGGTGAGGAAGAAGAGCTTGTCGCCCAGCTCAAGGCGCTCGTCGATCTTCGGTGCTTGCGCCTTCGCTTTGCGCACCAGCGCAACGACGGCAACCTCGTCGGGGATCGTCAGTTCCCCGATCGCTCGCCCGACGAGGCCGGATTCTTCCGTAATCGTGACCTCTGACAGGTGTGTATCGTCGTCTTGAAAGCTGAAGATGCGCACCAGGTTGCCGGCGCCGACGGCCTCCTCTACGAGCGCGGCCATGAGTCGCGGGGTGGATACGGCGGCGTCAACACCCCAATGCTCGTCAAAGAGCCACTCATTGCCTGGATGGTTCACTCTCGCCACGGTGCGCGGCACGCTGAACTCGGTTTTCGCCAGCAGCGCGTGGACGAGGTTCACCTTATCGTCGCCGGTGGCGGCGATGGCCACGTCGAAGGTGTCGAGTTCGACTTCTTCGAGACTTTCCATCTCGCAGGCATCAGCATGAAGCCAGGTCGCTCCCAGCACCGTGTCCTGCTTAAGCGCCTTGCCGTCGCGTTCGATCAGTGTGACCTGGTGGCCGTTTGCCAGCAGCTCGCGGGCGATGGAACGGCCCACCTGACCCGCGCCAGCGATCGATACCTTCATCGGGTAGCTCCCTTCGGAGGATTGCCGAGCACCATTTCCAACGTTGATGTCTGCTCCACTTCGCAGCACGCGAACACCAGGTCGCCGTCTTGGAAGACCGTCTGCGCAGTCGGCACGATGCCGGTACCCAGTCGCGTGATCACGGGAATAATGCAGCCGGCCGCGTCAGCCAAATCGGAGATCCGGCGATTCACCCAGCCTGGGTGTACATGCACCTGCAGCATGCGCACCTGTCCCGACGGGTCGCGCCACACGGGCTCGGAACCTTCTGGCAGGAGGCGCCGCATCACCATGCCGGTACTCCACCGGACCGGGGCGACCGTCGGAATTCCGAGGCGTTCATACACCTGAGCCCGACCCTGATCGTAGATGCGCGCCACCACGTTTTCGACGTGATAGATCTCCTTGACCACTCGGGCAGCAAGAATGTTGGAGTTGTCACCGCTGGAGACTGCCGCGAAACCGCCGGCGTTGCGAATGCCGGCAGTCTCTAATACTTGGCGGTCGAAGCCGACGCCTTTGACAGTCTGCCCCTTGAACTGGGACCCGAGACGCCCGAACGCCTCTTCTTCGACGTCAATCACGGCGAGTGAGTGGCCTCGGTTCTCGAGGCCTCGGGCGAGCATGGCGCCCGTGCGCCCGCAGCCCATGATCACGATGTGCATGGATACTCCTAGAATCCATTGCACGCTATCAAACCCTGGAGGTAAATCGTGACCGAGATCCAAGCCGACGTGGTGCTGGGTAATGTGGCGCACGGCGGATGGTGTGTGGCCAGAATCGACGGCAAAGTGACGTTCATCTCCGGAGGGCTACCTGGTGAGCGCGTGGATGTGGAGGTCACCGAGCACAGCAAGCGCTTCGACAGGGGACGGGTTACGCGGGTGCTGAATGCCCACGACGAACGTGTGCCAGCGCCGTGCCCCGTCGCGGGAATCTGTGGCGGATGCGATTGGCAGCATGCAAGCCCAGCCTTACAGCTTGATTTGAAACGACGGGTGGTTGCGGAGCAGCTGCAGCGCCTGGCGGGCTTGGAATGGAGTGGGCAGGTGCACGCCGTCACGCCGTTCACGGGTTGGCGTACCAGGATGCAGTACTCAGGCAGTGGTGATGGCCTCGGGCTTCGCGCTCGACGCAGCCATGATGTCGTTGCACTTCCCGACGGTGGATGCCGCATCGCTGCATCTCAGGCGCCGGCGGTGCTGGGGGAGCGCGTCGAGGTAGTCGAAGCCGCGTCTGGACGGGTGGTGCTTGTCGACGGGCACATCGTGGAAGGTGCACCGTCGGTGCAGGAGCGGGCTGCGGGTCGAGATTACACAGTTGACGCCGACGGGTTCTGGCAGATTCACCCCCAGGCTGCGAACACGCTCGTTCATGCAGTGCTGGATGGGTTGAAGCCACAGGCGGGGGAGAGCGCCGTTGATCTCTATTGCGGCGTCGGGCTCTTCGCGGGTGCCCTTGCCGGAGCGGGGTGTGACGTATTGGGGGTGGAGGTCAACAAACGCGCAGTGCTGCACGCACGCCGCAACGTACCGGAAGCCCGGTTTGAGGCGGCCCCCGTAGAACAGTTTCTTCACCGCCTCCCCAAGCGCGCCGACCTCGTCGTGATGGACCCACCCCGCAAGGGCGCAGGAAAGCGAACCGTGCAAGCAGTCGCGAAGTTGCAGCCGCGGCGGGTGGCCTACGTGGCCTGCGACCCGTCGGCCCTAGCGCGAGACCTCAGCTATTTCTCCAACGAGGGCTACGCACCGCAGCGCATCGACGCCTTCGATCTCTTCCCCCAAACCCACCACGTGGAATGCGTCGCCATCCTCGTGCCCGCTTGATCCTGAAAGCCTTCGCAGTCTAGGCCTAATAAACCTCATCGGTGGTACCATAATATTGTACCGGTACTGGAGGAGGTAACGAGATGTCGATTAGTGCTAGCGAAGCCCGACGGACCCTGTTTCCACTCATTGAACGTGTCAACGCGGATCGAGATGCCGTCGAGATTGTGTCCCGCCGGGGGAATGCCGTACTCATGCCGGCTGATCAGTACGCAGCCTGGCAAGAGACTGCATATCTCTTCAGCTCTCCTGCCAACGCCCGACGGTTGCTTGATGCGTACGAACGCGCGCGCTCGGGGAGTGTTGAAAAGCACGAATTAGACCGAACTGAGCGCAGAGCCTGACTGTGCGGTTAGTGTGGGACTCCCATGCCTGGGAGGACTATAAGTACTGGCAGAGGGCTGATCGCAAGATATTGAAGCGTATTAACACGCTGATTGATGCATCCCTGCGTGACCCTTACTCCGGTATAGGTAAACCCGAGCAGTTGAAGTATGGCGCTACGGGTGCCTGGTCCAGACGAATTACGGAGGAGCACCGCTTGGTG